>JAYTAM010000098.1:0-4313 GCA_043737505.1 Thermoanaerobaculia bacterium
GGGGCGGGCTATACGCCTCAGTGGAATCGGGATGTCCTGTTCGCGGACGATCCGTACCTGCCGCAGAAGGAGAAGGTGGATTCGCAGGCCGCCAGCAACTTCGCCTGGGTCTGCTCTCCGAAAGAGGTCGAAGGGACTCTGCAGTGCACCCAGAACCTCCGGCTCAAGCCGCAGGGAGATCGCCTCGAAGAGAGCATTCGCCACGGCCTGGACTCCGCCGCGGCGCGCGCAACTCCCTGATTCCACAGGTCCAGCAGGCTCCTCCCGAAGCACCTTGACATTTAGCACTAGTGTCCTAGTACACTAGTACACATGCTGCATCTGCCTCTCGCCATCGATACGTCGGATCCTCGCCCCATCGGGCGCCAGATCGAAGATGGCATCCTGCGCTTGGTCACCTCCGGCGGCCTTGCCCCGGGCGAGCCGATCCCATCGGTCCGCGATCTGGCACGCGACCTCCGGGTGAATCCGAATACAGTCGCCAGGGTCTTCCAGAAGTTGGGCGAAGCCGGGGTCCTCGAGATGCGGCGAGGCGAAGGCACCTACGTCGCCCAGAATCCGCCGCTCCCCTCTGCCGCCGAAAGGCAGGCCCGCCTCGCCGAAGCGGCCACGCGCTACGCCACCACCGCCGCCGGCCTGGGTTTCGACGCCAAGCCCTCGGCAGTCGCCCTCTTCGAGGCCTTTCTCGCCCTCGACTCCCCGGAAAGGAAGCTCCCGTGAAGATGCTGATCCGCGACGTCACGCTGCGCTATGGCCGGACGACGGCGCTCGACCGGCTCGACCTTCACGTTCCCGAGGGCTCGGTCTATGCCCTTCTCGGCAGGAACGGCTCCGGCAAGAGCTCGCTGGTGAAGGCCCTGCTCGGCTTCCGCAGGGCCGACTCTGGCGTCCTGGAGATCGACGGGCTGGACCCGTGGAAGTTCCGCCACCGGCTGATGGGCCGGATTGCCGCCACTCCTGAGACGCCGGATGCCCCGGCGGGAATGCAGGTCGACGCCCTCGGCAGTTTCGTCGGCTCGTTCCACCCCCGCTGGGACGCGCCCGCACACCGTCAGCGTCTCGACCGCTTCGGCATCTCTCCGGCGAAGCGCTTCGGCGCGCTCTCCAGGGGCCAACAGGGGCTGGTCATGCTCTCGCTCGCCCTGGCGCAGCGCCCCGAGCTGCTGCTGCTCGACGATCCGACGCTCGGCCTCGATCCGGTCGCCCGCCGCTTCGTCTTCGACGAGCTCATCGGCGAGCTCGCCGACCGCGGCACGACGGTGCTCCTCACCACGCACGATCTCGAAGGGATCGAGCGCATCGCGACTCACGTCGGCATCCTCCGCAACGGAAAGCTGCTGGTAGAGGGTGAGCTCGAGGCTCTGCGCCAGAGCGCGGTCGAACGCGGCGCCGCTGCCCCCACCCTCGAGAGCCTCTTCTTCCACTTCGCCGGCCCGGGAGAAAACTGACATGCGCGGCTTCCTCCTGCTCTTCCGCCGTGACCTCCAACAGCGCTGGATGCTCTTCGTCGCTTCGTTCGCGATGGGGCTCTTCATCCTGGGGCTCCCCTTCGTGACGGGCTCCCGCCTCCCCCCCGCCGAGCTGCGCGCCGCCGCCGGCCTGACCGCCGCGCTCACCTGGGCAGCTGTGCTCGCGCTGCTGCTGGGGGGCTCGATCTTCACTCGCGACCTGACCGAAAACCGCCTGGCCTTCGACTTCCGCCTCCCGGTTCGCCCCAGCGCGATCTGGGCCGCGCGCCTGCTCGCTGCCATCGCCACGATCGCCCTCGCCGAAGGTCTCGTCCTCGCACCATCCGCAGCCGTCGGTATGGACTGGACCGGGGCGTCCGCCGGCTTGGACTTGCTTGTCGGCAGCGGAGCGACGAACGCGCTCACCTATTCCCCCGTCGCCATCCTCGCGATCCTGCTCCTCGCTATTCCAGTCGCGCTGGTTGCGCGAACTCGCTCCGCTTGGGCCGGCGTGGACGCATTCTCCTTGGTTCTCGTGGCCACAGTCGTTTACTCCAGCTGGCACGCATTGCGCCTCTGGCAAGCCCAAACCGCCATCTGGCAGATGATTCTGGTGCTCATCGGAGTCACCCTGTTGGGCACAGCGATCTCGTCGCTGATTCAACTCGTTCGCGGAAGGACAGAGGCACAAAAGGCTCAGAGATTTCTCTCACTCGGGCTCCTGTCAACTGCGATCATCGGTTCGACCACTGTCTTGGGCCTTTCTCAGTGGACCCTTCGGCCGAAAGTGGACGACCTCATTGGGAACGCCTCGGGAGCCCAAAGCCTCAATCCGGACTGGGTAGCGTTGATCGGGCCAACGCGCCGAGCTGCGCTCGTCCAATCTCGCTTCCTCCTGGCTCCGACTTCGGGCCGCCTCCTGCGCCTCGGGCCTCTCTCGGGAGATCCCGGGGACCGCAAGTCCGTGTCCGGCTCGATCGACGGTTCGACGATCGCCTGGCTGGAATCAGACGGCGAAAGCTCGAAGACTTTGCGGTTTTTTCGCCTTTCGACGAAGGCGGCGACTACGGTTCCCGAATCGACGCCGACGCTGACGTCGGCCCGATGCATGACCTGGGCACTTTCTCCGGACGGGGGCCTTGTCGCGGCGCTCGAAATGCTCGGCGACGCCAGCGACCCGATGCGTCTGGTGGTTTCGCTGCTTGCAACCGGAGACGTCGTCGCGGCAGTGCAATTCCCGCATTGCAGAGTCTCCGGCGACATGCTTTTCCCGAGCAGCAAAGAACTTCTGATTCCGTGCGGATACCGGGGCCACTGGGATACGAAGAGGGACGAGGTGCGGTTGGTTCGAGTCGATCTCGTTTCGAAAACGGCTCAGTCGGAACCCTACAGCCCAGTCTTCCCCCCGGCAGTCGAGAGTTCTCTAGGACTTGTGCAGTCGGCGCGGGGTTGGCTGCGACTGCTCACCGCAAAGACCGACGACTTGCAAACAGCCTGGGAGCTCCGAGACTACGAAACCGATCGCTTCGTGGCGAACCTAGCGCCTGCGGCCTTGGTTCGGTCGTCTCAGTGGCTGCGCGGTCGTCAACTCCGCGACGGAACTTTCGCGATGGCGATCAGCCTCGGAGAGAGCCACCTCGCCACCTACTCTGCGGAGGGGACTCCCATACTCACGGTGCCACTACCCCTCGGCGTCTCTACGATCCTCGCCGAGTCGGCCGACTCCAAGACAGTCCTCGTCTCCACCTACTACGACCCGCCCCGCGGCACATCTCTCTTCTCCTTCGCCGAGATCGATCTCCGCAAGGGCACGATGCGGCCACTAGGGAAGGGCCTGCAACTCTCCGGCTGGCTGTTCGACATCAGCGCCGAACATTCCGTTTTTCGTGATCGGTCCGGACGCCTTCTCTGGTTCAATCCTGCGACCAAGGTCCTGCAGCCGCTCCTCGGAGAGGCTCAGTACTTCGATGCCGGGCTGCCGTCAGCCAATCACTACTAACCAACCGTCGCGTCGACGGCAATGAGAGCTGACTCTGGCTTGAAGTCGTTCACCAGCACGCAACCAGGAGAACTGCCATGAACCGACTCTGCACCGTATCGCTCGCCGCCGCCGCTGCCCTCTTGAGCGCAACCTGCCTCCCTGCGGCCAGCACCGACCCATCGGTCGACCCGATGCGCGAAACGCTCGACTCCGTCCGCACGGTCGGCGCGGCCATGTACCTCTGGGGCAAAGATCAGGGCCTCTGCTGCGACAAAGAGCTACCGCCCGACAGCATGCCGCCAGAGGCCAATGTCTCGCGACTGACCGTCCTCTCGGCGAAGGAGCTTGAGGCAATGCTGGTACCACGCTATCTGAAGAGCCTCGAGCTCACCGACGGCTGGGGAAACGGGCTCGAAGTACGCCTCGATCGCACCCACCACGAATGGGAAGTCATGGCCGTTCGCTCTGCCGGCGCCGACGGCAAGTTCGAGAAGAACAGCTACTCCAGGGGAGCGTTCGACAAGAACGATCCCGAAGCGGACATCGTCTGGGCGGACGGCCTCTTCGTTCGCTGGCCAGGGAAGTATGGGAAGTAGACTCGCCCCCAAGACCGCCCGGACAATCAGCATTGGAGAGTGAATCCGGGTTCCGCTTCGGAGTCATCGCCCAACCCAGGTCTCTGCAGTTCCGAGAATCGCCCCAGCGAGAACGAGAAGGGCTGGACTCACCTTGGTTGCGCGCAGGGAGACGAAGGCGGCGAGAGCCAGGATGAGACCAAGGATCTCTGGTCCGCTGGCGAATCCTCCTGGGAAGAGGACGTTTTCACCAAAGGTCAGCCCGAGGTGGAGGATCACTCCGGTGACCGCGGCGAGGATTCCGGCGAG
>JAYTAM010000099.1:0-22293 GCA_043737505.1 Thermoanaerobaculia bacterium
CTTCGGATCCAGCTTCCTCGCCAGCTCGCGGTCGACGGTGGTGATCGACATGTGGATCTCGATCGAGTGCCGGCGATCGAGCTCGGCCAGGAGATCGAGGTCCTTCAAGACCAGCGGTGACTTGGTGGTGATCGACAGGTTCAACCCCTCGGCGCCGGTGAAGACCTCGAGCAGAGACCGGGTGACTCCGAAGTGCTTCTCCGCTGGCTGGTAGGGGTCGGTCGCGGTGCCGATGGCGATCGTCTGGCCGCGGAGGTCGCTCTTGCGGAGCCGCTGGAGGAGCCGCTCGGCGGCGTTCCGCTTGACGAAGATCTTATTCTCGAACTCGTCCGGGCTAGTCGACTCGAAGAAGCCGTGGGTCGAGCGGGCGTAGCAGTAGACACAGCCGAACTCACAGCCGCGGTAGGGGTTGATCGTCCAGTCGAACGGCAGTCGGGCGGCGCTTCCGGGGTTCGACTTGTTGAGGATCTCGCGCACCAGCAGGTCGAAGTAATCGACGCCGGCACGGCGGCGCAAAGCCTCGGCATCCGGCGCCGGGCGTCCTGCCGCGGGGAGCATGGGAAACAGCGGGAGAGTGGCTTCCTGGTACATTTACGCCTTTTTTACGCCATCCCGTAGAATTTGTCAAGGGGAGAGAATGAACGGATGCCCGAGCTGCCCGAAATCGAGGTGCTGAAGCGCAGCCTCGAGCCCCGACTCGCCGGACGCCGGGTACTGGACGTCCGGGTTCATTCCCCGGCCCTGCGCGAGCCGCTCGACCGGCACGCCCTGGGCGGGCTTGCGGGGCGGCGAATCGAGCGCCTCAGGCGCCGGAGCAAGTACCTGCTGATCGACTTCGAGCGCGACGCGACGTTGGTGATCCATCTCGGAATGAGCGGACGGCTGACGCTCGCACCGGCCGCGGGAGAGCTCGAGCCGCACGAGCACCTGAGCTTCGAGCTCGAAGGCGGCGAGAGACTGCGTCTGCGCGACCCGCGCCGCTTCGGCGTCGCCTTCGTCGCTCCGACCGCCGGCCTCGAGCAGGATCGCCACTTCCGCCATCTCGGAGCGGAGCCGCTCGCTCCGGCGCTGACCGGCGTGCAGCTCGCCCTTCTCGCTCAAGGGAGGCGAGGACCGGTGAAGAGCTTTCTCATGGACGGCCGCCTGCTCGTCGGCGTCGGCAACATCTACGCCACCGAGGCCCTGCACCGGGCGGGCATCCACCCCGCGCGGTCGGTGGCGCGGATCGCCGGACCGCGATGGCAGCGCCTCGCGGAGGCGGTGGTCGAGGTCCTGGAGCGCGCCATCGAGCAGGGCGGAACGACTCTCAACGACTTCACCGACGGCGCCGGGCAAGCGGGCGAGTATCAGGGCGCGCTTGCCGTCTACGGCCGGGCAGGCGACGCCTGCGAGACCTGCGGAGCGGCGCTCCGGCGCATCGTGCAGGGCGGCAGGAGCTCCTTCTATTGCCCCCGCTGTCAGCGCTAGAGTGGGCTGCGCCGCTGCCCAATCGCCGCTCGGAGGCCGCCATGCCAACGCTCAGGAAAGTTTCGACCGTCGCGCTCGTCGCCAGCCTCTCCCTCGTTCTCGGAGCCGCAGCCAGTTGCGCCAAGCCGTCTACGAAGGCCCGCGCGATCCAACCCGAGTCCGGGTCGGAGCCCGCCAGCGAAGCGGCGAAGACGCGTGAGCTCGATGAGAAGGCCGCCGGCTACGAGGAGCGCTTTCGCGAGATTCAGGAGGGCGACATGACCCCCGACGAGAAGGCGCAGGCGGTCGGCGAGCTGGTGGACGAACAGCAGGAAACGGTGCGCGAGGCCGAAGACGGTGGCGGCGGCGAAAGCGGCGACGATTCCCAGAAGTAGCTGGACTCGAGCCCGGTCGACACAGGTCGAGCCGAATCGGCCGGCTGCACTGGAAACAGGCGGAAACGGGCGGAAGCGGGCCGGCGTTGGATAGAATCGTCCGTCATGGAAGCGATGATTCTCGGCGTTGCCGGCGGAACCGGCTCGGGCAAGACCACCGTCGCACGGGAGATTCTCGACGCGGTGGGAGCCGACCGGATCGCCTTCCTGGCGCAGGACAACTACTACCGCGACGTCGAGTGGGCGAATCCAGAGCAGCTTCTGACGCACAATTTCGACCATCCCAACGCCCTCGACACGCCGCTTCTCGTCGAGCATTTGCGCGCACTCAAGCAGGGTCTGGGGATCGAGCTCCCGGTCTACGACTTCGTGAGCCACCGGCGGACCACGGCGTGCCGGCGCATCGAGGCGCGCCCTGTAGTCCTCGTCGAAGGCATCCTGCTCTTTGCCGAACCGGAGATCCGCGAGCTGCTCGACTTCAAGGTGTTCGTCGACACCGACTCCGACGTCCGCCTTGTGCGCCGGATCCGCCGCGATCTCACCGAACGCGGGCGCGCGGTCGGCGACGTGCTGCGCCAGTACATGGGCACCGTCCGGCCGATGCATCTCGAGTTCGTCGAGCCCTCGAAGCGCTGGGCCGACGTCATCGTGCCCGAAGGCGGTGAGAACCGCGTCGCGCTCGAGATGGTCGTGGCGCGCGTCGAGCAGCTGCTGGTTCCCGCCGCAACCGGAGCCTGAACCCGACCGATGACCACCGACCGGGATTCCAAGGCGGCCCGCTATCGCGTCGAAGTTCACGCCGGCTTCGAGGCGGCGCACCACCTGCTGTCGTATCGTGGCGTGGAGGAGCCGGCGCACGGACACAGCTGGCGAGTCTCAATCGCGATCGCCGCCGCCGAGCTCGACAGCGAAGGCATGGCGTTCGATTTTGTCGCGGCGAGGAATGCGCTGCTCGACCTCGCGGCGCTCTTCGATCATCGCGACATCAATTCCGTTCCGCCTTTCGACAGCGTGAGCCCGACGACCGAGCGCCTCGCGGAGTGGTTCTGCGGGCGGATGCAGGAGCGTCTGCCGGCGGCCGATATCCGCTCGGCCACGGTCTGGGAAGGCCCGAACTGCAGCGCGACCTACTTCTGCCTCAGAGGAGACCAGCGATGAGCCGCGCCTGGCTGGGAGCCGCCGTCGTCCTGCCCCTCGTCGTCCTTGCTGGCTGCCGCGGCGCCGGTGAGCCGGTGGCGGAGCTCGCCGTGTCGCCGGCCGAGCTCGAGCTGCAGCTCGGCACGCACGTCGAGCTTGCCCTGCGGATCATGCCGCTCGCAGACCTCTCGCCCGGGGTCGTACCGCGGGTCTTCCTGCACCTCATCGACGAGCCCGGGTCGGTTTTGCGCACCTTCGACCACGATCTTCCCGTCCCGTTCCGGAGCGGTCAGGAGATCGCTTACAAGGTGCGCATCTACCAGTCGGCCGTAGCGGAGCCCTTGGCGCCCGGGCTCTATACGCTGACCGCCGGGCTTCATGACGGGTCGGGCGGCAGATTCCGTCTGCGCGCGGCGACGCCGAAGACCACGGAGATCGCCAAGCTCGAGTATGCGGTGGCGGCGGTGCGGGTCCCCGAGCCGTCGCCGGAGCAGCGCGCGGTGCGCTTTTCGCCCGAGTGGCTACCGGTCGAGCCCGGGCGGGACCGCCAGATCGTGGCCCGGCGGCCGCTCGCCGGCGCCGGCCCCGGGACTTTCCAGATCGGGCCCCTCCAGGGGCCGGGTGAGATTCTGCTGCGCCTCGGCCTGCCGGTGCCGGGAACCGGCAGGATCGAGCGGCTCTCCGCCGAGCCGACCTCGAAGATCCGTCTGCACTCTTCCTGCGGCGACTTCGAGGCCGAGCTCCCCGGCGAACCGGGGGCGGACGGCAGCGGAGCGGAGATCCTCATTCCGGTGCCGGCGACCTCCGGACCGGTCCAGTGCGACGTTCGGATCGAGCCCAATTTCGTGTTGCGCACGGGCGACCAGGCCGAGGCGCGCTCGATCAACATCGAGCTCCTCGCCTGGCGGGCAGGCGCGCCGGTGGATGCAGTGCCGAACCGGGATGAGTAAGCGGGCCAAGCGGGAGCCATCGCCGATTCTGCGTCCGGCTCAGGCGAGGTATCTCGAGTCGCTCCGTCCTTTCCACGACGCTCTGCTGGAGGAAATGGAGAAGTACGCGCGCGAGAACGACGTTCCGATCGCGCTGCCGGAGCTCGGGCGTCTGCTCGAGGCGCTCGCCGCCAGCCGGCCCGCGGGGCGCATCCTCGAGATCGGTGGCGCGATCGGCTACGGCACCCTGCGGCTCGCCCGCGGCGCGCGCGAGGGCCAGATCCTGTCGATCGAGCGCGATCCCGCCCGCATCGCCATCGCCCGCCAATACCTCGAAACCGGCGGCGTACTGCCGCGGGTCGAGCTGCTCGAGGGCGAGGCTCTGGAGCTGCTGCGGGGGGTACGCGGACCGCTCGATCTGGTCTACATCGATGGCGACAAGCGCGACTACCGGCGCTGCCTCGACCTCACCCTGCCGCTTTTGGCGATCGGTGGACTGGTCGTCATCGACAACCTGTTGTGGAAGGGAACCATCGCCGACCCGCGCCAGCGGGCCGACGATGATCTCGCGGCGAAGGAGATCGAGCGCTTCAACCCCTACTTCATGATCCATCCCCAGCTCTCGACCGTCCTGCTGCCACTCGGCGACGGCGTCGGGCTCGGGGTCAAGAAGAAGCTGACCATCCGCGAGCTCGGCGGGCCGTTCTAGAGCTCCCCCCGCAGGCCGCGAAATGCGCCGCTGAAGCCGTCGACCAGGCGGGAGGCCCCGTCGGGCGCCTCATCGGACAGATTCGCCACCGGACCTTCCCCACAGATCTGCAAGATCGCTAGAGCGGATTACGTCCTTCCCCTTTCGGGATGGACAAATCGCACGCAGCGAACCCGATGCGAGACCGCGATTCACCCTGGCGGAGAGGCGCACTTCGGACCGTGCTGGACGGCGTGATCGCGTTCGGTACACTCGGCCCAACTCGAGGGTCTCTTTCGATGATCGACGATTTGCGGTGGTCGCATGGGCGAAGGCCGATGGCGATGGCTGCGATGGCTGCGGCCGCATTCGCGCTCGCCGCGGTCCTGCCGGTTCAGCCCGGGCTCGCGGCGCAGAGTCCCGGCGAGCCTGTGCTCGCACCGCTCGGCGTGCCGACGCGGAACGTCGCCACAGCCGAAGCGCCTCGCGAGCTCCCGGCGAGCTTTCGCGTGCGGGTAGCGCTCCCCTCTTTCGTCGGCCCGGAAGTGAAGCTCGACTTGGTGAGCCTCGGGCCGGGCGGCGAGCCGATCGACGGCGCGGGAAACCTTCCGGGACTCCCCCGGACCGCCTTTCTCAGCGACGACGGGTTGGTGATGCGGCGGCTGTCGGCAAGCCCGACCGACGAGGGATCGCACTGGTACGAGTCCGAAGTGGTAGTGGCGATTGCCGACCTGCGCGCCGCGCGCGCCTACGCGCGCACGCCGGCGGAGAACGCCGCGAATGCTCCCGGCGGTTGTATTCGCTGCGACCAAGCGGCGCTCGGCATTCCCGCCGAAGCGAGGGAGATCCTCTCCGGCGAGACGATCCGCGCCCGCTTTCCGCCAGCGCTCGTCGAGCAGCTCGCACCGATCTACGACGAGGAGGCGCTGCGGAGGGGCGAGCCGACGCTGCGCTCGGTGCGCTGGGAGATCGCTCCCGGCCTGCGCCAGGATCCGGCAAACAACGCCTCCGGCGGCTCAGGCGACGTCGTGCCGGGGACTCTCCTTCACTCCGGCGAGTTCACCCACGGCGCGGTCGATCTGTCGGTGCGCGGGCGAGGGATCGATGTCGCCTTCGCCCGCAGCTACCGCAACCAGGCGATCGGCGCGGGGCCGCTCGGGCCAGGGTGGGAGATGGGCTACCGCCTGCGCCTGCGCCCCCTCCCCGACGGCAACGTCGAGCTCTACGACGGAAGCGGACGGCGAGAGACCTTTACACGCCAGAGCGACGACAGCCTGAAGTCGCCGACCGGCGTCTTCGCCGAGCTCGTCGAGACGCCCGAGGGCTACCTGCTGATCGATCCGGTCCACACCACCGTCACCTTCGATCTCTGGGGGCGGCTGGTCGCGCTCGCCGATGCGGTCAAGGACCGGGAAACGGCCGGGAACGCTGTGCGCTTCAGCTACGACCGCGCCTCCCGCCTGGTCCGCGTCGTGGACGATCTGTTGCGGGCCTACGATCTCGCCTACGACGACGCCGGACATCTCGAGAGCATCACCGACTTCGGTGGTCGCACGGTGCGCTATGTGTACGACGACGAAGGCAGGCTGGCGCGAGTGATCTCGCCCGGGATCACAGTTGGCGAGTCGACGTTCCCCAACGGTCTCGCGACGGAGTACGAGTATGTCGAGATCGCGACTGCCGACGGCCTCGCGGCCGCGCTCGCGTCGCGCGACAACCTGGTCGCCGCCCACGACGCCCGCGGAGCGACGCCTTGGGAGGTCACCTACACCGATGCTGATGGCGACGGCCGCGCCGAAGAGGCGACGGCGGAGAGCTGGGGCGAACACGCGCTCTCGATCGACTACGACTTCACGAGCCACACGGCCGCCGTCACCGACCGGCGCGGAGAGGTCTGGCACTACCAGCACAATCCTTCGGGGCAGCTTCTGCGCTTCGAGGATCCGACGGGAGCCCCGACCACCTACACCGTCGACGGCGAGGGCCTGGTGACGAAGGTGACGCTGCCGCTCGGCCGGGTTACCGACATCGTCTACGACACGAGCGGCGAGCGCCGCGGCCGCGGCAACGTCCTCTCCGTCGCCGTCACCGCAGACAGCCGTGGCGACAACGGCTCGGCGCACACCTTGCGGACGACCTATGAGTATGAGGGCTACTCGAATCAGCCGTTGATGATCACCGACCCGCGCGGCGCGGTAACGAAGATCGTGCGCAACCATGTCGGCCTCCCGACGTCGGTGACCGAAGCCTTCGAAGCCCCCGAGGCCGGCACGACGACGACCGACTACAACGTCTACGGCCAGCCGACGCGGGTGACGAATCCGAACGGCCACGTCACGACCTACGACTACTTCGCGACCGGCCCCGAGAAGGGCTACCTGCACCAGCAGACTGTCGATCCCGCAGGCCTCGCGCTCGTTACCGCCTTCGACGTCGAAGAGCGCGGCAACGTCACGGCCGTCACCGACCCACGCGGCGTACGCCACGAGTCGGTCTACAACGAGGTCGATTGGCTGGTCGAATCCACTCAGGCCGCGAGCGGCGCGACCTCCGCCCTCGACCCGGAAGGCCTCGCCCCGGCGCTGGGATTCAAGACCGCCTATCTCTACGACGAAATCGGGCAGGTCATCGAAGAGCGCTTGCCAGCCGGCGACGACGGCACGAGCTTCACCCGCGTCCAGCGCGACTACGGCGTGCTGGGCCAACTGCTCGAGGAGCGGCGGGAGGTGACGGCGGGCGCCGGCGACTGGATCTCGACGCAGCGGACCTACGACGAAAACTTCAATCTGAGGTCGATCACAGGGCCGGAAGGCGAGGTGACGGAACAGACTTTCGACGAGCGCAACCTCCTCGAGGCGGTCACCCGCGGCAGCGGGACGCCTGAGGCGGCGACCGAGCTCTCCGCCTACGACAGCGAGGGGAATCGAACGCTCTTCACCGACGCGGTGGGCCACTCCCTTACGACCGCCTTCGACGGCTTCGGGCGGGTGAAGAGCGCCACCGACCCGCTCGGCAACCGTACCGTGATGACCTACGACAACGGCTCGAAAGTCGTCGACTCCCGGAGCCTCGACAGTGTGGGCTCGCTCCTCGCGCAGAGTGGCTCGATCTACGACCTGCGCGGGCGACCGAAATCGTCGACCGCGAGGCTGTGGAGCGGGAGCGACGCCACCGGCGCAAGGGTGCTGACGACGTCGACGGACTACGATGCTGCGGGCAATGCTCTGAGCATGACCGACGCCATGGGCCGCGTTTCGCACCATACCTTCGACGCGGCCGAACGCCGGGTGACGGCGAGCGATCCGATCGGCAACCGGACGGAGTGGGTTCTTGACGGCGCCGGCAATGCGCGCACGGTGACGCTAGTCGAGCAGGTCACCGGCTCCGGCGGCGGAGGTCCGATCTCGACGACGGTCGCAGCCGCCTACGACGCGCTCGGCCGCCCGGTCGCCGCAAGCGATCCGCTCGGCAATCGAACGACGACGACTTATGACGCTCGCGGCAACGTGCGCCTGGCGATCGATCCGGAGGGCCACTTCACGGAGTCCACCTATGACGGCCTCGATCGTCTGACCCGGACCGTGCGCCCGGAGGGGATCTCGGTCGACTACGGCTACGATGAGAGCTCCCGGCTGGTCACCTACCGCGACGCCTTGAACCAGACGACGACCTGGACCTACGACTCGCTCGGCCGTAAGCGCTCGACCACTTATCCAGATGCGACCCAGGAAAGCATCGATTACGATGCCGCGGGCAATCCGAACCAGCTTGTCGATGCCAATGGCACCCTGGTCACCCAGGGCTTCGACGCGGCGAACCGCCTGGCCTCGCGGACGATCGTGCGCGGCGAGGGAGTCGAGGGCCCGACCGCGGAGATCTTCGCCTACGACGGGCTGTCGCGGCTGACGCAGGTACAGTCCGGCAGCCACGTGACGAGCCATACCTACGATTCACTCTCGCGGCGCCTCACCGAGACGACCAACGGGAAGACGATCGCCTACCAGCACGACGACGCCGGCAATGCGACCCAGCAGGCCTATCCCTCTGGGACGAACCTCACGTACTCGTTCGATGCGTTGAATCGGCTGCAGGCCGTCACCTCCGGCACCGAGCAGCAAGTGACCTACGGTTTTCGCGGCGCCGATCTCGTCGCATCCAAGAGCTTCGGCAACGGACTCGCCGGGACCACGACGTACGACCCGGCCAGGAGACCGACCCGCTCAACCCTCGGCGGCTCCAACTTCGATCCCTTTACTGAGCTTCTCTCCTGGAGTCCGCGCAATCTCAAGACTGCCGTGCAGCGGGAAGACCTCAACGGTCAAGGCTATCTGGTCGCCTACGACGCCGCGGGAAGACTCATCGAGGCGGCGAAGACCGAGAACCCGCTTGCTCAGGCCCCGAACAACTCCACCCCCGCCGTCGCGACGGTCGAGGCCCTCCCGCACTCCTTCGCCTTCACCTACGACGTGGCGGAGAATCTCCTCGAGCAGCGTCCGGAGCGCTACACAGTTGCGAGCTCGCAGGCGAGCCCGCCGGACGGCTCGGGAAGAAATCGCCCCGGCTCGTTCGCCGGCCAGGCGCTCGCCTGGGACGCCAACGGCAACCTGATCCGCAAGGGACCGATCCACTTCGCCTGGGACTATCGCAACCGCCTGACGCGAGTAACCCGCGACGGCGTCGGCGAAATCGCGCTCTACGAGTACGACGCCTTCAATCGCCTGACGACACGCGTCGTCGCCGGCGAAGCACATAGTTGGGTCTGGGCGGGCTGGCAGCTCCTCGAACGCTACGCCGACGGCGAGCTCGCCATGCGGCGGGTCTACGGCCAGGGGCTCGACGAGGTGGTGCGGCAGGAGACCGATGGCGATGGCGACGGCGTCCTCGAGACGGTGACGATCCCGGTCTACGACTCGATCGGCAATGCAGTCGCGATCACCGATGAGAGCGGGAAGGCGATCGAGCGTTACGAGTACGCGCCTTACGGAACGCGCACGATTCGTGTGGATCTCACACCTCCAGCTATCGAGCAGCTGCGCGAGGCGGACGGAAGACTACTCCTAGAGTTCTCCGAAGAGATTCTCTTGCATCGCGTGCAAGTGGCGATCGCCAGCGGCGACCTGACGCTCCGCGACACGGCCGAGGACGAGCCGGTCGCGATCACCGCCAGCCAGCCCGTGCGTGACGGCATACAGAAAGGGCGGCGCCTCCTGCTCACCCCCGACTCTGGAAGCCTGCCGGAGGCGAATCATGGGATGCTCCTCCACATCGAGCCCAGCGCGATGGTGGACCTGTTCGAGAATCGACCTGCAATGGCGTACGACAAGCCCTTCGTCTGGCTCGCCGCCGACCACACGATCGACGACACCACGCCGCCCCGAGTCGACCTCGTCCTGACGAAAGCGGGCGAGCTCGAGATCGGCTTCAGCGAGGAGATCGATCCAGTCATCGCGAGCGCCGTCATCCTCCTCGACGGCGCAACCAGAGCCTGGACCGCCCTGCCCGACGGCTACACCCTGAAGCCCGCAGGCGCCATCAGCGCCACCACCCACACCCTGCAGATCGGCCCCGCCCTCATCGACAAAGCCGGCAACCCGATGGCGGAGCCGTTCAGCCAGAACGTCACCACCGGCGCCACCGACCACATCGCCTACGAACGCCCCGACCCGAGAATCACGCCGACATCCACCCTCGACAACCTCGCGAGCTTCCAAGGGCACGTCACCGATCCCGCAACGGGGCTCGTCTACATGCGCAACCGGTGGATGGATCCGGAGATGGGCAGGTTTCTGAGTGTGGACCCGCTGGGGTATCGGGATGGGCCCTCAGAATACGAATCGATGGGAAGCAACCCTCTCTCGATCGCGGATCCACTCGGCCGCTATCAAACTGATTTTCACTTCTATGTCGTTTACTACGCGGCCTTTCGCGCCCTTGGGGACGAGAGCAGAGCAACTACAATTGCTTGGGCTTCTCAGTACGTGGACAACAGTCCTCTTACGCAGCCAGTGCCAAACGGGTGGAGATTCGGTTCACCACTTCTCGAATCCTTCCAAGAAGATGTTCTGCGACCGTTCCACTTCCTAGGCATCGGAAAGGCGCCGACGTTCCCAGGGCTCGACAATCCCCTGTCGCACTACTTGTTCGACCAGGTTGCATCAGCGCCGGACGATGTTCAACTCGGCGTTCTTCTGCATGCGTTTGCGGACACGTATTCCCACGCTGGCTTCTCCGCGTTCTCCTCGGACGAGAACGAATGCGGAGTCTTCAATATTCTCCCTCAGATTGGTCATGGCGAGTGCCTAACCGCACCGGACGAGCCGTACCAGCGCCCCGCCCTGGCCGCAGCCGCGGCTATCGCAATTGAACGCCTGGTTCGCGACTACGAGTCGAAGCGGACTGGACTTCCGTCGACACCCATAGCCGACGAGCCCCAACTTAGGAAGTTCTATCTTGGCGAATTCAGCCGCCTGACGAACCCAGACGAGCATGTCCGAGCTGCGTCGTGGCGACGAACGCTGGCTCTCCTAGGCGTATCCACACCCCTGTACGAGGATGGGCTGATAGACGGCAGCTACTCTGAAGATCTAGTACGTCGCTTCCTCATCGCGCAAGGGTTGCAGAGATCCTTGGTGCGTCGTTTCGATCTTCTAAAATAGGTAACGAAATGACTTCAGGCGATCCGTCTCCGCGCGACCGAGCTCAACTCGCAACCTTGCTTCGTCGCCTCTCCATCGCTTCGCTGGTCTTGGGTCTTGGCGGGGCCGCACTTGCATGGAGTATGCCGGCCAGCGGGGACGCAGGTTGGGTGTTCATGCGGAGGGCGCTCCTGTCTGTGTTTGTAGCGGCGCTCGTTGGCCTCGCGCTGGCATTGAGCTCGCTCGCTCTGGACAGGAAGAGCAAGAGGACGATAGTCCTGGTCCTTGTCGAAGCAGCGTTGGTGCTTTCCTTTGGCTTCATTCCGTGATCGCACCGCTCTCGACGCCGCTAGGGCTCGCAGCCGCATTCATTGGAGGCGCGCTCTTGGCCAATCTGCTGCTGGGCCGCTGGACGCACGGACAGGAACTCGGTTGGGTGACAGGGTTGGCCGCCACAATGGTCTTCGCGGTCCTGGCGATAGTGCTGGGACTGCCCGGCCTAACTCGCCGGCCCGGGAACCGCCGCCTACCCCTTGTTGCGCTTTCGCTCGGGGCCATAGAGGCCCTAGCCTGCGTAGCCCTTTGGCTCCGTGCTGCTGCGTGACCTAGCGGTCGCGCCTTTCTTCGGACAGTCCTGGCCGAGAGCTTCTTTCCACCGTGTCGCGTGCGGATCAAGCTGATCAGGACAGCAAGGAGTCCGAGCTACTCTCCCTTGCTCGAAGGAATCGTTTCGCAGTGGCAATGGAGCGATGATTATTCGGCTACCGCCACACCGTCTCAATACGGCTCGAGTAGGGGAGAAGAATGACTCCGAAGCTGCTCATCCCCACGGCCATATCGGGATTGGTCGGTCTCTTCGGCTCTGCGGCACGCCTGCTCGTGCTCAATGCCCCTGGACTCGGAGGCTGGCTTGTCTTGGGAATCGTGGACAGTCAGGCGGGTGGTCAACTGGCAGAAGGGTTCGACAGCCTCGCGATCTTTGTCGTCGCGACTGAGTGCGTATTGTTCGCAATTCTGGGCCTGCTGCTCGGCGTGGTCTGCGGCCGCAGTCAGCGAAAGATGCTCCCAACCGCAGGAGCAGTTGTGATCGCCGTGCTTCTGCAGGCCCTCTTCTCGATTCAAGTGAGCATCTTCTAGCAGGCTGCTGAAAAACCCCCGCTCTTTCGGCTTGCCCTTGGAAGCATGCGAGGCGCCCGCTGTGCGAACGTGCGCGAGGCGTGGAGCCCCCGAGAGATCAGTGTCGAGAGCTGGAGGGATCCGGCGCCTCCGCCGCCTTCGCCCAGTGCGCAATCTTGCGCAGTAGGTCGGTGCGCAGCTGGGGCCAGAGGTTCGGGTCGGAGTATTCGGGGAGTGCTTGGCGCGCCCGGAGGATCGCCTCGCGATGGCGGCCGCGGGCGGCGAGGAGGTCCGCCTCCTCTTCGAACAGCTGGGCCGCGGCGTGCGGGTCGGGCTGGTCGCCGGCATAGAAGGTGCGAATGCGCCGGCAAAGATCCTCGGCCTCATCGAGCTCTCCGCGGCCGCGCCGAACCGCCGCCAGGATGAGCCAGGCGGATGGGGGGAGCTCGTCGGGGAACCTGGAAGAGCCGGGGACGACCTGCGCGAACTCCAGAAGGGCTTCAGCGATCGCCTCCGCGAGGGCGGACCGCTGCTCCACGAGGGCGCGAGCGCGTCCCGCCATGGCTGAAAGCGCGAAGCGGTCGGGAAGCGGCGGTCGCAGAAGCTCCAGAGCGGTCTCCCCGGCCTCGATTCTGGCGATCCATCTGTCGGCGTTCGGGTGGGCGCTCTCGAACTGATCGAACATCGCGCTGGTTCTCTCCTGCTCGCGCTGAGTCGACGTGACGCGGCTTTCGCAACTCGAACTCTGGAGCGCGGCGCGATTCTGCCGCGCCAGGGCGCGGCTCGAGGGGCGCCGGGAAGAACGGCGGGCCATTGATCTCTCCCGCGCGCTATCTGACGTTCACCGGCACCAGCGTCATGGTGTCGTTGCCGAAGATGTCGATGACTTTGACCGCCACGGTGTAGCGGCCGGGTCGGTCGTAGGTGTGGGGGGCGGAAGTCAGCTCGATCTCGCGATTCTTGCGGGTGCGAAAGCTCTGCCATTCGTTTTCGAACAGGTAGCCACCGGTCCACTTCTCTTCGTACTCGATGACGCGCTCGGCTGACGGCTCGCGGACTTCTTCGAACGGTTCGAGGCCAAAGTCCTTCGGGACTCTCACGATCTCCCTGCGGCTCTCGTAGTTGAAGTCGACGGCCCAGTAGTCGACCCAGTCGGTCCACTTCTTGGTGAGCGTCTCTTTGGTCACGACGCCCGCCTTGCTCTTGGTGATCTTGACCAGCTGTCCGCCTTCGCAGAGGACGGCGCTCTTGCCGTCCTTCAACTCCGCTTCGGCGGCGTCCTTCTGGCCTTGGTTGTAGAAGACGGAGAAGTCGGTGAGCTCGATGGTCACGGCGAGCTTGTTCTTCCTGTCGTACCGCGGCGTCGCTTCGACGAAAGCGATGTCGAAGAAGACGACTTGGCCCTTGTCGACGGCGCGCTTGTCGAAGACCTCTGGCGGGATGTACTTCGGGGTGAGGTCGATGCCCTTGCCCTTGGCTTCGGCGAGAACGGCGGGGAAGAGGCCCATCTCGAACTCGAACGCCAGCAGGTCAACCCGCGTCGCGCCGCGCTTGCGGCATTCGGTGATCACCTCTTCAACGAAGAGTCTGCCGACGGGGAGGTTGATCGGGCCGACGACGACGAGCCTGCCGCCCTGCTTGCCGTGGAAGAAAGAAGCTTCCGGTAAAGGTTCTGCCTTGTACGCGCGCAGAATGAGCTCGCGGAACTCGCGCTCCTTCGAAGCCAGCGCCGCCTCGCGCTGCTCCGACGTCAGCCGCCCGCCGACATGCAGATAGGCCTGCCGCTCATACCGCCCCAGATTCAACACCTCGAACGCCCGAAACGGCTTCCCCGCCTCCTTCAACTCCCGTTGCACCCCAATCAACCGCTTCCGAGTCGTATGAATCGCGAACTTGCCGAGGTCGGCACAGATCCACTTGCGCCCCACCTTCTCGGCGACGGATGCTACGGTTCCCGACCCACAGAAGAAATCGGCAATGAGGTCGTCTTTGTCTGAAGTGCCCTCGATGACTCTCTCAAGTAGTTCCTCATGCTTCTGGGTCGCGTAGTCCTTTTCGTTCTCGTAGGCATGCACATCGGTCCATAGTGTGTCGGCGATTCTCGAGTCGGAAGGCTCGAACCAGTTCTCTACCTTGCCGCGCTCTGAAAGCCGGAGGAACTCAAGGCTCTGTCCTGTTGAACGCCAATACTCGACTAGGGTCATGCGATCCGAAGCGGTCCTGAGGAATTGGTCGTAGTTCCCTGCTGCTCGGAGGGCTCGGGCTTCAGCCCACTTCCATTGCCCTGTCGTGGGTGTCACGCCCAACAGCTGGTAGCGCATTGTTGGACGATCGGCATTGCTCCAGAAGTGGTGCCAGTAGCCCTCTGGCTTCTGGTTCTCCATCGGAACCATGAGCGGCTTGAAGCGCATCGCGGAATCGCGGGAATACCAGAGCAAGAGGTCGTGGCCCCAGTTCAATGCTTCAATGGTGTCGAACTGTCTCTGGAGGTTCTTGGTGATTCGCCGCTTCAGAACGATTTCATTCCTGAAGTTCTCTTGCCCGAAAACGTCGTCTAGAACGAGTTTGACCAGGGCGGAGACCTGCGGCCCCATGTGAACATAGATAGACCCTTCCCTGGAAAGCAGGTCTCTCATCAACACAAGACGCTCATGAAGCATCGACAGGAAGCTGTCGGCGCCGCGGCCCCAGGTGTCGCGGTAGGCGATCTGTTCGAGGAGGTTGGGCTCTTTGTGGAAGGTCTCGCCGCCGATTTCGATGTCCATCGAGAAGTCGGCGCCGACGTCGAAGGGGGGGTCGATGTAGATGAGCTTCAGGCCGCCGGCGGCTTCGATCTGTTCCCTCAGGGCGCCGCTCTTCAGGCTCGAGAGGATCAGGCGGTTGTCGCCCCAGATCAGCTTGTTCGTCCAGCCTTTCAGCTGCCGGCCGCGAGTGTCGAAGAGATCCTGTTGCGCGGCGCGCGTTTCGTCCTTCTCCTGCCGCGGCTCGTCCACGTGCTCCAGGCTCTGGAACGGCAGCACCGTCGTGCAGACTTCCCGGGTCTTGCCGTTCCAGACCAGCTCGACCTCGCGCTTGTCCTCGAAGAGGAGGAAGCGGTACTTTTCCGGCAGCGGCTTTCCGGCCTGAATCAGCGCGATCAGGTCGCGCTTCTCGGCGTCGGAGAGGTCGTAGGCCTGCTTTGTCGGGCGACTCATGCACGTCCTCCGCTCTCCGGAAACCAGTTCTCGAGCACCAGTCCCGGTACACCCTGGAAATGCCGTACGTTGCGCGTCACCAACACGAGGTCGAAGACCAAGGCCGTCGCTGCAATGCAGACATCCGCGAGCTCGATGCGTTTGCCCTCGCGCTGGAGGCGCGCGTCGAGATCCCCCGTCGCGCTGGCGACTTCCGCCCCGACAGGAAGCCAGACGGGAATGGGCAGGATCAACTCGACCACGCGACTCCAGATCTCGTTGGGCGAGTCCTTGAGCTGAGCTCCAAAACGCAGCTCATAACGCGACATCTCCGAGGCGAAGAGCCGCTCCTGGCTTGTGCCGTAGATCCGCCGTGTCACCTCTGCATCCGGTCGTGGCTTCGTTAGTTCGGAAAGGACGTTGGTGTCGAGCAGATACATGTAGTCGTGGACCGCTAGGCCTGGTCGGCGAACGGATTTCGCCGGCCCCGCGGCTCGCGCCGGATCGCTTCGAGCGTCTCGAAGTAAGACTCGTCCTGGATCCCGCCGGGATTGAACCAGGTTCCGTCTGGGAGCTTCTCAAGCTTCGCGCTCCACTCCTCCCAGGTCAGGCGGCGCCCTTCGGTATGCCCGACAGGACGCTTCGCGGGCCCAGTGCCTGGCGCCGTCAGCTTCTCGCTGAGGGCCTCGGCGACCAGATCGCGCAGGGGGCGCCCCTGCTCCGCGGCGAGTGCTTTCGCGCGGCGGAGGAGATTCTCGGGAAGATCGAAGGAGGTCTTCATGGAGTAGAGTATTTACAGCTTTACCGTAACTGTCAAATCCCATTTAGAATGAGTGAGTTCCAACTCTCAAGCAATACTTGATAGTTCGAATTCGCCAAGGGCGGGTGCTCACTCCTGATACTCGCGAAAGGTCTCGACCAGCCCCTTGAAGGTCGCCGGGCGGTGGGCCTCGAAGCCCTTCTGATCGACGAAGAGGTGCCGGTAGGCCGGCCCCCCAGCGGCCAAGCTGGCTGCCGTCGCTTCCGTGCACCACTGGCGCAGACGAGCCATCTTCTGAGGCAGATCGAGCTCCTCGCGGCCCTTGGTCTCGATCACGTACACGCTACCGTCGTCCGCCTTCACCAGGAAGTCCGGGACGTAGTTCGCGAGGTCGCCGTCGGCCTTGACGTAGTCGAGCTGGAAGCCCACGGCGAGGTAGTTCTTGGCGAAGGCGACGACGCCATCGGCCTTGTCGAGGAAGCTCGCGAACTCGAGCTCGAGGCCCCCGGCGTTCGGTTCACCGACGATCTTGGTGAAGAGGGATCGCTTAGGCGCGAGGTAGCCGCGCGGCCCGGTGCGGAACGGCCGCATGTCGCGCAGGCGGATCCAGTCCTCGACCCGCGAAGTGCCGCGCTCTTCGACGGTGAGGGAGTTGATCGCCCGCTTGAAGGAGTCGAAGAGGATCTTCCCCGGCTCTGGCTCGGAAAGATTCCTGAGGACGACCGGATCTTCGAGGTCGACCGGGCTGCCCTCGAACAAGTGGTCTCGCAAGAACTCCTTCACCTTGCCGTAGACGACGTCGTAGCCGCCGACCAGGCGCATGTCCTTCAGGAGCTGGCGAGCGAAGAAGCCCACCACCGAGCGGAAGTCGGCCGGACCGCTGCCGTCGAGCTGGATCGTGTGGTCGATTTCGTCGCCGAGCAAAGTCTTGAAGACGATCTCGCGCGTCTCTTCGACCGTGAAAGCCTTGAGCAGCAGCCGTGGATTGCCGAGATTCCCCGGCGCGAGGGCGTCGAGGTTCTTGAACTCGCGGTGATAGCGGCGGGAGAGCCGGGGCAGGGCGATATCGAGCTCCTCGACCTGCTGCTCCTTCTGCGGGTCGATCTCGACCACCAGCGAATCGGCCCGTCCAGCGCCGGCGCCCATCGGAACGTGCTCCAGGGTCACGCCCTCCGTCTGGATGGATTCCACGAACTCCATAAAGGCGGGGGTGCCGAGGACCGATACCCTCTCCGGCGTCTCCGAGCCAAAGTACATCCGGCGGAGACCGCGGCCCAGCGTCTGCTCGGGAAGAATGTTGCTCTTCGAGACGTAGGCCCGGAGCCCGACGATCGTGGTGACGTTGCGGACGTCCCAGCCCTCCTTGAGTACCAGGACCGAGACGATCGCCTTGAACGGGCTCTGCCAGCTGTCGATTTCGTTCGACGCCTTGCGCAGTCTCTCCAGCTCCTCGAGGCTTTTGCCCGAAGAGGCCTCCGAGATTTCTCCGTTGTTCTTGGTGTGGATGATGAGCACGGCCCCCTGGAGCTCGGGAGCGATCTGTTCGAGGTAGGCGCCCACTTCGTCGCAGTTCTTGGTGTCGTCCACCATGACGAAGAGGACGGCTTTCTTTCCCGTCGAGGAATGCTCGGCCGAGCTCTTGCGCCACTCCTCGACGCCGAGGGCGAGGAAGTCGGCGTAGCGCTCGCTGAAGATGGCGCTCTTCTTCTCATGGAGCTTGGCGCGACTCGGAGCGTCCGGCAGGACCGGATGCTTGACCACGTTCTGGTGGATCGCCTCGACCAGCGGGTAGTCGGAGACGGTTTGCACGAAGATCGCACCGTTGTCGTGACGCGGAGTCGCGGTCACGTCCAGCTGCAGCGCGAGTTTCCGGTCGCGCTGCAGCATGCGGTGATGAATGTCCTGAATACTGCGGAACCAGGCGAGCTTCGGATCGTGGATGTGGTGCGCCTCGTCGTTGAAGACCGCGAGCTCGTCGATCTCGCGCACGATTTCGCCGAGGTCGGTCCGGCTGTCGTTGGTCTTGCCGACCGGCTTTGGCCCGAAAGGCTGCAGGAAGTAGTCGCGGAGATCGTCATCCTCGAGTGTCGGCTCCCGATCCTCGCCGAGGAACACGCGGTGGATATTGGTCAGGAAGATGTTGCCGGTCTCGCGGACAACGCGAACGTCGTCCTGGATGTGCAGAGTGACCTGGAAGTCCTCGCGCCAGTTGCGGCCGTCGACCCCATTCTCCGGCAGGACCGGATCGCGGAAGAAGATCCGCAAGCCGTCGAAATCAGCCCGCAGGCGGTCGAGCACGATGATGTTCGGGGCGATGACCAGAAAGTTCCGCGCCAGTTCGGAACCAGGCTCGTAAAGGCGGTGAAAATAGCTCCAGGCGAGGAGGAGCGAGAGCACCTTGGTCTTGCCGGCGCCGGTCGCCATCTTGACGACGTAGCGCGGCCACTCCTCGTCGAACATGCCTGCGGAAACGGCGCCCGAAGCGTCGAATCGCAGCAGGTCGTACTTGTCGCGGACCTTGCGTACGTCGTGCAGCCAGACGACCGTCTCGACCGCCTCGCGCTGGGCGAAGTAGTAGAGGAAGGGTGCCCGCACTCCATCGGCCTGCTCGATCAGATGCTGACGTTCGAACCACCACCTCAAGAGCGAGCGCGACGTCGCCGAAGCTCCGGCGTAGCCCGATTTCCGCCATTCGAAGACCTCTTCGCGTATCCGCGCCACCAGCGGCGGCAGCAGGCGCTCGTAGGCCGTCGTGCGCAGGGCCTCGTCCGCCGGAAACCAGCGTTGGCTGGGTTCGGCGACGACGTAGGGCGACAGCGGAAAATCGGGATGCAGGGCCATGGGCTCGATTCCGGGAACTCGAGCGCCATCTTAGCTGTGGCGAGCCTCCGCGAGGCCGCAGAGGGAGCGAATTTGAAAGGGACTACGCACTCGCCCCGTCAGGCAGGGCCTGGCGGGACGAATGCCCTATTCTCGGTAACTGTTGTTCTGCCGAGGAACGGGTTCGATTCAGCCCGAGTACTTCACCGAGCAGCCCATCGGCTTGGTAGTGGCGGGATCCGGGGTCTTGCCGGCGGCGAGGGCCGTGAGCGCGGTGTTGACGTAGTTGGTGCTCGTCGCCCCCGGGCCGCTGTCGATGGCGCCGTTGTACACCAGCTTGCCGGTACCGTCGATGATGAACATGTGGGGCGTCGTCTTGGCGCCGTAGGTGCGGCCGACCTCGCCGGAGCTGTCGTAGAGCACCGTGTAGGCGATACCGTTCTTGTCGTTGTAGGCCTGGTGAGCCGCCGGTGCGATGAAGTCGCCATGCCCGCTGTGGGTGCTGTTGATGCCCAGCCAGACGACCTCCGGATGGGCCGTAGCGGTGGTGACCATGACCTTCTTCTCGGCATAGTTGCGCGAGACCGGGCAGTTGGGGTTGATCCACTCGAGGACCACGGTCTTGCCGCGGAAATCGGCCAGCGATACGGCCTTGCCGTTCAAGTCCTTGAGCTGGAAAGCCGGGGCGTCCGCGCCGATCGCGGGCGCGGCGGTTGCCGCCTGGGCGGTGCCGCCGCCGACGAGGACGGCGACGAGAGCGAAGCTTCGAACAACGGCGGGAACGACTTTCATCCGTGCCTCCTGTGTATCCGGGTCGAGTGTCGCTTTGGCGCTCATCCGGAGCGCCTGGATCGGTAAAGCAGGAACAGGGCCAGCGCTCCGGCGAGGACCGGAAGGGCGATGAGGAGCTGCCGGCTCATGCCTTCGCCACCTGCGGCCGGCGGCGCGCCGGAGGTCCTGAGGTGGGGAATTTCGACGCTGGCCGTGCCGGCCAAAGCGACGGGCAGTTCTTCATCGCGCTCCAGCCCGGTCAAGGTCCAGGCGAAGGTCGTCGTCGGCGGCAGGGGCTGCGTTTCATCGCGGGCCCGGAAGGGCACCCGAAAGCGCAGCCCTTCGGCGGTGGCCTGGAGCTCGGGCCTGTCGAGGGCGAAGAACGGATGGACGTCGAAGAAGAGATCGGGCTCGGCGGCGCGCAGCGCCCCTCCGGTCACCGCCACCACCAGCACGAGCGCCGAGTTGGGACCCGGCTCGGCCCGCAGGCCGACCTCGGGCGCCTCCGCGACCGAGCGCGGGTCGGCGGGCAGGGCGGCCCGTGCAGTGGCGAGCCGGGCCGCGGTCGCTGCCTCTTCGGGCCCCGGGCGGCGGCGCGCCGCCTCGAGGTCCAGAGTGAGCTCCGCGGTATACGGAATGCATTCCTCGCGGCAGACGAGGTAGTCGAGCCGGGCCGTGACGGGCGGAAATGGCGCCAGAAGTCGGGCGTCGTCCCCTGCCGGCACCGCCAGCCGGCTGGAGATCGGATAGAGAACGTGCTCCTCGTAGCCGAAGCTCACCAGCCCGCCGGGCAGGTCGTAGCGATGCGGTGCCGGGAAGAGGAGCTCCGAACCTGCAAGCGCGGGCGTCTGCGAAAAGTCGAGCCGGGGCGGGTAGCCGGCATCGCCACTGTTCTTCCAGTAGACGTGCCAGCCGGGCTCGAGCTCGAATTCGAGGCCGAGATCGATCGGGGTGCCTGCGGCGGTAGCCGCCACCAGGCGCACGCGAGCCTGTTCGTGGACGACCCAGGGGCCGCTCGCGGCGGCGAGCGGGCTCGTGAGGAGCGCGCACAAGGCGAGCCCTGCTGCGATGGGCGGGGGTGACGGTGGACTCGCGGGTCGGGCCGGGTTCGTCGATCGCATGCACTCTCTCCTACGCGGAAGACCCTGGAAAGGTTCGCTCCATGCGGCACAGATCGCGGCGGCAAGTGTATGCGGGGTATAGAGTCAACGGTCGATGTCGATCTCCGGCAGCTTGGAGGATGTCGCAGTCGGCGACGTCCTCCAGTTCATCCACCTGGGCAAACGCACCGGGACCCTCGAGCTCGAGCGCGAGGGCGAGAACGCCCGCTTCGGATTCCACGAAGGTGCGCTGGTGGCGGCGCGGGCGCCGGGGGCACCGCGCCTGGGCGAGCTGCTGGTCGACCTCGGCCACCTCGAGCCGGCGGCGCTCCAGTCCGCAATGGAGCGTCAGGCGACCGCAGTACCGCGCCGTTCGCTCGGACGCATGCTCGTCGACGAGGGCCTGCTGCGGCGCGAAGAGCTCGAGAGCGTCATCCGCCGCCAGCTCGAGCTCGCGGTCGAACAGGTCGTCCGCTGGGAGCGCGGCAGCTTCGACTTCGCGCTCGACGAGATCCGGCCGATCGACGACATCGGCACCGAGGCGTTCGAAATCGAGGCCGGCCAGGGCCTCGCGTCGAATGTCGTCCTGCTCGAAGCGGCACGGATCTTCGACGAGCGAGATCGCCTCGGAGTAGCGAAGACTCTCGGCGAGGCCTCGGACGACGCCTTCGATGGACTGATCGACGAGGAGGTGGGAACCTTCACCGGCCCCGTCCTGCGGGTGTTGTCGCCGGATCGGGAGTTCATTCGCCTGCTGCGTCTGGCGCTCGGCAGCCAGGCGACGCTGCGGCGGGTCACGCTCGCAAAGGCTAGTAATCGCACCGTCGACGGCGACGGCGTTAGCGATATCCTGCTCGTCGACGTCCGCACCGACGCCCTCGATGCGGAGCTCCTGGGCTCGCTGCGCGAGGCGCGGCCGGAAGCGCGGCTGGTCGTCTTGTGCGACTCGAACGCCGCCATGCAGGTCGCCTACCGGCTTGGTGCGGTCGCAGCGGTGCCCGCCGAGCTCGATACGGTGCGGGCCTGCCTCGAGAGCCTGCTCGAAATGCCGGTCTCCCGCGCCGCTGGAGGCGCGGGCGGCGCCGGTCAGGGCGAGCCGGGATACCGCAGGCTGCAGCGGGTCTTCGGCGACCTCAAGTCCGGCCTCGCCAGTGCCACCGTGGCACTGAATCTCATGCAACTGGTGTCGGAATCGTACGAGCGCGCGGTGATCTTCCTGGTCAAGCGCGATCGCCTGGCCCCGCTGGGAGCTTTCGGTTTTGCCCGCAACGGCACTCCGCTGGCGAGCGCCGTCCGGCGCCTCGAGCTGGCGCCGAGCGGGCT
>JAYTAM010000100.1:0-4294 GCA_043737505.1 Thermoanaerobaculia bacterium
GTCGTAGCCCGGGGCGATGTCGGTGACCAGCGGTCCCAAGGTGTAGAACGGAGCCTCCTTGCAGATGCGCTGCTGGCGGTCGACGTTCTCTTTGACGAGATGCATCGGCACGTGGCCCGGGCCTTCGATCATCACCTGGCAGTCGTGCCGCCAGGCGACGTCGGTGAGCTCGCCCAGGGTGTCGAGCTCGGCGAACTGCGCCGCGTCGTTGGCATCGGCGATCGAGCCCGGGCGCAGGCCGTCGCCGAGCGAGAACGAGACGTCGTAGCGCTTCATCAGCTCGCAGATCTCTTCGAAGTGGGTGTAGAGGAAGTTCTCCTGGTGGTGCGCGAGGCACCACTTGGCGAGGATCGAGCCGCCGCGGGAGACGATGCCGGTCAGACGTTTGGCGGTGAGCGGGATGTACTTCAGGCGCACGCCGGCATGGATGGTGAAGTAGTCGACCCCTTGCTCGCACTGCTCGCGCAGGGTCTCCATGTAGATCCCGATGGTGAGCTCCTCCACCTTGCCCTTCACCTTCTCGAGCGCCTGGTAGATCGGCACCGTGCCGATCGGCACGGTCGAATGGCGCACGATCGCCTCTCGGGTGGCATGGATGTTCTTGCCGGTCGACAGGTCCATTACCGTGTCGGCGCCCCACTTCACCGCCCAGGTCAGCTTTTCGACCTCCTCCTCGATCCCCGAGGAGACCGCCGAGTTGCCGATGTTGGCGTTGATCTTGGTCTTGAACTTCTTGCCGATGACCATCGGCTCGAGCTCGGTGTGGCGGATGTTGGCCGGAATGATCGCCCGACCGAGGGCGACTTCGGAGCGGATCGACTCGGGGTCGATGCGCTCCCGGTCGGCGATGAAACGCATCTCCTCGGTGATCAGGCCCTGTCGGGCGTAGAAGAGCTGTGTCGGGATGGCGTCGCCGCTGCGGCGCGCGACCCAGGGGGCGCGCGGCAAGGCAATGCCGAAGCTGTTGGTGGAATTCTCTTCCATCTCGCAATCCCTCCGCCGGTCTGAACCGGTTCAGGTTCCAAGGGTCTGATCTCAGCCCGCCGGCTGGCTCGAATAGCTCCGGCGGACACCCCTCGCGATGGTGTTCAGTGTATCTGGATCTTGATGAATCTCCGCTTCCCCACTTTGACGAGATAGGGTTCGGGACGAACCGCGAGCGCGAGGTGCGCATCGCTCACGCGCTCGCCGTCGACGGCCACGGCGCCCTGCTCGATCAGGCGCCGCGCCTCGTTCTTGGAAGCCACGACGCCCGCGCCGGCCAAATGCTCTACCAGCGAGCCACCTACCTTTACCGAGCTTTCCGAGCCGACCGCAGCGAACGATCCGGAAGCGGAGACAAAGAGAAACTCTGCAACTTCATCCGGCGAACCGCCACTGGCAAAGATGCGCTCGAACTCGGCTTCGGCCTCGGCGGCGGCGGCGGCGCCATGGAAATCGGTGACCAGACGGCGGGCGAGATCCTGCTTGACGAGCTTGGGGTGAAGCTCGCCGGCGGCGACCGCCCGGCGCTTGCCGTCGATGGTGCTCTTGGCGAGGTCGGTGAGCAGCAGCAGCCAGTCCCACATCAGCGCGTCGGGGATCGACAGGGTCTTGCCGTAGATCTCCTTCGGCGAGTCTTCGACCGCGATCGCGTTGCCGAGCGATTTCGACATCTTCTCGTGGCCGTCGAGGCCGACGAGGAGCGGCACCGTCAGGCAGACCTGGGGCTCGAGCCCCTCTTCCTTCATCAGATCCCGGCCGACCAGAAGATTGAAGATCTGATCGTGGCCGCCCAACTCGACGTCGCAGCCGAGCTCGGGAATCTTCGCCATCTCGACCGAGTCCTTGGCCTGGACGAGCGGGTAGAGCAGCTCGTGGAGCGAGATCGGCTGCTGCTCGCGGAAGCGGGTGCGGAAGTCGTCGCGCTCCATCATGCGCGCGAGAGTCCACTTGCCGGCGAGGCGGATCATCCCTTCGGCTCCGAGCGGTGTCAGCCACTCGCCGTTGTAGCGGATCACCGTCGTTTCGCGGTCGAGCACTTTGAAGACCTGGCGCTTGTAGGTCTCGGCGTTCGCCAGCACCTGCTCGCGGGTGAGCTGCGGCCGCGTCGCCTTCTTGCCGGTCGGGTCGCCGATCATGCCGGTGAAGTCGCCGATGAGGAAGATCACCCGGTGGCCGAGCTGCTGGAAATGGCGCATCTTGCGCAGCAGCACGGTGTGACCGAGATGGAGGTCGGGCGACGAGGGGTCGAAGCCGGTCTTTACCGCCAGCGGTTTCCCGCTCTTCCGCGAACGCTCGAGCTTGCGCGCCAGATCGGCCTCGGAGACCAGATCGACCGCCCCACGGCGGAGCAGCTCCATCTGTTCGTCGACCGGCAGAAACTCGCGCGTCATGACGCGCAGCAGCTTAGCAAACGGAAAAACGGCGGCCGGCGAAGTGGACGGCTCAGGCCGACCACTGCGGCGCGGGGGGCGCGGGAAGGCCGGCCTCGGGGGTGAGCTCGACACTGCCGAGGATGCGGGCGTCGCCGGCGAGCGACCAGTTGCGCAGAGCGGTGTCGACGGTCTGACCGTCGACGGTCAGAGTGAAGCCGCCCAAGGTGCTCGCCTGAAGAGGAAGCTTCGCGATATTGAGTTGCAGGCCGACGGCGGTCGCCGCGAGGACTCCGGTGCCGCAGGCGAGCGTTTCGGCTTCGACGCCGCGCTCGAAGCTGCGGATCTCCATCCGGTTAGGGCTCGGGAAACGCACGAAGTCGACGTTGGTGCCGGCCGGAGCAAAATCGGGATGGGCGCGCAGCGCCGCGCCGAGCGCGGCGACCGGGGCCTGCGCGAGCGACCCGGGCCAGACCAGGACGAGATGTGGCACTCCGACGGTGACGAACCAGCCCTCGAAGATCTGGTCGTCGACGGCGACTGCGCGCTTCCTGGGAAGCTCTTCGGGCGCCGGCAACTGGAGCGCGATCTCGGTCGGCGCGACGGCGCGTGCAGAAAAAGATCCGGCATCGGTGGCCACAACAAATCGACCTTCGCTCCAACCTAGATGGAGCGCCAGCCGCGCCGCGCAGCGCGTTCCGTTGATGCACAGCGCGGCCGGAAGCCCGTCGGCGTTCCAGTAGCGCATGCGGACTCCGCCGGTCTCGACGCGGTGCAAGGTGAACAGGCCGTCGGCGCCGAACGAAAGTCCGCGCGCGCACCACGAACGAATCTCGTCGGCCGACGGATCGCGCTCCGGGCCAGCGAGGGCCAGGAAGTCGTTGCCGCCGCCGGAGACTTTGTAGACCGCGCTCACGGCACGCGGGTGGCGACCGGCTGACCGGCCGGCCCGAGATTCCCCGACTTGTCGACCGCAGCCACCCGGAAACGGAAGGTGAATCCAGACGAGAGACCGCGGTCGGTGAGCTCCAGCGCCGTCACCGGTTCGGCATTCACGCGGTGGAAGTCGGCATCCGGATCGGCGCGCTCGACGACGTACCCGGCCACGTCGGCGTCCGGGCTCGCCGACCAGACGAGCCGAACTTCGCCGACGCTGCCCAGCGCCGAGAGCTCGGCGGGGGGCAGCGGCGCGAAGCGATCCTGGTAGTCGATCTCGCGCTCGGAGGAGAGCGCGCTTTCCGAAAGGGGGAGTCGCGTGCCGATCGCCGTGATGGTGTAGATGTAGCGCCGGCCGTAGGTCACGCTGCCGTCGACGGTGCTCGAGGCGGTGGCCTCGAGGGTCGCCACCGGCTCGCCGTAGGAGGTCCGGGCGGCGTCGCGGCGGTAGAGGTTGTAGCCGGCAATCGAAGGGACGCCGGGGACGCCGGGATTGGTTGCGTTACTCACCGGCTTCCAAGACAGCTCGACGCCGTTCTTGGCGGCCACGGCGAGGAACTCCGCCGGCGGCGGCGACGGCGCGCGCGGCAGGAGGCCGGCGAGATTGGACCAGTCCGAAAGCTCGCCGCCCGTGGCCAGAGTACGCACGCTGAAGATCCGCGCCGGAAGGTCGGCCGGGAGCGGTTCGGCGAGGCGAAAGCGAACGGTGACCCGGTCGCCGGAGATGGCGCTCGCGAGCTCCGCACCGGAGAGGGCGAGGAACGGCTTCGCGGCCCCGGCGAACTCGCGCACATCGGGCATCACGAGGACGGTCGCCGGGCTCGCCGGTGTCGCCGTGGTGACCGACGGGGTCGTCGGAGGCGTCGTGGGGGGCGTCGCCGGTGCGGCGGGCTGAGCGGCGACGGCAAGGGCGACCGGCCGCTCGAGCGCATAGAGCGTCACGGTATCCAGGCCCTGCAGCGGGAGGCCCGCCACGGTCGCTTTGGGATAGGCGAATTCGGCCA
>JAYTAM010000101.1:0-9895 GCA_043737505.1 Thermoanaerobaculia bacterium
TGGCGGGGCCCCCCGCCACTGCGCGCCGAAACCTTTCTCGCCCCCCGCCCCGTCGCCTGCGTGGGTTGTAGCCCGCTAGGATGCGGTTGGTGCGCCTGCCTCTCCGCCTTGATCGCCGCTGGCTCATTTTGCTTTCACCTCTCGTCGCAGTTTGGATCGCGTTCGTGCTCGTCGCCCTCTGGCGCTCGACGCTGGTCGCGCCGGCGCCGACGTTGCTGGTGCGCGACCGGGCGGGGCGGTTCGTCGGGGAGTTGGCGGATCGGGCGAATCCAAAGGACGAGCGGCTCGGATTCTGGGAGGTCGACGAGCTTCCGGAGCGCGTCGTCGCGGCGACGCTGGCGATCGAGGATCGCCGTTTCTGGCTCCACCCGGGCGTCGATCCGCTCGCCATCTTGCGCGCGCTGAAGCAGAACCTGACCAGCGAAGAGCGGGTCTCCGGCGCCTCGACCCTCGCCATGCAGGTGGCGCGGCTGCAGCATCCGGGAGAGCGCGGCTACCTGCGGAAGGCGCTCGAGGCGGCGACCGCCTGGCTCTCGACCGGACGCTACGGCCGCGGCGAGGTGCTGCGGCACTACCTGCGCATCGTACCGTACGGCCATCGCATCCACGGCATCGCCTACGCCGCGCGGCGCTATCTCGACAAGCCGGTGGCCGATCTGTCGTGGGCCGAGATCGCCTTTCTGGCGGCGATTCCGCAGTCGCCGTCGCGCATGGACCCCTACCAGCCGGCGGGCCGGCTGCGGGCGATCCGTCGCGGGCGCGAGATCCTCGCCCGGCTCGGCGCGCGCGGGGCGCTCTCGGCCGTCGACCTCGCGGCGGCCAACGCCGAGATCGACCACCTCGCGCTGCCCTGGAAAGGGGAGCGCGCCGAAGCCGCGCTGCACGCCTTGCTGCACTACGACACCCTGGTACCGGCGGAGATTCGCCGGAAGCGTCCGCTCGTCACCTCGACGCTCGACCTCGACCTGCAGCGCGAAGTCGAGGCGCTCGCCTGGCGCACGGTCCGCGAGGCCTCGGACCGCGGCGCCGGCAACGCCGCGGTGATGGTCGTCGACCGCGAGCGCTGGGAGGTCGTCGCAGCGGTCTCCTCGACCGGCTATTTCGATGCCGATCGGGCCGGGGCGATCGACTACTTGCGTCTCGAACGCAGCCCGGGAAGCGCCCTGAAGCCTTTCCTCTTCGCGCAGGCCCTGGAACGCGGCACGATCACTCCGACGACGATTCTCGACGACCTCGAACCCGGACCCTCGGGGATTCTGAACTCCGACGCGCGATTCCTCGGGCCGATGCTGCCGCGGGTGGCGCTCGCCAACTCGCGCAATGTCCCGGCGGTGGCGCTGCTCGCCAAGCTCGGCCTCGACGAGGCCTACGGCTTCCTCGCCGAGCTCGGGCTGCACCATCATGAGCGGCCGGCGAAGCGCTTCGGCCTCGGTCTCGCGATCGGCTCGCTGCCGGTGACTCTCGAGCGCCTGGTGACCGCCTACACGACCCTCGCCGGCGACGGTACGCTGCACGAACTCACCTGGTTCGACGACCGCACCGCGGTCGACCCTGCCTCCCCGCCGGCGGCCGGCCAGCGTCTGCTGGCGGAGGAGACCGCGCGGCTGGTCACCCTCTTTCTCGCCGATCCGCAGGCCCGCCTGCCGACCTTCCCGCGCATGGGCTTCTCCGAGTACCCGTTCGCGGTGGCGGTGAAGACCGGCACCTCGTCGCGCTACCGCGACGCCTGGACGGTGGCCTGGTCGAAGCGCTATCTCGTCGGCGTGTGGGTCGGCCATCCCGACGAACGCCCGATGACCGCGCTCTCCGGCTATCGCGTCGCCGCGCGTCTCGCCCAGGGGGTGATCGAGCACCTGCACGGCGCGGATATGGACGGCCTCGCGGGCCTCGACTTCCCGGCCCCGCGCGGCTATCGGAGCGTCCGGCTCTGCGCCCTCTCGGGCGCCCGCGCCACCGCCGCCTGTGACCGGGTGGTGCTCGAATGGCTGCCGGGGATCGAGCCGGGCGGAACGAACGATAAGAGCGATGAAAGCGAGGCCCTCGGCGAGTGCATCGTGCATCGGCGCCTCGCCATCGACCGCCGGAGCGACCAGGTGGCGACCGCCGCGACGCCGGCGCAGTTCGTCGAGGTCCGCACCTTCGTCGATCTGCCTCCGCGCTACGCCCGCTGGCTGGCGTCGTCGTCGGTGAACTCGACGCCGGAGGGCGGCGAGGCGGGCGAGGGCGCGGAGGGCGGCGACACGTTCGCCGCACAGGCGCCGGCCCCCCCGATGCTCGCCGGGATGGGCCTGCCGATGATCGAGATCACCTCGCCCGAGACCGGCCTGCGTCTGCTGCTCGATCCCGAGACGCCGGCGGCGCAGAACACCCTCGCGCTCACCGCGGTTGTCGAGCCCGCGGCTTCGCAGCTCGTCTGGTACGTCGATGGCCGACCGTTTCGCACCGTCGAACCGCCCTTCGACCTGCGCTGGCCCCTGGTGCCCGGAGTCCACACCTTCCAGGCCCGGATCCCGTTCTCCGCCGCCCGTTCGCGGGCGGTGACGGTGATCGTGGAGTAGCGGGTGGGGGGGGGGCTAGTTGATGTCGGAGTCGCCCTTCTCCAGCTTCGCGATCAGGGACTTCAGGTTGTTGCGGTTCAGGTCGTCGGGGGCCTGGGGGAGCGCCGCCTTCGCCGCCTTGAGCGCTTCCTTGGTCTTGCCCGTCGCGGCGTAGCCGCGCATCAGGCCGGCATTCACCGGCCAGCGGTTCGGAAATCGGCTGGCGTTGAGCTCGAAGACCGCGAGGGCGCCGGCGGCGTCTCCGGCGCGCAGGAGCTGGCGACCGTACTGGTGCAGGTCGGTGACGGTTGCGGTGGGGTGGCGGAGCGCCTGATCGCGGCTCGCCTTGGCGTCGGAGCTTCTGCCGGCATTCTCCTGCGCTCGCGACAGCGTCGACAGCGTCTGGAAGTTCTCGACTCCGATGCCGGGCAATCCGACCGCGTTCTGCGCCCACAGGAGAGCCTCGTCGGCATGCACTTTGTTGTCGATCAGGTACTGGGCGGCCTGATTCCACCCCTCCCAGATGAAGCCGGGACGAGTGCGGAGCTGCTGGCGAAGTCTGGCGACGTAGATCTCGACGACTTCAGGAACGGCGATCCGGATCGGCACCTGAAGCTCCTCCCATTGCAGGGCGAGAGTGGCGCGGTCGCCCTGGCGGTCAGTGAACTCGTAGTCGAGCCACTCGTGGTAGCTGGTCGCCTCGGGCTTCACCGTGACGCGCAGGGCGTCCTCCTTCGGGTCGTAGGTGAAGCTTCCCCAGGAGGTCGAATCTGCGGAGAAGATCACCACCCACTCGTCCTTGCCGGGAATGAAGTGCAGGCCGTAGGTGCCGGCGGCGAGGCGCTGGCCTTCGACTTCGACCGCGTGCGAGAAGCGCACGGTGGTGTTCTCGTTCGCCCCGCCGCGCCACGGACAGGCCTCGCCGCAGGGACCGAAGTTGAGGTTGGAGAGGCCGTAAGGGACGAGCTCGCCCCAGACCTTGCCGCGCCGGTCGCTGCCGTCGGGCCCATGCACGTTGGGGCTGCTGTAGCGCACCTCCACTTCGACCGGTCCGATGCCCTGCGTCAGAGTCGAGCGCTGATTGTCACCCGAGGGAGAGAGCTCGACGAACTGCGCGGGGAGTGCGGAACTCGAGAGCGAGGCGGCGAGGGCGACACGACTCCAGGCGATGGATCTTCGGCGCATAAGGTTCTCCTCGAAGAGAACGTACGCCGTGGACGGTGAAAGGTTCGCTGCGGCGATCTATTCGACGAGGCCTGAGGCGATCTATGGAACGAGGCCTGCAGCCTCCAGCCAATACCTGCCGCCGGCGAGGATCCACCAGATGCCGACGAGGCGAAAGATCCACAGGATGGCGCGCACACCGAGGAGATAGAAGTTGTGCAGCGGAAAGGCGGCGCGACTCTCCTCGCGCGCCGCGCCGAGCCAGGGACCGAGCGCGGCCAGCTGGACGCTCAGGCCGACCGCGAGGCGGAAGAGCGCCGTCGCCTGCTCGGTCCAGTCGCCGATCCCGGCGGAGAAGGCGGCGAGCGAACCGAGCAGAATTCCCAGCGGCAGACCGATGCCGATTCGCAGCGGCTGGCGGCAGCGCTCGAGGAAAGCGAAGAAACGCCTCGTGGGTGCGACGTGCGCACGGCAGGCGAGGAGCTCGAGTGGCGGCAGAGAGCCGCCTTGGTGGAGGAGAACAGCGCGCTCCGCAACACGCTCGGCGAAGAAACGGTTGCACCAGACGCACTTGTGAGGACGTGTCGCCAGCATGTAGGGCCGCGCCAGCAAGCGGTGGCCGGCCATCAGCAGGAGACCGGCGGCGAGGCTCCCCCCTACCGGTGCCGGATGCGCCACGAAGAGGAGGAGCACTGTAGGAATGAAGAGAAAGAGCACGACGCCGGTGAGCGCGGTGCGGCGCCGATCTAGAGTGGACTCGGCCGGGTTCGCGGGTTCCGGCATCAGTCGTCGTAATAGCCTTCGCGCGTACGCAGCTCGATCCCCGAGGAGTCGACTTCGACGCGGATCGGGTGCCACTCGCCGTCGTGCCGCGTCCGCTTGGGGTAGTAGCCGAGGACGTACTGCTGCCGGAGCTCGGTGAGGATCTGCTGGAAGGCGATCTCGGCGTCCTCGAAGCGCTGGATGTCGATCCGCCGGCCGCCGCTGGCGTCGACCATGGCCGCGAGCTGACGGATCTCCTCCGAGTGCCCGACGACGTTGCGCCAGGCCGAACGCTGCAGGAGGTCGAACGGCTCGGCGGAGGCGCGGATCCAGTAGATCAACGCCTGGCTGCGCACCGCGATCTCGTGGACCTGCGCCGCCAGCAGGAGACTCTCGACGTCGACGCCGTCGGAGAGCAGGATGACGACTCTTCGCCCCTGGCGCTTTTCGAGCAGCTGCAGGGCGAGAAAGAGATGGTCGTTGACCGCCGAGCCGCCGCGCGCTTCGATGGAGGAGAGGCCGGAGACGAGGTCATCGGGGTCGGCGGTCCAGGTGGTGTGGGCGACGACGCGGTCGGAGAAGAGCAGCAGCATCGCCTCGTCGAGCTCGGCCATGCCGCTGGCGAAGGCGTGCGCGCCGGCGAGCGCGGCGCGGATCGGAGCACCGCGCATGCTGAACGAAGAGTCGATGAGCAGCGCCGCGGTGAGCGGAATGTCGCCGTGCTCGAAGGTCACGATCTCCTGGCGGTGGTCCATGTCGAAGATCCGGAACTCCTTGCGCTTCAGATCGAGCGCCGGCTGGTCTTCGCGGGAGGCGGTGATGTAGAGCTGTTGCAGCGGCAGGTCGAGCTCGTCGTCGACGTGGACCGCAGGCAGCAGGATCTCCGCCTCACGGCGCTGCCCGCCGCCGTCGGTCGCGACGACGCGCAGGCGGCGTTCGATGTTGTCCTCGCCGGTGTCGATGACGAGCTTCCAGGGTAATCGCGTCAGCTCGCCCGCCTTGATGCCGTTGAAATAGAACTCGACCTTCCTCGGTGTCGTGCCGCGCGGATCGACGACGACCTCGAGCGCTCCGAACGCCGGAACACCGTCCGCCGGCGAGACGATGACGAGGTCGGTCTGGGTGGGGACACGGGGCCCGGGCACCGTCTGCGCCTCGAGGCTCCCGGCTGCCGCCGCCATCGCGCCAGGCGTTGAGATCGCTGCCTTCGCCAAGAGCTGCGGCAGCGGTCGCAGCCGATTCAACGCGAATGCCCCGCCGACGACCCGGACACGGCAGTGGGCACACCGGAGGGACCCTCCGAGATCGGGGCGACCGGGGAGGCGGGAGTGCGCGTGGCGACGCTGGCGATCGCCGCGGCCAGCTTCGGCATGCGCTCTTCGCTCGCGGCCCCGGCACGCGTGGCCTGCTCCCGGAGGAGCCGGGTCGGCAGCTCGGCGAAAATCCGGCGCGCCCCCTCTCCCCGGTCGGCCTTGGCGGCGAGCGCCGACTGCCCGGCGAGGTAGGCCTCCGCGCGGCGGCCGCCGCGCGCCGATGCGAAGGCGAGTGCGACGCGCAGCGAAGAATCGCCAGGGAAGCGCTCAAGGACGCGATGGAGGAAGGCGATCGACTTGTCGTAGTCGCCGGTCGCCAGCAGCCGCCGCACGCGCTCCTGCGCGGCGACCAGGGAGATCCAGTCGTTCTCTCCGCCGGTGGCGAGCTTGTCGAGCTCGGCGCCGGCACGTCCGTCGGCCGAGAACCCGGAGCGCATCAAGGCCCGGCGAAGTCGCGCCTCGCGGTTCGCGGGGTGGAGCTTCAGGACGTGGTCGAGCACCGATTCCGCTTCGTTCGGTCGGCGATCGCGGAGCAGGAGAATCGCCAGGGCGATATGGGCGTCATTGTCTTCCGGCGCGAGTGCCACGCCGCGGCCCAGCATCTCGGCGGCGCGTGCCGGCGCGGGGATGGTCAGGAGCTCGGCCGCGAAGCCGGCGTAGGCGTCGGCGGTCAGCCGCCGCTCGGCCTTGGAGCTCGCCTCGAGGGTCATCTGTTCGAACAGGCCGTCGGCGACGTGCATCGCGCGCCGAATCAGGGGATAGCTGCGACGCGCGGTATGGACGAGCGCCAGCCGTTGATAGAAGTGCACCAGTGGCAGCGCGCATTCCGGCTCTGCCTTGAGGTAGGCACCCAGCAGGACGCCGTCGGCTTGGGAGAGCCATTCGATGGCCTTGCCGGGGTGGGCAGCGAGCGCCTGCGACTCGAGCGCCGCGGCGCGACCGACGATCTCGGCGCGATGGCCGGGCTCGCTGCGATCGCCGCCGTCGCCGCCACCTGTGGCTGCCAGCGCCTCGAAGATCTCGCGATAGCGGCGCGAGAGCTCCTGTGCCTGCGGCGCGAGCTCGGTCGGTTCCGGCAGGGTGAACTGGGGCACGATCGGCGGCCGGTCCGCGCCGCCGATGGCTCCATCGGAACCCGAGGCGCCGGCCGCAGCGAGCGGTGCGCCGGCCAGACCGGCGGCGGCAAGAAAGACCAGCACCGCGGCCCTCCCGAGCGGGAAGGCCGAGGCTCGATCGTCGCCGGGCAGCACGCGCGCGGGCATGGTCGGCATTCTAGGCCATAGCAGGCCTTGGCGTAGAGTCCGCGGGCGGAAGCCCGCCCAGGGACGCGCCCCTCGGCCTTTTCGGCTTCTGGGCCCCTCCGGGTACGGAAGCTCGTCCGCAGGAGAACCTTCATGCCGCGCTACCCTCAGGCCGCGAAGCATCTGGCCGGAATTTCGCCCTCGGTCTACTCGCGGCTCGCGTATCGGCTGGAGAGCTACGCCGGCGAAACCTACCCGTTGCACGTCGGCGACACCTGGATGGAGCCTCCCGCGGGCTGCCGCATGGAGGACTTCCGGGTGGCGGAGTTTCCGGGAATGCATCGCTATGCTCCCGTCCACGGCCTGCCGCCCCTGCTCGACGCGATTCTCGAGCGCGAACGGGCGAAGACCGGGCTCGCGCTCGAGCGCGAGAACCTTCTGGTCGCCGCTGGCGCGACCGGAGGACTGGGAGCGGTCGCCGGGGCGCTTCTCGAGCCGGGCGACGAGGTTCTCATCCTGGCGCCCTACTGGCCCCTGATCGAAGGCATCGTGCGGTCCTTCCACGGTTCGCCGGTCGCGGTGCCGGTCGATTTCGACCACGGAGACGCGCAGAGCCTCGTCGCCCGCCTCGAGCAGCACCGAGGCGAGCGCACCGCCGCGCTCTACTTTTCGACTCCCAACAACCCCAGCGGACGGCTCCTGCCGCGCCCCTGGGTCGAGGCGATCGTCGACTGGGCCCGCGCCCACGATCTGTGGATTCTCTCGGACGAGGTCTACGAGCCGTTCGTCTTCGCCGGCGAGCACACCCGGGCGCTGCCCCTTGCGCCGGAGCGGACCTTTCTTGCCCAGACCTTCTCCAAGTGCTTCGGCATGGCGGGGAACCGGTGCGGCTACATGGTGGGTCCGGCGCCGGTCATGGCGGAGCTCCGCAAGGTGGCGACGCACACCTTCTATGCGACGCCGACGGCGGCACAACTCGCCGCGGCGAAGGCGCTCGCCGGGCCCGGCGACATCTGGGCGGCCGCCGCTTGCGCGAGCTACGCCGCGACCGCCCGGGCGGCGGCGGAGCTGCTCGACGTCCGGGCACCCGAAGGCAGCACGTTCCTCTTCTTCGACGTCGCCTCCCACCTCGACGATCGCGGCCTCGCGCCGCTGCTCGAAGCCTGCGTCGATCGCGGGCTGCTGATTGCGCCGGGGTCGAGCTTCGGACCGTTTCCCACCCACGTCCGGCTCTGCTATACCGCGGTCGAACCCGAGCGGGCGTTGCGCGGAGTGGCGATCCTGGCCGAGCTGCTGCAGCGCTGATCGCGCAGGGACGACGGTGCTACTCTCTCCGCCCGCTCTCGAAAGGAGTCCTCCATGATTTTTATTCTCGCCCTCGGTGTCGCTGTGGTCGCTTTCTTCGCCGCCCGGCAGCTCTCGGGTGGCACCGATGATCCGATGCGCGCCGCCGCCATGGCGGCGGCGCGGAAGTTCCTCACCGTCGTCGCGGTGCTCGCCCTCATCGCCTCCTTGACGCAGCTCGTGAGGGTCATTCCCGCCGGGCACGTCGGAGTCATCGATCTCTTCGGTGTCGTTCGCCCGGAGAGTCTCAAGTCAGGGCTCCATCTGGTCAATCCTCTGGCGCGAGTGATTCCGATGTCGATCCAGACCCAGGAGCTCAAGGAGTCGATGGAGGTGCCGTCGAAGGAAGGTCTGACCATGCAGCTCGACGTCTCGGCGCTCTACCACCTCGATCCCGAGAAGGCCCCGGAGGTCTACCGTACGGTCGGTGTCTCCTATCAGGAGATCCTGCTCGAGCCGCAATTCCGCTCGGTGGCGCGCGGCGTGACCGCGTCGTACGAGGCCAAGGCGCTTTACACCTCGGAACGTGACCAGTTAGCCGGCCTCCTCGCTGTCGAGCTGCGCAGGCTCGTCGAGCCGCGCGGCATCACCATCGAGAACACGCCGCTGCGCAAGGTAGGGCTTCCGTCCGGACTTTCGGCGTCGATCGAGCAGAAGCTCTCGGCGGAGCAGGAAAGCCAGCGGATGGAGTTCGTGCTGACGAAAGAGCGGCAGGAGGCTGACCGCAAGCGGATCGAGGCCCAGGGCGTCGCTGACTTCCAGAAGATCGTCTCGCAGGGGATCTCGGAGCAGCTCCTCAAGTGGAAGGGAATCGAGGCGACGATGGAGATCTCACGCAGCCAGAACGCCAAGGTGGTGGTCATCGGCGCCGGCAAGGACGGCCTGCCGCTCATTCTGGGCGGGCAGTGACCGCGCCCCGACCGCCGCAGCCTGGTTTGCGGCGGTCGAAAGGCGAGGCCGCTGCGTCGCCTCAGCCCTTGGGAAACCGGAACTCGTAGCCGATACTGCGGTGGGTCAGGATGTAGGCCGGAGTCGAGGCGTCGAGCTCGACCTTTTGGCGGAGGCGGTGGACGTGGACGCGCAGCGTGTCCTCGAAAATGCTCTCGCTCGGCCAGAGGCGCCGCAGAAGCTGCTCGGTGGCGACGATCCGCGGCGCGGCACGAACCAGGATGTGGAGGAGTTTGGTTTCCGTAGGCGTGAGACTGAGCTCCTTGCCCGTTACTTTGAGCGACTGACGCACAAAATAGATCGACAGGCGCGAGTCGACCCGGGTCTCCGGCGAGCGACCCTTGTCCACAATGCCGACCCGGCGAAGGACGCGCCGTGACCGGGCCACCAGTTCGCGCGGACGGAACGGCTTGGCGACGTAGTCTTCGGCGTGTCCTTCGATCGTCGAGACGATGGTCTCCTCATCGTCCACGACCGTCAGAAAGATCACCGGGAGGTCGCAGAAGCTGTGCAGCGTGCGACAGAGCTCCAGTCCTGATCCTCCGGGCATGTTCATGTCGAATACGCCTAGATCCGGGAGACCATG
>JAYTAM010000102.1:0-4267 GCA_043737505.1 Thermoanaerobaculia bacterium
TGCTGACCGGCCGGCGCCTCTTCGAAGGCGAGACGGTTTCCGACACGCTCGCTGCGGTGCTGCGGCAGGAGATCGATTGGAAGGCCCTGCCCGCAGGAACTCCGCCGGAGATTCGTCGGCTGTTGCGCCGCTGTCTCGAGCGCAATCCGAAGAACCGCCTGCACGACATCGCCGACGCGCGCATCGTGATCGACGAGGTCGCCAGCGGGCGGGCCGAGGAGCTCCCGGGATCTGCAGCTCCGACCGGCACCGTCGCGCGGGGCACCGGCTGGCGGACAAGGCTCGCCTGGCTCGGCGGTGGACTGGTGCTGGGTGCACTCGTTCTCGCCGGCTTCGGGCGCTCTCTGTTCCAGGCACCGCCGACACCCCCGCCGGTGGTGCGCTCGCTGACCTATTCGGGAACGAGCGGCAACGCGAGCGTCTCCGCCGATGGGCGATTCGTCGCTTTCGTTTCGAACCGCGGCGGCCTGCCTCGCGTCTGGCTGAAGCAGGTGGCGACGGGCGAGGAGGTGGCGTTGACCGCTGGACGGGACCTCGCACCCGTCATCTCGCCGGATTCGAATTCAGTCCTGTTCTCGCGTAGCGCGGAATCCGGATTCGACCTCTATCGCATTCCCCTGGTCGGTGGGGAGCCACGCCGCCTGGCGCGCGAAGTCGTAGCCTTCGGGGTGGACTGGTCGCCCGACGGGCGGCAGATCGTCATCGCCCGCAACCTGGATCGAGAGAGCCACCTGCTGCTGATTCCGGCGGAGGGCGGCGAGGAGAAGCTGCTGCTCAAGCAGGAGGAGTCGATCAAGAGCGTCGCATGGTCGCCGGACGGCGGGCGGCTCCTGGTCATGAACACCCCCCGTGTCAACACGATCTCTGCGGTCGCGCTCCGGACGGTCGACGTCGCCACGGGCGCTAGCCGAGAGGTCCACCGGGTTCCGTCCGGGAGCATGGCCAGCCCGGCGCGCTGGGACGGCCCCGACGCGCTTCTCTTCGCATGGTCGCCGTCTCAAGCGGGGCGGGGCGAAACTCTGCTGCATCGCCTGGCGATCGGCGAAGCGACACCGCGTCCGCTCTTCTCGTTCACCTCGATGCCGCTACGCATCGGGCTCGCGGGACCTGGGGCTCTGCTCTTCGACGCCGGCGGAACACACCAGAATCTGGTCGAGGTGGCCGCGGGAGAGGGTGGAACGTTGGGTCGGGGACTGACCGGCGGCCCTACGCTCGACCGCCAGCCGGCATTTTCTCCCGACGGTCGCCGGATCGTCTTCACCTCCGATCGCTCGGGGAGCCTCGATCTCTGGGCGCTCGAACTCGAGAGCGGCGCCGTTCGCCGCCTGACGTTCGACGCCGCCGACGACTGGGATCCGCACTGGAGCCCGGACGGCAAGCACCTGCTCTGGAGCTCGAACCGGAGTGGGCACTTCGAGATCTGGATCGCCGATCCGGACGGCAGCGGAGCGCGACAGGCGAGTGCGGACGGAGTCGACGCCGAGAATCCCACGATGTCCGCCGATGGCGCTTGGATCGCCTATTCGTCGAGCAATCCGGCGGCCCCCGGAATCTGGAAGGTCCGCGCCGACGGCCGCGACGCCACGCGGCTGCTCGCCGGCAACTACTCCCTGCCCGAGCTTTCGCCGAAGACGGGCTGGCTCGCGGCAGTCGAAGGCTCGACCGGAATCGAGGCGCCGATCCGGATCGTCCGTTTCGAGGACGGGGCCCTGGTCGCCAAGCTCACGGTCCGGAGCCGGCGGCGGAATCCCGGTCGGACCCGCTGGCTTCCCGACGGGCGAACCCTGATGATTTACGGCGACGACGAAACCCGCCGGGCGGTGCTCTTCGAGCAACCGATCGTACCGGGGCGCGACACCAGCGGAGAGCGTCGCGTGGTCGCGATGAGCGACGAGGGGCGCGTCATCGAATCTTTCGGCGTCTCGCCGGTCGACGGGCGCATCGTGGTTTCGGCCGGCTGGACCGACAGCGACGTGATGCTCGCCGAAGGGATAGCGGGAATCGGCGGATCGCTTCCGCAGCGCGAGCCTCGCGCACCCTAGAAGCCAGGAGTTTCGTCTACCGCAGCCAGATTTCGACGCGGCGATTGCGGCGGCGACCCTCTTCCGACTCGTTGCTCGCCACCGCGAGTGCGGCGCCGAAACCGGCGACTTCGGCCGAGCGCACCCCCTCGGACTCGAGCTCGCGGGCAATGGCGCCGGCGCGCGCCTGCGAGAGACGGAGATTGACCTCCGGCGTCCCCCGACCGTCGGCGAATCCGAGAAGCAACACGCGCTTGTCGCGATTCGCCGGCTGGCTCAGCGTTTCGAGCAGACGCCCGATGTCGCGCAACGCCTTGTTGTCCAGGCGATCGCTGCCCGACTCGAAACGAAACGCCAGCGGCAGGCGGGCGGCTCCGCGGGTCACCCGGACGTACTCCGGCGGCAGCTCGCCACGATCGGCAGCAGCTTCCGCAGGCGCCGACCCGGAGAGTGACTGTCCAGCGAAACCGATCGCGTCGACGATCGCCTGCCCCTCGTTCGACAGCGCGAAGTCAACGAACTGCCGTACCCAGGGCTCGCGCGGCTGGGCGGGAGTGTAGAGATAGAGGCGTCGCGACAGGAGGTAGTCCTCCGTCCGCACGGTGAATACGGTCGGTCGGTAGGGTACCGATCCGGCTTCGGAGATCTTCAGCGCCTTGGCCTCGCCGACATACGCCAGGCCGACAAAGCCGATGCCGCCGCTGTCGGCGGCGACGGCTGCCGCGAGCTTGCGGCTGTCTTCGTAGCGTTCGGCAACGGCTGGCAGCGGCCGGCTCTCGAGCACCAGCTGCTTGAAGGTGTCGAAAGTTCCCGAGCGTTCGTCGCGCGCGTAGAGGCGAATCGGCCCCGCACTTCCGCCCGCTTGCGCCCAGTCCGTCAGGCGTCCGGAAAAGAGGTCGCGCAGAGTCTCGAGCGGCAAGTGGTCGACCGGATTGGCTCGATTCACGACAATGGCGATACCGTCGAGGCCGAGAATGTGCTCGTTCGAGGCAGCCGTCATCTCCCCCAGCTCAGCCAGCTTCGCGGACTCTTCGGGCCGGATCCGCCTGGAGGCCATGCCGATTTCGGCCTGACCCGCAGCCAGGCGCTCGAACGCCGTCGTCGAGCCGTGCGCAGCGATCTCGATCGCCACTTCGGCGGAGCTACCCGGCAGCATTCCGGCGACGACGACCTCGTCCGCGGCGAGGGGGCGGCGGGCGACGGTTGTCGCACCCTGACGGCGCAGGAAAGCTTCGGCCAGCGCCGGCGCAAGGTCGCCGCCGATCGTGTTCGAGCCGGCGAGCCGCAGACGAGGAGCGACGGCGGTGGAGGTCCCCTGGCGGGGAGGTGCGGCTTCTCCGCCGGCTTGAGGGACCGTCCGCGGGGCGAATCCGACTCGCGCGAGCAGCGCATCCCGCCGTTCCGCCGGCACGAAGCGATAGAACGCGGTCGCGGCCAGCGCGAGTCCGACGAGGAAGAGAAAGAGGCGGCCGAACACGGTCAACTTCATGGCGAGGGCTCCGGGAAAGGATCGCCGAATGATAGCCGTGGTCCCGGAGGGCATCGGCATCCGCGGCTCTTCGTCACCGCCTGTTCACGCAATCGTCACCGATTCTGTCGCAATCCAGCCCCGTGCCCTTACCGCCGCGGCTCCCGCGGACAGTCTGCAGTGGACGCTCCTCCTTCGGGTCCGGCACTGGGCCCTGGCTTGACAGGCCCGACGCCGGCAGGTCAAGGTGGGTCCGGACAAACCATAAAACTGGAGGAGCAGCTATGCACTTTTCCGCCCCGACCAGGGCCATCCTGGCCCTCATTATCCTTGTCGCTGCTTCCATCGCGCTGCCGGTCGGCGCCGTCACTCCGGCGTCCGTACCCACCGCCGCTTCGCTGGTCAAGAAGCCGAAGGCGTCCAGCCCGAAGTCCTACGCCAAGCCCGCGGTGGGGAAAAAGGTCGCCAAGAGCAAGGGCGCCGTCGCCGAGCGCGACTGGACGGTCCTCTACTACCTCGATGCCGACTGCAACCTCGAGGCGCCGATGCTGGACGACATCGACGAAATGGAGATGATCGGTTCGACCGACAACGTCAATCTCCTCGTCCTGCTCGATCGCACCCCGGCGTACGACGATCGCGATGGCGACTGGGCCAACAGCCGTCTGCTCTTCGTCACCCGCGACGCCCAGGAGGGCAAGATCCAGTCCCAGGTCCTCGAGAACCTCAACGAGATGGACACCGCCGACCCGCGGACCCTGGTCGAGTTCGTCACTTT
>JAYTAM010000103.1:0-9860 GCA_043737505.1 Thermoanaerobaculia bacterium
GCCGTCGATGAGCCCGAAGAGGGCGACCACTTCGGTGAGGCGCTCCTCTCCGGCGACTTCGACGGCGACGGCTTCGACGATCTTGCGATCGGAATCCCCGGCGAGGACGTCGGCACGATCTCGAACGCCGGCGCCGTCGAGGTGCGCTACGGTGCGGCGAACCGCTTCGACGCCCTCGAAATTCGGCGGCAGCTCTTTCACGAGAACACTCCGGGGGTCCCCGACAACGCCGGGATCGACGACGAGTTCGGCAGCGTTTTCGCCGCCGGCGACTTCGATGTCGATGCCTTCGACGATCTCGTGATCGGGGTGCCGCAGGACAGCGCCAGTGGGGCAAGCGACGCCGGTCGCGCGATCGTGCTGTACGGCGCTCTCAACGGCCTCGGCGTCGAGGGCGCGGGGGTCCTGGACGAGGACACGCTGGGCATTCCGAACAGTCCCGGTACGTTCCATCGCTTCGGCCACGGTCTCGCCGCCGCCGACTTCGACAACGACGGCGACTGCGATCTCGCTGTCAGCTCAACCGGTTGGAACAACTTCCGCGGCACGGTCTACGTAGTCCCGGGCGGCAGCGGCGGCTTGACCGGGGCCGGCACCCAGGCGTTCGTCCAAGGCGCGGGCGGCCTCGCCGGGACACCGGCGAGCGGCGACTACTTCGGTAAGTCGCTCGCCGCTGCAAATTTCAACGGCGACGCCTTCGCCGACCTGGCGATCGGCATTCCAGGTGAGCTCGCCCCGACCGGTCCGGTGGTCGCCGCCGGCGGCGTGCAGGTGCTATTCGGGTCGTCGAGCGGATTGGCGGGCAGCGGCTCGCAGCTCTGGACTCCGCTCTCTCCCGGCGTGCCCGGCGAGCCGGAGGCAAACGACCTGTTCGGATGGAGCCTCGCGGCCGGCGACTTCGACCACGACGGCTTCGACGAGTTGGCGATCGGCGTGCCTTATGAGCAGACCCTTCTCGGCCCTTTCGAAGGCGACGTCGTGGTGCTGCCAGGTTCTCCGGGCGGGCCGGTCGGCGATGGCGCCGTCGCCTGGAACCTGCAGGTGCCGGGCATTCTCGGAGATATGAATCCGGACGACCGACTGGGATGGAGTCTGGCGGTGGGCGACTTCGACGGCACCGGGCACGCCGACCTGGTCGTTGGAATTCCGGGTGACGGCTCCATCGGCGGCGCGCTCGTCCTCGCCGGCGCGCTCTTCGCCGACAACTTCGAGACTGCCACGACCGGCCTGTGGAGCGGCGTCGGGAACTAGCCGGGCTAGGGAACCGCGACCCAGCCGGTGAAGTCGCCGGACTCGAAGCGGCCGTCGAACAGGCCGCCCAGCAGGGTGACGTTGTCGATCCGGACGGTGTGGTCGGTGAAGCCGAAGAAAAATCCGGGTTCGAAGGTGGTGAAGGCGACCTCGTCGACGCCGGCGAGGACGCTGGCGAAGGTTCTGCCTGCCGGGAGAATCGGATTCCCGAGCTCGTCCTCGGCGCCGTAGCCGCCCCAACCGGCCGGCAGCGCCGTCGCGTCGGGATCGGCGACGGTGACCCTGAAGGTCGTCCAATCGGCGACCGTCGCCGCCGAGACATCGCCGAACTTCCACCACACCGAGGTCCACGGGAAGCCCGCTTCGGGGTCGTCCGTGTCGCGCAACTCAACGAGCCACGGACGGGAAACCGCTGAGCCGAAGAAATCGATCTGCTCGACCTTGAGGTCGATCGCGATCAGAACTCCAGTGAGCGTCGTCAGGTCGAAGACGAAGCCGACGCTCGAGCTGTTGGCGAAGGTGATTCCGAAGTCGTTGAAGACTGTGCGGAGATTCGCCTCCGGATTCCCGCCGGCGGCTTCGAGGGTCGTCGCACCGCCCCCGCCGCTCGGTCCGACCCAGCCCTCGGCGCCGCTCGAAAAGGTGGTGACGGCGTCGGCGCGGAGGTTCGCCGGCAGGAGCGCCAAGAGCGCGACGGCGGCGATCCAGCTGATCGTCCGCAGCGCGGCGACCCGGACCCGGCCGTGACCCGGCGCCCCCCGGGCGTTCAACGCTCTTCGACGGGAACGTAGGCGCGTTCGTTCTCGCCGGTGTAGATCTGGCGCGGCCGGTTGATGCGGGTGCCCTGGTCGCGCATCTCCTTCCAGTGCGCGATCCAGCCCGGGAGCCGGCCGAGCGCGAACATCACGGTGAACATGTCGGTCGGGATGCCCATCGCGCGATAGAGAATGCCGCTGTAGAAGTCGACGTTCGGGTAGAGCTTGCGCTCGACGAAATAGTCGTCTTTGAGGGCGATCTCCTCGAGCCCCATGGCGATGTCGAGCATCGGATCGTTGATCCCCAGCTCCTCGAGCACCGCGTCGGCCGCCTTCTTCAGGATGCGTGAACGGGGATCGAAGTTCTTGTACACCCGGTGGCCGAAGCCCATCAGGCGGAAGTTCGACGTCTTGTCCTTCGCCATGTCGACGTACTTCTTGTAGTTGCCGCCGTCGGCCTGGATGTGCTCGAGCATTTCGATGACCGCCTGGTTGGCGCCGCCGTGGAGCGGGCCCCAGAGGGCGCAGATGCCGGACGACATCGAGGCGAAGATGTTGGCGCCCGACGAGCCCACCATGCGCACCGTCGAGGTCGAGCAGTTCTGCTCGTGGTCGGCGTGCAGGATGAGCAGCAGGTTCAGCGCCTTGTCGAGTGTCGACGAGACCTTGTACGGCTCCGCCGGCACGGCGAACATCATGTGCAGGAAGTTCTCGGTGTAGGAGAGGTCGTTGATCGGATACATGAACGGCTGGCCGATCGACTTCTTGTACGAGAAGGCGGCGACCGTCTTCGCCTTGGCTAGCAGACGCACGATGTTGAGGTCGACGTCGTCGGTCTCGGGATAGTAGGTCGAGAACGACGCCACCATCGCCGACAGGATCGCCATCGGATGCGCGTTCGGCGAGAATCCCTCGAAGAACTTCTTCATGTCCTCGTGGATCAGGCTGTGGCGGGTGAGCTTCTCGCGCCAGGCGGCGAGCTCCTGGGCGTTCGGCAGTTTGCCGTAGATCAGCAGGTAGGCGACCTCGGTGAAGCGCGCCTTCTCGAGCTGTTCGATCGGATAGCCGCGATAACGCAGGATCCCGGCATCGCCGTCGATGAAGGTGATCGAGCTTTTGCACGAGCCGGTGTTGCCGTAGCCGTCGTCGAGGGTCACCGCGCCGGTCTTCTCGCGCAGCTTCGAAATCTCGATGCCGACCTCGCCCTCGCTCCCCACGACCACCGGGAACTCGTGCTCCTTGCCGTCCAGAACCAGCTTCGCCGTGCTCATCGCCTACCGCCTCTCGTCACCTGGGCGCAACTCCGAGAATGTGCCGCGCTGCGGCACATTCTATCCGTCCCGTCGCGCGTCGGACAAGAAAGTTCAGCGACGTTTTGGCGACTGGAAAATCCCCTACTCGCCCGGGTGGAGGTAGCGGAACAGGCGTCCCGCGGCCGCTCCGGCCACCAGCTGGACCAGGATGTAGAGGCCGATCGCGTCCCAGGTGAGGGCGCCGAGCATCCCCGCGGCGACGCCGACCGCCGGGTTGAAGATCGCGCTCGAGACCTTGCTCACAGCGTAGGCACCGCCGGTGACCGTAAAGCCGATCGCCAGGCCGTAGAAGGAGTTGCCGTGGGTGCCCTTCGCCGTCGCCACGTTGGTCACCACGAAGGCGAGGGCGAAGGTGAAGAGGAACTCGGCGGTCAGGGCGTGATGAAGCGAGATCGCCCGCGGGGCGGCGGCGTGCACCTGAAACACCTGGACAGCGACGAGCGCCGCGGTAGCGCTGCCGGCGAGCTGGGCGACCCAGTAGTTGACCATCTCGCGCCAGCCGAAACCGCCGCGCTGGAACAGGGCCATCGAGATCGCTGGGTTGTAGTGCGCGCCGGAAATATGGCCGCCGGCGAAGACCATGACCATCAGCACGCCGCCGATCGCGACACCGGCGAGGTCCCCGGCGTTGCCGGCCACCGCCGCCATGGCGACGGTGAAGACGAGGAAGAAGGTGCCGACGAACTCCGTCACGTACTTGCGCATGCAAAAACTCCCTCCCGGACGAAGCCGGAGAACCTGCAGATAAACGGCGGACCTTCAGACGGCGAGTGGCGGGATTCTACGCCCGGAGCGGGAAAACCGCGGCGGGGATGCGGGCGAGGAGGTTCGGGTCCGGGCAGAGGGCGAGCCAGAAGTCCCGCTCGCTGGGAAAGCAGGAGCCGAAGAAGTCACCCCGGGCGCCCAGCATGTCGAGGACGATCTGAAGATGGAGGTGCGGCGGCCAGCCGCCGTTCACCGCGGCGTCGCCCAGCGTCGCGAACGGCTCGCCCGCCGAGATGCGCCCGCCCGGGCGGAGCCCCACGAGCGACTCGAGGCCGAGGTGCCCGTAGAGGGTGTGGAAGACGAGCGGCCCCTGCGCGTCGTCCACCCGATGTTCGAGCACGACGCACGGTCCGAAATCGAAGGGCGCGGCGTTGTTCGCGAAGCTGTGGACGACGCCGTCGAGCGGAGCGCGGACCGGCGTCCCGGCCTCGAGGAAGAGGTCGAGCCCGAGGTGGAGCGTCCGCCGCTCGGAACCCCGACGGTAGGCGTTTGTCGTGTAGACGCCCCGCACCTCGTCGTAGCCGCCGACCCCGCCGCGGGCCCCGGCCGCCTGGATGCGGTCGAAGACCGTGCGCGTCCAGGTCTCGGCGTCCGCCCGCTCGGCCGCGGTGCCGAGGGCGGGGCTCCCCTCCCGCCAGTCGACGTAGGCCGCGGGCTCGCGCGCGAGGTCGGGCTCGGTGACCGGAAAGACGCCGTCCCCATGCGCGCGCAGCCAGATCTCGACGCGCCGCGCGAGATCGCCCAGCCGGGCGACCTCGCGGGGATCCTGGGGTGCTGCGACGCCGAGGGTCGTCAGTGGAGGTCGCTCCTCAGTCCGGATTCGTGTCGATGCGGATCTTCAGCTTCCTCGCCCGCTCGATGCCGTACTTCAGGGTCGAGAGCGTCACCGTCTGCTGATCGTGCCGCTTTTCGCTGTCGAGCCCCTCTTCACCCTCGTAGCCGTCGATGACCTTGCCCTCGCCGTCGAACCACTCGATCGAGAACCGCGCCTCCCAGTCGTGGCTGGAATCGTTGGTGAACTCGAGCTGGATCTGAACGTCGTCGAGGTACTTGTTGTTCCCCGGGCGCATGAAGCTCGACTTGGTGACCCCGCCCTGGCGCACGATGCGCACGCGATGGAGCGTCAGGGGGCCATCCGTCGATGCGAGGTCGACCCACTGGTCGAGAGCGAACGGCACGCTCTTCTCCGCCGTGCCGGCGAAGGCGGCATCCTGAGCCAGGGGAGTGAGGGTCGAGAGAGCGAGGACGGTGGCGATGCCGAGCGAGCGAAAGGTGGGCATGATTTCTCCTGGAAAGAGGCCGATTCTATCCGCGCGCCAAAGACGCGCCGCCCACAAGCGCGGCAGAAGACCCGTCGCCATTCTCAACTGCTCAAGGCTACGCTCATTCAACCTTCCTCCCCGCCCTCTACACTAATCTCTCGGGGGATCCCTGTCTCACGCACGTTGGCACAGAGGGGCGAGCCACACTCAGACCCATTCTTGTGCGCGACTCCAGATCTAAGAGATATGAATCCTAAGAACCGTCATCCATGACGTCGCTGCGCTCATCCTTTGCGGTGACATCGCGAAACGTCACTTATCGCGTCGCAGCCTTGAGACCCACCTGAGTGCCCATGCGATTGGGCGAGCTAACAAGAGCAGCGGGCCATAACGCCGTTGGAGGGCGGCGCGCGAAAGTTGTTTCCTCCACTTTTCCGCGTGCGCCTCCATATCTCCAGACGACGGTTCGATTGCCTTCGCTACATGGTGCCCAAGTTCGTGGAAGAAGACGCGCGAAAGGTAGAGATCTCTCAGAATGGAGAGCTTCCAGGCCCAATCGGGACGTCTGCGGAAGATGGCGTCAACGAACACCTCGATCGTAGCTTCCGAGGTTCGCGACTTTGCGTGATAAGAGCCCAAGAGTGTCGCACCGGGACGCGAGGAGTGTCTCTTGAGGCTGCGCGAGGTCAGTTTACCCGTCTCGATGAGAACCACGCGATGGAGCCCAGCAAAGAACCTGGGATCCGTCGCGCGGATTAGCCGCTCCAGGCTCTGGCGCGACAGGGCGACCAGAAGATTCGGCCCGCTTAGAGTCGTCACCTCGGGATAGGCCACGTTGCTGGACCTAGAGGAGGTCTTCCAGTAAATCAGCGACATCTTCTACCAGCTGTTGCTTGTCTTCGTTCCTCCAAAGGTCGTCGGGCGGCGGAGGTTGACGCGGATCATCGGCGTCGGCCGGCTCAACTACCGGTTGGGGAGAAGGGTCGTTGTAGCACTCCCGAGGCCGGGGTCCCCGGCGGCCAGGCGACGAGGGGTAATCTCGTGGTCCGCGATACTCGATGGGTTCTCCTGGTTCGACAATCGTCGGAGCTGTTGGCACCAGTGGGGGAAGGCCGTCCCACCAGGCTCTGAAGCTTCGCGTCCCATCGTTCAGGCCCTGCTGAACTCCCGGGTCTGAGAGAATTGCGTGTGTAATGAGAATGAGTGCGGCCCCCTCTACTATAAGAATCCCAAGGGCGACAGCGGGCTGTTTGCCGTCTCGATCCAGGAGGTTGATCGGATCAGCGAACGAATACTCGTAGAGATTGGCCGAGCCGCCGCGGAACCGGCTGACGTCCTTGCTGGACCATCTTCCCGCTGCTGGATCCAGGTCGCGTGCTCCGAGTCGGGACAGTTGCAAGTCTGGTTCGGACAGTGAGCCCGCGTAGCCGAAGGGGATCCACCCAGGATTGGAGTCCGCAGTGACGACACCCCACTCGTCGTGGTCGATCCTCCGTTCGATGGCTCCGGTCGCAGCATCTATGACCAGCCGAGGACTTCCCACATGATCATGGAGAATCCGGTAGGTAGCGCCACCTCGGACCAGGTAGTCCGGGACATTCGGTTGCGTCGCGTAGGCGAAGCGGCTGACGAGAATGCCACTGCCGTCGAACTCGGCGATCGGAGAGAGCTGGCCTTGCCAGAGGAGTCCCTGCGTCAGGACGCCTTCGACCTTCTTGCCAATCCGGCGGTTTCTCGCGTCGACGACGTAATTGATGTTGGTGCCCGTCGAGAGGGTGGCATTGAGTAAATTGCCGGAGGTGTCATAGCCGAAGCTGGTGACATCGGCGCCAGCTGTCTTCGTCAGCATCTCGCCGTTGGCGGTGTAGGTGTAGCTGGCTCCGCCGTAGGTCAGCATGCGGTCCTGGGCGTCGTAGGTGCCCGTTTCGGTTCCGCCGGGGGTGGTTTTCGACAGGCGGTTGCCGTTGAGGTCGTAGTCGTAGTCGGCTTCGAGGAGGCCGTCGATCGTCACGGTGTCGAGTCTACCGGCGGTGTCGTATCCGTAGTCGTAGGTCTTCGTCACGCCTTCGATCATCTCGACCTTGGTCGTGATCCTTCCCAGCTTGTCGCGGGCGTAGGTGGTCGTGTAGATCGGTGAGCCGGAGACCGACGCGCTCATTACGGAGAGCTCACCGAACGGCGAGTAGGTGTAGCTCGTGGTGACCAGGCCCAGCGCAGTGCCGGTGAGGAATCCATTCGCGGGGTCTCGTGTGAGCGACATTGCGCCAGCCTGGATGAGCAGGCCGTCGTCGTCGTAGGCGTAGCTCACCGGATTCGCGCCGTTGACCGAGATCGAGCTCACCCGGAAGAAGTTGTCGTAAGTGCGCTCGACCGAGCCGTTGATCTCGCCGCTCCACGTCGTCGCCGTCACCAGAGGGCCGTCCATCGTGTAGCTGAGCGAATTGCCCTCCGGCGTCGTCAACGTCGAGACGTGACCGGTCACGGGGTCGTAGTCGACCGTCGCCGTGCCTCGCGGTGAAATCACGGTGGTCAGCCGTTCTGCATGATCGTAGGTTAGCCCGATCGTCTGCCCGTCCGGGCGCGTGATGAGCGTCGGCTTCTTATCGAGGTCGAACTCGTAGGCAGTCTCCGGCGGGCCCTGCTCGACTTCAGGCGGCGCGTATTCCTCGGTCAGATCGACCGGCGTATACGAAAAGCCGTGCGCGGGCCGTCCGGGCGGCGTCAGCGAAGTGAGGTTGCCCTTGGCGTCCCAGCCGAAGAGTACGGTTCGCCCGCCAGGCAGGGTTTGCGAAGTCACTCGATTCGCGGCGTCGTAGTCGAACGTGACTTGCCGCAGGAGAGGATCCGTGATCGTCGCCAGCCGCCCCAGCGAGTCGTAGTCGAATTCGATCCGGCGCTCGTCGAGCCCGGTGCCGCGTGAGATCGACTCGAGCCTGCCGCGCCCATCGTAGGCAAAGCTCGTGGCGAGCAGCGAGCCGCGACGGGAGCTGATGGGCCGACCCAGGGCATCGGTCAACAGCTCGCTCTGGCGGCCGAGCGGGCTCGCGGTCAGCCACTGGCGGAGGCTGGCGTCGTATGTGGAGGTGAACTGGCGGCCGTTGATTGAGGCCTTATGAACTCTCGTTTCCAGGCTCAGCGGATCGAAAGGGTTCGACAGCAGGGCCTCGGTGGTGCCTTCGTAGGTCGAAGTCAAGCCCGAGGGCGTCGCCACTGAAGAAGACTCCAGGCGGGGGACGTTCGCGCCCCAGACCGGATCAGCCTTCCTCTCCGAGAGCGAAGTCGAACCGTCCGGCTGAAGGGTAGCGGTGGTTCCGTCGGTGCCTTCGTCGGTTCTCGTCACGAGCGGCGGGGAATCCCAGGGGTCTCGTTGAAACCAACGTCGCTTGGTTTCAACGTTCTGAAAGAGCGAGAACCAGCGCTTTCCGCCGGTCGGGCTTGTAAGGGTGACGCTGTAATTCGGATAGAGGCGGTTCGGAGCGCCGGGAGCATACCGAGCCAGAGTCTTGGTTCCTCCCGCGGCGTCGGTATCTGCCTGCAGTCGTCCCAAGGTGTCCCAAGCGAAGCTGCTCGAGTGCTCGTTCTCGTCTGTCGCCGTCGCCATGAGACCGGTGGGGGAGTAGGAAAAGCTCTGAGTGTTGCCGGCGCTGTTCATGAACTGGGAAAGGTAGCCGTTCGCATCATAGGAAAGCGTGGTCGCTTGACCATAAGGGCCAACGATCGATTCGGCGACGCCGGATGCGCCGCGCTGGACTTCCGTGAAATTGCCATCGCCGTCAGTGATGCGATCGAGTCTTCCGGTGGCGGTGTAGGAGAAATTCAGAAGAGTGGCGCCGGTCAGTGCATTGAGAGTCCGAAGATGCCGCCCCTGAGCATCAAAGACCCAGACCTCGCGACCACTCTCATCTGAGATCAAGATTTCGCTGCCTTGCGGCAATGCGCCGGCTGCACCTATTTCCAGGACGTGATTCCCCACCGCTTCCGCGAGGAAGTACTCGCCCCTCTGGCCTCGTGACAGCGAAACGGGGTCCGAGAGTGGCGTCTGAAGCGCGCGGGTCCCATCCTCGAACCCCGCGGGTTCGGCACCCGAGCCAGCCACGGTCGAGATTCGTCCAGTACCGGAGACACGCCGTAAACGCGCGTTGCCGGTGTCTGCAATCAAGAACCCGTCTGCGCTGTCGGAGAGGACATCGGACGGAGAGTCGAGGCTGGCCGCGGTGGCTGGCCCCCCGTCCCCTGAGAATCCTTGAGAGCCGGAGCCCGCTACGGTCCGGATCACACCGTCCAGTCCAATTCTGCGAATTCGATGGTTCTGTGAATCGGCGATGAGTATCTCCCCGTCGGGAGAGAGATCGAGTCCTCCTGGTGCAGAAAGCTGCGCCTCGAGCGCGGGACCGCCATCGCCGCCGGAGCCGGCCTCCCCCGTTCCGGCAGCCCGGCTGATGTATCCATCTGTTCCGATAAACCGAATCATGTTGTCGCCTGCGTCCGCGATCAGAATCCCGCCCGCCGGAGTG
>JAYTAM010000104.1:0-9847 GCA_043737505.1 Thermoanaerobaculia bacterium
GGGGAACTCCTGAAAGCAGGCCCAAGTCTATTCCGAGTCGGGTGACGGGGGTGTGAAACGTCCAACCCCGCCGCCGCGGCTGAGGTTTTCCGCGGCGGGCGTACAATCGGCAGTCCGACCCTCGCCTTGAAGGGGCCACCCTATGCTGCCGACCTGGCCTCACACCCGACTCGCCCTCCTCGCGTTCGCCGCAGCGCTCGCCGCCACGGCCGCCGCTGCCCAGCCGGCGTACATGGTGGCGGATCTCCAGGCCGCGCCGACCCGCGACTGGAGCTTCTACGTCTTCACGCCCCGGATCATCGAGAGCGCGGGGCTCGGCTACTTTTTTCACGACGACGGCATCCACGGCTCGGAGCTCTGGCGCAGCGACGGCACGGCGCTGGGGACCTTTCTCTTGAGGGACCTGTGCCCCGGACTTTGCGGCGCGCGCACCCTGACCGGCCCCGAGCATGCGGCGACCCTCGGCTCGCACTTGCTCTTCTCCGGCAACGACGGCGTGCACGGAGCGGAGCTCTGGATCACCGACGGCAGCGCCATCGGCACGGCTTCAGTGCGCGACCTTCGGGCCGGCGCCGACGCCTCCTCCCCTACCCAGATGGTGACGGCTGGCGGGCAGGTATTTTTCACCGCCGATGACGGCGTGCACGGGCGCGAGCTCTGGCGGAGCGACGGCACCCCCAAGGGCACCTACCTCGTGGCGGACCTCGCCCCGGGCTCCGCCGGCAGTGAGTTTTCATCCCTCTTCGCCGGCGGCGGCCACCTGTTTTTCTCTCTTCATGGTTCGAGCGACCAGCCCGGACTGTGGGTCTCGGACGGCACCGCGGGCGGAACCTTTCGCCTGGCGGCGGTCGACGTCCCGTTCAACAACCCCGTCAAGGGTCGATCGTTGGCCTTCCTGCCGAACGGTCAGCTGCTCTTCGCGGCGGCGGAACCGGGCACCCAGAACTACGAGCTCTGGCAGTCGGACGGAACGGTTGTCGGCACCTCTCGCCTGAAGGACCTGATCGTGGGGCCGGACGGCTCCAACCTCGCGACCTTCATGCAGTACGGCTCCGAGATCGTTTTCGTCGCTTCCTCCGCAGCCGCTTTCTTTGAAAATGTTCTCTGGCGGAGCAACGGCACCGAAGCGGGAACGACCGAGATCCCCTCTCCGGTCGATTTTGACCCTCGACCCAACCTGGGAGCTCACGCCGCAGTGGATGACCAGCTCTTCTTCGCCGGCTGGGATTCCACCTCCGGCCTCGAGCTCTGGCGCTTCGACGGCGTTGCCGTCGAGCGCGTGCGCGACATTCGGCCGGGGCCGGACTCTTCGATCGACACCTTTGGGGACTTCACTTTCAGCCGAGGAATCTTCGCCGAGGCAAGCGGAAGATTGGTCTTTCTCGCCGACGACGGCGTCGACGGATTCGAGCTCTGGACCAGCGATGGTTCAGAGGTCGGCACCTACCGTATCTCGGATCTCTTCCCGGGATCGACAGCACCCGAATTCGATCAGCTCGCACAGTTCAACCCTGCCACCTCGCTCGGCGGTCGGCTCGCCCTGCGGACCTACGATGCAGAGCATGGACATCGGCTTCTGGCGAGTGACGGAACTGCCCTCGGTACGGGCTTCTTCGATACCATCGGCGAGGCGAGCTCCTCCTTCCTCCCGCGCCGCGACGCTGGGTTCCCCTATGGGCAGACGGGCTCGCAGTGCGCCGAGGCGACCTCTCGCGGCCTGGTTTTCGGGACGACGTCGGCGGAGAACGGGCTGAACGTCGTCTGGGGGACGGACGGCAGCGCCGCCGGGACCGAGCCCCTGGCGGCCGCGGTGCCCGGCACGTATAGCCCCGCCGGATGCACCTCTCTCGCCGGTGACGTCCTCTTCTTCGCCGACAACGGCGGCACTTCGGGCCTCTGGTCGACATCGGGGACAGCCGCCTCGACCGCTCTGATTTCGGACCTGCTCGTCGAAGAGTCGCAGGCATTCGGCGATCTGCGTCCCTACTTCGTTCCCTACGGCGACGGGGTCGCGCTCGGTGCATTCGGCGGTCTCTGGCACTCGGCCGGAACACCCGAAACGACCGCCCTGCTCACTCCGATCTCGGGATTCTCCTGGGGCTGGCTCTCCACGGCGCTCGCCTCCTCGATCGCCTATGCCGACTTCGAGCTGCACTTCTCCGACGGCTTTCCCGGCGGCAAAGTCCTCGACATCGACCTCAACGATTCCGAGCCGAGCTATCCACAGGAGCTCACCCCGCTCGGCGGCGACCGACTCCTCTTCACCGCCTTCAGCGCCGCCACGGGCAGCGAGCTCTGGATCTCGGACGGCACCGTCGAAGGCACTGCGTTCGTGCGCGAGATTCGCCCCGGTCCGCAGGGCTACTACGAGGCCGCCCGCGAGGACCTCTCGGACGCCGGACCGGAGCCGCGCATCCGGAGCCTAGGCTCGACGGCGATCCTGACCGCCGACGACGGCGTGACCGGCGCCGAGCTCTGGGTGAGCGACGGCACCTTCGCCGGCACGATTCTGCTGCTCGACATCTATCCCGGCCCCTATCCTTCGACGCCGCGACAGCTCACCCGCTTCGGCGAGCGGCTTCTCTTCGCTGCAGAGGACGAGGAGCACGGACGCGAGCTCTGGACGACCGACGGAACTCCCGGCGGCACGACGCTGCTCAAAGATGTCGCGCCGGGGCTCGCATCCTCGGTGCCCGACGACCTCGTCGTCCGCGACGGTGTGCTCTATTTCTCCGCCTGGTCGCCCGGCTACGGCCGCGAGGCGTGGAAGAGCAACGGCACGGCGAGCGGCACGGTGCGGATCTCCGACGTCGCCCCGGGTCCGCTCTCCTCCTCGCCGCAGCGCTTCGCCCGTGCCGGCAACCGGCTCTACTTCTCAGCCACCGATCAGGTCCACGGCTTCGAGCTCTGGGCGATCTCCGACGACGGGACGATTCCGCTCTTCCTCGACGGCTTCGAGGGCGAGTCGACCAGCCGCTGGTCCGCAACCGTCCCCTTCCTGTAACCCAGCCGTCGCCGAAAGCGGGAGCCGGGGGCTTGACAAGCCGGAACTCCGTTCTTAGACTTAACGCTGTTAAGTTTCGGAGATCTGTTCATGGGAATGAAGGAACGACGGGAACGGGAGAAGGGCGAAGTGAGGACGAAGATCCTCGACGCCGCGCGGGCGCTCTTCGTCGAAGAGGGCTACGAGGCGGTGACCATGCGTAAGATCGCGCAGGCGATCGAGTACTCGCCGACCGCGATCTATCTCCACTTCCGCGACAAGAAGGCGGTCATCAACGCCCTCTGCGACGCCGACTTCCTGAAGCTCGCCACCCGCTTCCGCAAGATCGCCGAGGTCACCGATCCGATCGAACGGCTGCGCGCCGCCGGCTTCGCCTACGCCGACTTCGCGATGCGTCACCCGAATCACTATCGGCTGATGTTCATGACCCCGCACCCGCCGCACATGCCCGAGGAGAGCGCGATCGAGGTCGGCAACCGCGACGAAGACGCCTACGCCTTCGTCCTGTGGACCGCCGGCGAGGCGATCGAGAAGGGGCTAGTCAGGCCCGAGCTCGACGACGCCGAGCTCGTCGCCCAGATCGTCTGGTCGGCGGTACACGGCTGGGTCTCCCTGCGGATGACCAAGTGCAACGAGCCGTGGGTCGACTGGCGGCCGCAAAAACGGTCGATCGAAGCGGTCATCGACGTCTCGATCCGCGGCATCCTGCGCGCGCCGGCCACGCCCTCGGGCAAGCCGAAGAAGATCGGAAGAGGCTGACCGGTGCCGAATCTCGCGATCAAGAATCTCCTGCACGACAAGCTGCGCTCGGCGATGACCATTGCCGGCGTCGCCTTCGCGGTGACGCTCGTTTTCGTTCAGGTGGGCCTCTTCATGGGGATCCTCGACAACGCTTCGGTGACCATCGACCACCTTCAGGCGGATCTCTGGGTGACCTCGCGCAACACCCCGAACGTCGACTTTGCCCACGGTTTCCCGCAGGGCCTAGTGCAGCGCGTGCGCTCGGTGCCGGGAGTCGAACGGGCGGACAACCTCCTCGTCCAGTTCTTGAACCTCTCCCTGCCCAGCGGCGCCGAAGAGGGCATGCTGGTCTACGGGCTCGAGGACTTCACGCGCTGGGGGATGCCGTGGAATGTCGAGTCCGGAAACCTCGAGGATCTGCGCCGCGGCGCCTACATGTTCCTCGACGCTTCGGCCGAGCGCCGGTTCGGCAAGTTCGCCGTCGGCGACTACCGTGAGGTCATGGGCCGGCGGGTGAAGATCATCGGCCGCAGCCGGGAGGCGCTCTCGTTCACCACCTCGCCGATCGCCTTCCTCACCTACGACCTGGTGCAGGAGCTCTCCGGAGGGCGCATGGACGGGCGCACAACCTACATCCTGGTGCGGCTCGAACCGGGGGCCGACTCCGCCGCGGTCGCCGGCGAGCTCCGCCGCCGCCTGCCGCACAACGACGTCTACACCCGTGCCGACTGGGCGAAGCGCTCGCGCAACTACTGGGTGGCATCGACCGGCATCGGCCTCAACATGTACCTCACCGTCTTTCTCGGCTGCCTGGTCGGCGTCGTCGTGGTGACCCAGACGCTCTACACCTCGACCATGGAGCACATCAAGGAGTTCGGCACGGTCAAAGCGATCGGCGGCTCGAACGCCGACATCTACCGCATCCTCGGCTCGCAGGCGGTGATCGCGGCGGTGATCGGCTTTCTGGCCGGGCGGCTGATGGCCTTCGCCCTCGCCCCGGCGATGGCGAAGATCCGCCTCAAGCTCATCATCTCGCACGAATTCGCCGCCATCGTCTTCGTCGGCACGCTGGTGCTCTGCCTCGTCGCCGCCCTGGTCTCTTTCCGCAAGGTCGCCAAGATCGACCCTGCGCTCGTCTTCCGCGGCTGACCGGAGTCTCCGATGCCCGACGCCCTGCAGATCGCCCCCGCGAACCTCCGGTCGAACTCGACTGCCGCCCGCACCGTCCTCGAAGCGACCGCCGTGACCAAGATCTTCCGCGAGGGCCGCGAAGAGGTCTCGGTCCTGAACGGCGTCGACATCGCCCTGGCCGCCGGCGAGATCGTCGCGCTCGAGGGCCCTTCGGGCTCCGGCAAGACGACCTTTCTCTCGATTCTCGGCTGCATCCTCACGCCGACCTCCGGCCGGGTGGTGGTCGACGGCGAGGAGATCGACGCCCGCCGCCCGAACCGTCTGCCGGCGATCCGCCGGCGCTCGATCGGTTTCATTTTTCAGCAGTACAACCTCTTCCCGGCGCTGACGGCGCTCGAGAACGTCGAGTACGCGCTCAACATCAAGGGTATTCCGGGGCGGGCGGCGCGCGACCAGGCGGAGGAGGCGCTGGCCGCCGTTGACCTCGTCGACCGCCGCAGTTTTCTGCCGCGCGACCTTTCCGGCGGTCAGAAGCAGCGCGTGGCAATCGCCCGCGCGCTCGCCGGCAAGCCTGCCGTGCTCCTCGCCGACGAACCGACGGCAAATCTCGACTCCGCCGTCGGGGCGCAGATTCTGGAGCTCTTCCGTGAGCTGGCGAAGCGAGAGAACCGCGGCCTGCTCATCGTCACGCACGATCCGAACGTGCGCACTATCGCCGATCGCGTGGTGAAGATCCGCGACGGCCGGATCGTCCAGGAGAACGTACCCTCGTCGCTCGCCACCCGCGTCACCGGCCGCAGCAATCCCCGTCCAAAGGCGGGCAAGGAGAAAGCGTCATGACTCGCCTCATTCCCCGCCCCGTGCTCGTCGTCGCTGGAATCGTCGCCGTCGGACTGTTCGGCCTGCAGATGCGGCGGGTCGCAGCCGACGACGCGCTGCCGGCCAAGGCCCGGCCGGACGCGACCGCCGCGATCACCGCAATCACCGCGACCACCGCCCCGCGCGTCGTCGCCGAAGGCCGCCTCACCACCTATCCGGGAGCCGAGGTGCTGGTCGGCAGCGAGGTCGCCGGTACGATCGTGAACCTGCCGATCGCCGAGAAGCAGCGCGTCCGCAAGGGTCAGCTGCTCGCCGAGTTGCGCGCCGATGACCTGCGGGCCCAGCTCGCCGAGGCCGAGGCTCGCCTGGTCGAGACCGACGCCGAGATCCGCCTCGCCGAGGCCGAGCGGGTTCGCGCCGAGAGTCTCTACGCCCAGAAAGTCGATACTGCATCGCGGCGCGACAAGGCGGTGCGCGACGTCGAGGTCTCGAATGCGCGGCGCTCGACCGCCCTCGCCGCCACCCATCGACTGCAGGCCGAGATCGCCAAGCGGCGGATCCTCGCGCCGATCGACGGCGTGGTGATCGTCCGCCATGTCGACGCCGGAGAGCCGGTCGACGCCCGGGCCGCCATCGTCACCATCGCCGACCTGTCGAAGGTGCGGGTGGAGGCCGAGGTGGACGAGTTCGACGTCGGCCGGCTCACCGTCGGCTCGAGCGTCGGCGTCACCGCGGAGGGTTTCGACGGCGAGCGCTGGCGCGGCACGGTGGAGGAGATTCCCGACAGCGTCCAGGGCCGCCGGTTGAAGCCGCAGGATCCCGGGAAGCCGGCCGATACCCGGGTCCTGCTGGTCAAGATCCGCCTCGACGAGCCGACCCCGCTGAAGCTCGGTCAGCGCGTCGAGGTCGAGATCGGCGGATAGGGCGCCTCGCTCCCAGTGCGCGGGCGGCCGATTTGCCGGCGGGTGAATCCACCGCTGGCGGCCCGGCGTTCCGTCATGCATGGGGTCGCAGCTTGCGACCCGACCGGGGAGGGAAGGATGACCATCCGAAGAGCCCGATTCTGGCGGGCGTGCGCCATCGCGAGCGGCTTGACGCTCGCCGCAGCCCCCGCGGCACCGATCGAAGTCCCGAAGACCGAGATCCGCCGCATCCCGCTCGACGATGGAACCACTGCGGAGGTCGAGGCCGGAGCTCTCGAGGTTCCCGAGAGTCGGACTCGGCCGACCCAGCGTCGCGTCACCTTGCCGTTCTACCGCCTGCGATCGACCTCGCCTCATCCGGCCGCACCGATCTTCCTCCTCGCCGGCGGTCCCGGCGCTTCGTGGCTCGATCACTACGCGGCTGTCGAGACCCATCGCGAAGTCGCTTTCTATCGCACCCTCGCCGACGTCGTTCTCTTCGACCAGCGCGGCGGAGGGCGGTCGGTGCCCGCGATGGGCTGTCCGCAGACCATCGAGCTCGATGCCATGAAGCCGTTCGATCCGCAGGCTTTCCGCGCCGCGCTGCGCCCCGCCCTGATCGCCTGTCGTGACACCTGGCTCGCAGAGGGTGTCGACCTTTCGGCCTACAACACGGTGGAGAACGCCGAGGACGTGAACGAGTTGCGGCTCGCCCTGGGCTACGGTCCGGTGACGCTCGTCGGCGGAAGCTACGGCAGCCACCTCGCTCTGGCGCTGATGCGCCAGCATCCCGAGGCCGTCGCACGAGCCCTGCTGTTCGCCATCGAAGGGCCGGGCCAGACGTGGGACGATCCCGCGGCGAAGCTCGCGACGCTGCGGCGCATCGCGGTCGACGCGGAGGCCGGATTGAATCGTAGTCGGCTGCCAGAGGGCGGACTGCTGACCGTGCTCGAGCGCGTACTCGCACGGCTCGAGGCGTCGCCGAAAGTGGTCACGATCGTCGAGGAGGGCCTTTCGCGGCAGGTCCTGATCGACGCCGATGCCGTGCGTCGCGCGACGACGGGCGCCGCCGGCCGCCGCAAGACGGTCGGTGACTGGGCTGAGATGATCCTGGCTATGGACCAGGGCGACTACTCGTTCGTCGCCGAGCGCAAATTGCGCAACCTCGCGGTAGGCGTCGACGATCCGATGCACTATTCGATCGACTGCGCTTCGGGCATCAGCGAGGACCGGCGGCGGCGGTATCACGACGACCCCGCCACGAAGCTCGTCGGGGATCCGAACTTTGAGTACGAGGCGCTCTGCGATCTCTGGCCCAGCGCTCAGCTGGGAGACGGCTTCCGCGCCAACGTCGTCTCCGACATCCCGACGTTGATCCTGCACGGCACCTGGGACATGTCGACGCCGATAGACAACGCTCGCGAGGTCGCGGCCACGCTCCGGAACGCCCGGCTCGTCGAGATCGTGCACGGCGGACACGGCGCGCTCTACAACCTCTTCGCACGCTGGCCGCCGATCTATGAGCGCCTGCGGACGTTCCTTCTCGGCGGTGCGACCGACTTTCCCGCCCAGATCATCGATCCCCTGCCAGTGTCGCCCAGCGCTGCGCTGGCTTCCGCGACGCCACCCCGCTGACGGGCGACCCCTCAAGGAGACTCCATGCAGCAGACCCTCGTAGTTTGTACCGGCATCCTCGGCGTCGCTCTCCTACTCTCGGTCGCGGTCTACGTTTTCGGACGCCTCCGGATCGAGCAGCAGCGCACTCTGCAGAGGCTCCTCGAGCGCGGCCTCCCGTCGGATGAACTGCTCGCGGCCACAGGTCTGGGCGCGCGCGGCGCGCGCGACATGCGACGTGGCGTCCTGCTGCTGACGATCGGACTATCGTGGTCAGCGGTGACCTTCTTCGTCGGCGGACGCGCCTGGATTCTCGGTCTCATCCCGGTCGCGTTGGGGGCAGCGCACATCCTTCTGCGGACGCTGGATGGTCGATCGCGCTGAGCTCGAGCGTCAGGAGTCGGTGTGGATTGGTCGCGTTCTCGCCACCGACGACCACGCGGCCTTCGCCGAGCTCACCCGTCTTCACCAGTCGGCCGTACGCCACTTCCTGCGCCGGCTCACCGCTGGCGATGGAGAACGCGCCGACGATCTCGCCCAGGAAACCTTCTGGCGCGCCTATCGCTACATCGCGACCTTTCAGGGGCGGGGCCGGTTCCTGAGCTGGCTCTTCCGCATCGCTTTTCAGCTCTTCATCACCGAGGAGCGGCGCCGTCACGGCGTGCGTTGGGTCGAACTCCCCGCGGAGACTCCCGCGCCCGGAGACGCGGCGCAAGCCATCGAGAACTCGCTCACCGTGGAACGCCTGCTGGCGACGCTGCGTCCCGAGGAACGCGCCGCGCTGGTGCTCCACTACTCCGACGACCTCAGCCATTCCGAGATCGCAGAAGTCCTCGACCTGCCGCTGGGGACGGTGAAATCGCTCTTGCGCCGGGCCCGCCTCAAGCTGCGATCGGCGCGCGGTAGAGTCCATCCTGGAGACAACCGATGAGATCCGAATCCGAGTTCGAAGAGTTCCTCCGTGCCGAGATGCGCCGAGCCGAGCTGCCGGATCGGGGGTTCTCGACGAGTGTGGCGGCGCGCCTCCAACGCCAGCGACAGTTCCGACTCACCGTGCTCTGGAGTGCAACCGCACTCGCGATCGCTCTGGGACTGATGCTCATGCGGATCACGCCGGCGCCACCGCCGCACTCGCCGGTCTTCGCGCCGGCGGCGGTGATCGAAGTGCTCGTACTCGTCGGCCTATGCAGCCTGGCCTGGATCGCCTCCGCAAGCGGTCGGCGCCCGTCCTACGGCGACCCGCGCTGACCCAGCGTTCACCAGACTTCGCACTTGTTCACCGGGTTCATCGGCGTTCCCGGCTGGCAGGAGAAGGCGCCGGCGAAGCCCGGGTGGTTCACCATCGGACCGACGACGCGGAACTGCGACGGCGAGTGCGGATCGGTCTGCACCAGCAGGCGTTCGATCTCTTTCGTCGCCTCGGAGCACCAGATCTGCGCCGCGGCAACGAAAAAGAGCTGATCCTCCGTCAATCCGGCGACGGTGGGGCCTTCGCCACGCTCCTTCTGTCGCGTCTGAAGAACGTCCCAGGCCTGCTTCAGCCCGCCGTTGTCGGCGATGTTTTCGCCCAGCGTCAGCTTGCCGCTGACGTGCACGCCGGGCTCGATCTCGTAGGCGCTGTACTGCTTGTCGATGC
>JAYTAM010000105.1:0-4257 GCA_043737505.1 Thermoanaerobaculia bacterium
CAGCTCGCCCTCCGGAGCGGCCCCTTCGACCGCCGCCTCGAGCTGCACGAGGTCGGCGCCGGGCTCGGCGAAGACCGCCAGTACGGCGACGCCGGGCTCACCGAAGTGGGTGCGGAAAGTCTCGACCGGGAGCATCACGATCCCCTGGTCGGAGCCGTAGTCGTAGTCGATTCCGGCGACCCGGAACGACCGGCGTCCGTTTCTCGTCGCCAGCTCGAAGCGATCGCCGAGATGCAGGTTCCGGCGATAGGCGAACGGCTCGGCGAGGATCGCCGCATCGTCGGTGGTGGTGAGCTCCCGCCAGACGCTCTCGAAGTCGCCCTCCTTGAAGCGCAACGACTGCAGGCTCTTGCGGTCGAGGTCGACACCCACCACGCGCGCCGGCAGTTCGCCCGGACTTTCGATCAGAGTCATCCGCAGAGTGTTGATGCGCTCGACGCCGGGCAGCGCGCGGATGCGCTCGACGGCCTCGGGCGAGATGCGCAGGTGGGCGCGGCTCGGTACCTGGGTCGGCGTGCTGACGTAGAGGTCGCCGACGAGTGCCCCTTCGAGCCAGATCTGCACCGTCTGCCGGAAGCTGCCGATCATCACCGCGATGCTGATCGAGACCGCGACCGCGAGGGTGAGCGCCGCCACCGCGACGCCGGTGCGCGAGATCGACGCCGCGACGCCGCGGGCCGCCATGCGTCCGAAGAGCCCCACCAGCCAGCGCGGCGCCCGGGCCACGGCCCGCATGGCGCCGGCGAGCGCCAGCGGCACCAGCAGCGAGAAGCCGAGCAGGACGAGGAAGAAGCCGCCGAGCGACGCCGGCAGCGAGCGGGTCGCCCAGGCGAGGAGAGCGGCTCCGGCGAGGCCGAGAACGAGGCCGAACCGGGCGCCGCCTCGCGCCCAGCGGCCGGCGCGGCTTTCGAGCTCCGAGCGCAGGAGGGTCGCGCGTGGCGGGGCGTTCGCCGCCTCGAGGGCCGGCGGCAGCGCCGCGAGCAGAGAGGCCGCGAGTCCGAGCAGTCCGCCCTTGAGCAGCGAGAGCGGCGACAGCGCAAAGTTCCCCGCCGCCAGCGTGAAGTAGAGGTCGCGAATCGTCTGCAGCACGAGCAGCATGAGGCCGCGGCCGAGGACGACGCCGAGCGCGAGTCCGAGGAGGCTGCCCACCAACCCGACGACCGCTGCTTCGGTGAGGACGAGGGCGAGGATCTCGCCCCGCCGGACGCCGAGGGCGCGCAGGCGGCCGAAGAGCTCGCGCCGCTGGACGACCGAGAAGGTCATCGTGTTGTAGATCAGGAAGGTGCCGCAGAGCAGGGCGAGGAGCGATAGCGCGCGCAGGTTGAAACGGAAGGCGCGCGTCATCTGGTCGAGCGCTTCGGGACGGGAAGAGGAGCGGACCAGCCGGACGCCGGCGGGAAGCATTCCGGTGAGACGTGCGCGGAGTGCTTCGCCGGCTTCGCCCTCGGGCAGGGCGAGGTCGATCCGCGACAGCCTGCCCGGCAGGTCGAGGACCTCCTGCGCCGTCGCAATGTCGACCAGCGCGAGATTCGACAGCGCCTCGCGCGCCGCCGCGTCGTCCGGCGTGAGGAGGCCGACGAGGGTGAGCTCGGCGCGCCGGGAACCGACCTGCACGACGAGGACCTCTCCGACCGCGAGGCCCAGGCGCTCTGCTGTCGTGCTCTCGAGCAGCATCGCCCCGGGCAGGGTGAGAAAGCGGCCGAGCCCGTCACCCGAGATCGCTCCGGCGAGCCCGGCGCCGAGAAAGCTCCGGAACGGCGCCTCGCTCCATGGGTCGAGACCGAGGAGGCGCAGCACGGGAGACGAGCGGTCGACTGCCGGCGCGAACCCGGCGTCCGGGGACCCTGGAGAGCGCGGAGAGCGCGGCGAGAGCGGGGTTCGGGGCAGAACGACGAAGTCTTCGACCACCGGCCCGGCGGCCCGCCAACCCGGATGCTCCGCCGAGCCCAGGCGCAGGCGCGCAAAGAGCGCCTCGTCGAAGCCGTTCGAATCGCCGAGGATCTGATCCGTGGCCTTCCCGGCGGTGGCGTCGGTGGCGACGGCGAAGGCGCGCCGCGCGCTCTCGTTGGCGAGGTCGATCGCCACCACCACAGCCACGCCGAGCGCAATGCCGGCCAGGGCGAGTGCGAACTGCGCCGGATGGCGCAGGTGGTAGCGCCGGCTGGCGCGGCCGAGCAGACTCAAGCGGAGCGGCTTTCGCCGGCGCTCTCGACCAGCCGGCCGTGGTCGAGGGTGAGCACGCGATCGGCGATCCCCATCACTTCTGGGCTGTGGGTCACCATCACCATGGTCTTCCCGGCGCGGCGGGTCAGCCGGTCGAGGAGCTCCAGCACTTCGAGGCCGGTCTCGAGGTCGAGGTTTCCCGTCGGCTCGTCGGCGAGGACGAGGGCCGGGTCGGCGGCGAGGGCGCGGGCAACGGCGACCCGCTGCTGTTCGCCGCCGGAGAGGCGGTCGGGGAACTGGCTCGCGCGGTCGGCGAGGCCCACCTCGTCGAGGAGCGCGAGTGCCCGTTCGCGGTGGGCGCCCGTGGCGCGCCCGGCGAGCTCGAGCGGTAGCAGGAGGTTCTCCTCGACGGTGAGTGTCGGCACCAGGTTGAAGAACTGGAAGACGAAGCCGATGCGATCCCGCCGTGCGACGGTGCGCTCGTCCTCGCTCAGGCGGCCGAACGAGCGCCCCTCGAGCAGCACCTCGCCGGAGGAGGGGAGGTCGATGCCGGCGATGAGATTGAGCAGGGTCGACTTGCCGGAGCCGCTGCGCCCGAGGAGGACCACGAGCTCCCCGGCGGCGATCGCGCACGAGACGCCGTCGAGAACGACCCGGCTCCGCCCCGCCTCGACGAAGCTCCGGCGCACGTCGCGCAGCTCGATAACGGGAACGGGATCGGACACCCACTCACTCTACGGCAGCGGTCGAACTTTCGATGAACCCCGGAGTTGACGCGCCCTCAGGTCTTCTCGGCGTTCGACGCTACGAGCAGAAATCGTTCGATGGCCGCCAGGTCGTGCAGGGCCTCGACCACTCGGTCCAGGTTGAGGTCGGCGTAGTCGTGAACGAGGACGTTGCGGAAGCCGGGCAGGCGCTCGAGCGCCTGGACGACATCGGCAGCGTAGCGTGAGTCGAGCGCCAAGTTGCGAATGGCGCCTCGGAAGTCCTCGAACTTCTCGCCTCGACGGGAGGAGAGCTCTGCCGCGACGTCGATCACCGCCTGGCAGACCATCAGCAGGGAGAAGAGCACATCATTGTGCAGAGTCAGGTCGCGGCCGAGATCGGCCGCCGCGCGGACTCGCGGTTGAAGTGTCCTCAGATGTTCGAGGTGACGACGTAGCTCGACCAGGCGATCGGCGATCGGGCTCATGGTGCGCTTCCGCTCGTTCCAGTCGTCAGGTAGTGAAGCTTGCGCTCGCGGAAGTGCCGCAGCCAAGGCTCGAGATCCGCCGCCAGCAGAACGGTCTTGCGCACGAAGCTTTGATCGGCGATCGAGTCGGCGCAGAAGATTCTCTGCCCGCGCAAGACGATGTGCCGCGCGAGAAGTGGTGGAACGTCGTTGAGCACGTTCAGATCGACTTCGCGCCCGCGAAGAGCTTCGGTGCAGTCGCCCGTCAACCGAAGCCGAACCTCGAAACGCTCCTTCTCGGTCGGAAACTGGTCCGCGACCAGCAGCACTCCGATGTCCACATCACTCTCGCGATGCGCCCGCCCCTCCGCCTCACTGCCGAAGAGGTAAGCGCTCACCACCCCGGCCGCGCCCTGCCGAGCGAAAACCGCGCCCAGGCGCTCGCCGATCTCCATGCCCGGCACGGTAACACAGGGCCGTTTCGCAGCTCGACCCGACCGATTCCCTGCCTCGCGCCGGTCTCTCTTCCGATTGGCGATAAACTGCGCCGGTGTCGTCGGAAGCCCTCGCCGTGTCGCGTTCCCAGGACTGGGTCGAGCTCACCAAGCCGCGGATCACGCTCCTCGTCACGCTGACGACGGCGGCGGGTTTCGCGCTGGCGAGCGAGCGACCGCTCGATATGCCGCGGTTCCTGGCCACACTCCTGGGGACGGCGCTGGTCGCCGCCGGCTCGGCGGCGCTCAATCAGTGGTTCGAGCGCGAGACCGATCAGCTCATGCGGCGCACGGCGAACCGCCCCCTGCCCGCCGGCAGGATGGCGGCCGAACCGGCGGCGCTCTTCGGCGGCCTGCTTTCGCTCTCCGGGCTCGTACTGCTCTGGCTGCTGGTCAACCCGCTGACCGCTGCGCTCGGTCTCGCGACGC
>JAYTAM010000106.1:0-9809 GCA_043737505.1 Thermoanaerobaculia bacterium
GGTGGCGATCCGCCTGGCTTTGCGGCTCGACGTGCGCGGGCTGATGAACGTGCAGTTCGCCCGCCATCGTGGAGATCTCTACGTTCTCGAAGTGAATCCGCGCGCTTCGCGCACGGTGCCGTTCATCGCCAAGGCGGTGGGGCTGCCGCTGGTGGGAATCGCCTGCCGGGTGATGGCAGGGGAGAGTCTCGCCGAGATCGGATTCCTCCACGAGCCGCCGACGCCGGCGATCTTCGTCAAGGCGCCGGTGTTCCCTTTCAAACGCTTCCCCGGCGTCGATCCGCTGCTCGGCCCGGAGATGAAATCCACCGGTGAAGTGATGGGCGTCGACGAGGAGTTCGGTTGGGCCTTCGCCAAAGCCTGGATCGCGGCGGGCAACCAGCTGCCGCTCGGCGGCAGCGCCTTCCTGTCGGTCCACGACCGGGAGAAGCCCGGCCTCGTGCCGATCGCCGAGCGCCTCACCGCCCTGGGCTTCGAGATCGTCTGCACCGACGGCACGGCACGATTCCTGGCTGGCCGCGGATTCACCGTGCGCCGGATCAACAAAGTGCATGAGGGGCGACCGCATGTCGTCGACGCCATGATCAACCGCGGCATCCAGCTGGTCGTAAACACTCCGGTCGGGCGCGACTCCGCCATTGACGACGCCTACATCCGCCGCACAGCCGTGCGCTATCAGGTGCCCTGCATCACGACGCTTTCGGGAGCCTTGGCGGCGGTCGATGGCATCGCTGCGCTCAAGCGCGGCGGCCTCGCCGTGCGCTCGCTGCAGGAGCTCGGCGCGCGCAGTCCACGAGCCGTGCTCACGCCGTCCGCGGAGCGCTCGCCGTTGCCGGTACCCGCCGAGTGACCGCCAGCGCTCCGGAGATCCGGATCTTCACCGACGGCGCCTGCAGCGGCAATCCCGGACCCGGCGGATACGGCGCCGTGCTGGTCTCCGGCAGTCACCGCAAGGAGCTCGCCAAGGGCTTTCGCAAGACGACCAACAACCGCATGGAGCTGCTCGCCGTCATCGAAGGTCTGAAGTCGCTCAAGACGCATCGGCGGGTGGAGGTCTGGAGCGACTCGAAGTACGTCGTCGAGGCGATCGAGAAGGGCTGGGCGCGGAAGTGGCGCGACAACGGCTGGCGCAAGGCAGACAAGAAGCCGGCGCTCAACCCGGACCTCTGGCAGGACCTGCTGGCGCTGCTCGACATGCATCAGGTGAAGTTCCTGTGGCTGCGCGGGCACGACGGCCATCCCGAAAACGAGCGCGCCGACCAGCTGGCGGTGACCGCCTTGCGCGGGCCCGAGCTGGCGATCGACCGGGTCTACGAGGCCGGCAGGTAATCAGAAGGCTCGAGGGCTCGAGGGATCGAGAGACCGAGGGACTTCGAGGGAGGCTGGAATGGCATCAGGTCGCATGGAGAAGGACAGTCTCGGGGAGATCGAAGTCGCCGGCGAGGCTTACTGGGGAGCGCAGACCGAGCGCGCCCGCCGCAACTTTCCCGTCTCCGGCCTGGTCTTTCAGCGTCGCTTCATCGCCGCGCTTGGGCTGATCAAGGGCGAGTGCGCAGCGGTGAACGCCGGCATGGGCATCGTCGACCGTGCGATCGCCGAGACCATCGAACGTGCCGCGCTCGAGGTCTTCGAGGGCCGGCACGACGCCCATTTTCCGCTCGACATCTTCCAGACCGGGTCGGGAACCTCGACCAACATGAACGCCAACGAGGTGATCTCGAACCGTGCGATCGAGCTCCTGGGCGGCATCGTGGGTTCGAAGAAGCCGGTGCATCCGAACGACCATGTCAACGCCGGCCAGTCGTCGAACGACGTCATTCCGACCGCCATTCACGTCGCGGCCTACTGTGCTCTGCGCGAGGATCTGGAGCCGGCATTGCTGCGGCTGCGCGAGGCTCTCCACGCCAAGGCGGTCGAATTCGACGACGTCGTCAAGATCGGACGCACGCATCTGCAGGACGCGGTGCCGGTGCGGCTCGGACAGGATTTCTCGGGCTTCGCGCAGCAGATCGCCAACGGCATCGAGCGTCTGCACGCCGCCCTGCCCCGGCTCGCCGAGCTCGCCCTCGGCGGCACCGCGGTGGGCACCGGGCTGAACGCTCCGCCGGGATTCGCCGACGAGGTGATCGCCCGCATGAGCTCGCGCACCGGGCATCCGTTCGTTCCGGCGCGCAACCGATTCGAGGCGATGGCCGGCAAGGATGCGGCGGTGGAAACGAGCGGCGCGGCGAAGACCATCGCCGTCTCACTCAACAAGATCGCCAACGACCTGCGCTGGCTGGCCTCCGGCCCGCGCTGCGGCATCGGCGAAATTTCGCTGCCGTCGCTCCAGCCGGGGAGCTCGATCATGCCCGGCAAGGTCAATCCGGTGATTCCAGAGATGACGATGATGGTCGCGGCGCAGGTGATCGGCAACGACGCGACGATCACCATCGGCGGCATGAACGGCAACTTCGAGCTCAACGTCATGATGCCGGTGATCGCCTACAACCTGCTGCAGTCGATCGAGCTTCTGACCTCGGCGGCAAACCTCCTGGTGGAGCGCTGCGTCGGTGGCATCACCGCCAACCGCGAGCGCTGCCTCGAGCTCGTCGAAGGGTCGCTCGCCATGGTGACCGCGCTCGCGCCGCGCATCGGTTACGACGCCGCGGCGGCGATCGCCAAGGAATCGGTGGCGACCGGCAAGACCGTGCGCGAGCTCTGCGTCGAGAAGCAGATCCTGCCTGCGGCCGAGCTCGCCGCGCTCCTCGACCCCTACGCCCAGACCGAAGGCGGCATCGTCGAGGGGGCAAGCGCCGGCGGCTAGCCGGCGCGGTAGCGAGACCGCCGGCGGCTAGCCGGCGCGGTAGCGAGACCGCCGGCGGCTAGCCGGCGCGATTGCGAGACCGCCGGCGGCTAGCCAGTCGCTCGAATTGAGACCGGGCAATGTTCGGCGTGAGTCGGCGGCGATCGGATTCTGCTAGATTGCTGCTCAACTTTTTAGCACCCAAAGGGGGAGCGATGCGACAGCCTAAGCTGGTCGAGTGTGGACTCGTGGCGGGGATGGTGTTGTTTGGCGCAGGGTCTATCGTGGCGGCGGCCGGGCCAGAGACGTCCGTAGCGAAGGCCGGGAGAGTCGCATCAGCGTCGCCTTTGGGCGCCCTGCTGTACAGCCAGAACGACAACCTGAGCGCATCGAGCACCACCAGCCAGAACTTCGAGGCGGCCAACAATGCCTTCGACAACGAGCTGGCGGACGATTTCGTGGTCCCCGCCGGAGGCTGGGCGATCAACGAGATCGCGGTCACAGGCGCTTACTTCAACGGTCCCGGCCCGGCTCCCACCGTGCATGTGGCCTTCTACAACAACTCGGGGACGCTGCCCGGCGCGGCGATTGCCGCCTGCGACTACCCGGCGATCGTCCCGGTGGACACCGTGGGCAGCTTTTCGATGACCCTCGCCCCGGTGTGCGCGTTGGCGCCCGGAACCTACTGGGTTTCGGTCGTCGCCAATATGGACTTCGCGCCCAACGGGCAATGGGGCTGGACCGACCGCACGGTCACCTCCAACAGCCCGGCAGCCTGGCGGAATCCGGGTGGTGGATTCGCCACTCCGTGTACGGTGGCTTTCGGGGCGCGCGCCGCGACCTGTGGCATCGGCGCAACGGCTCCGGACCAGATGTTCTCGCTCTTCGGCGTCTTGACGCCGGTCGAGCTGCAGAGGTTCAGCGTCGAATAGCACTCGATCCAAATCTGGCGCTCGGCAACTGGCGGCGGTGGCGAGGCCGCCGCCGGCTAGTCGGTGTCCCAGCTCCAGCCGAGGGCGATCGAGGCGGTGATGTCGACCGTGCTGTTGCCGGCCTCGTAGATGCGGGCGCGGGCCTCGGGGCGGAGATACAGGTTCTCGCCGAGCATTGCGCGGTAGCCCAAGCCAGCTCCTCGGCGAAGTAGTTCCCGACGAAGCCCTCCGAAGCTCGCTGGCTGGCCGTGGGTCCGGCGCGCGCCATGGTGACGGCGCTCGCGCCGCGCATCGGCTACGACGCCGCGGCGGCGATCGCCAAGGAATCGGTGGCGACCGGCAAGACCGTGCGCGAGCCCTGCGTCGAGAAGCAGATCCTGCCTGCGGCCGAGCTCGCCGCCCTCCTCGACCCCTACGCCCAGACCGAAGGCGGCATCGTCGAGGGGGCAAGCGCCGGCGGCTAGCCGGCGCGGTCGAGGGACCGCCGGCGGCTAGCCGGCGCGGTCGAACGACCTCCGACGGCTAAGGCGCGACGGCGGACCAGCGAAGCGTGCTGCCGGTCTCGAAGCCGTCGAGGAAGGGCAAACCCGACGCGACGCAACTGCTGAGCCGCGTGTAGCACGCCGTGCTCGTTCCCTGCGCGACGACGTTGTAATAGTAGGTGCGCCCAGTGTCGACTGCTGTGTCGGTGTAGGTGGTGCCGGTGATATCAGCGATGCGGGTCTTGCCGAAGTCGCAGCCGCGTTGTCCCTCGGTGCGCAGGACCCAATAGCGGCTGGCGCCAGGAACCGCGGTCCACGCCAGCTGATTCTGGAAGCTCCCCGGCGACACGGCGAGAATCGGTGCCGTGGTCGGGCCGCCGGAGCAACCGCTGTTGATCGGCGTCGGAGCTACGCAGGCGATGCCGTGCCGGTTGAAGGCGGCGTGGATCGCCGTCATGTGCGGCGTGCCGTCGGTGAGCGTCCCATTGTCGTCGTCCGCCGCGAGCCACTGAGGGTACCCGTTGGTCGCACCGCAGCCGTCGGAGGACGTCGGGCAGGTACAGGCATACCAGGAAGCGATCGAGCCGCTGCCTTGCAGGAAGACCTTCGCTCCGACGACGAAGGCGCTCTGACTGTCCAGGTTGAACGGCGCGGCAGTCAGGTCTCGCGCGACCAGGTCCCAGCCGGCCTGACGCACGGGTGCGGCCGCGCAGTGCGGCTGCCGGCCGCAAGGGCCGGCGCCGACGGTGCACGAGAGGCAGACGAAGTTCACCGGCGTGTCGGCCGTGCTGGGCAGATGCTTGGCCCAGTCGGCGTCGCGCACGCCGGAACAGTCGGTATCGCAGTGTGCTGGGCCAGTCAGCGCCTCGTTGGCGTTGCGTCCCGTGCCGTCGAGAGTGAACCCGCAGACGCCGCCGGCGGGCTGGAAGAAACCGAAACCGATGCAGGAGGTCTGCAGCCGGTACATCATCGCGAGGTCGGCGTAGCCTTCGGACGAGTTCGACAGCGAGCCGCCAGTGTCGTTGTCGTCGAGCCCGTGGCCCCACTCGTGGTCGAAGATGCCGGCCAGCTCGCCGGCGTTCCTGCATCCATTGCCCGAGCGGTAAAAGTTGATCGACTGATTCGTTACATCCCAGAGCGCGTTGCAGGTCAAACTGACGTTCATGTTCACCGGCACCGTGGACTGCAGCCAGGTGTTGTTGGAAAGCCAGCCGCGCGCCTGCTCGGCGATCCGGTTCAGCTCGTGGTAGCCGGAGCGCCCGGCCGCGGTATTGCCGGCGCCGTTGATGCCCGGCGCGTCGCACTCGTGATCGCCGTTGGATCCGCCGAGGTCGATGTCGCCCGTGCCTGATCTGGCTAATACGACGCCGCAGCTGTCGTGAATATCGAAATATTTCCCGGTGAGCGTGGTCGTCGCGGTGCCGCTCGTCCAGTCGTACACGCCGGCGCTGTTGGTGTAGTTGTTGGGCGTGGAGAACCCGGTGTCGACGTACGGCATCGGCCAGCCGCTCTGCATGGTCCCGCACTGCCCAGGCGGGACAGAGGGGCCGGGGCAGATCTCGGTCGAGGTCTCCGGGTAGATGGCGCCGGTGATGCGGCGCTGGACGTACGAATGAATGTCCTGGAGCGCGAGGACCTCACCGCTGTGCGCATCGACCAGGACCTCCCAGTTGGCGATTTCGGGGGCGCGCTCGAAGGCGAACGACCAGACCAACCGATGCCGATAGCCGGCGCCGACCGGCCCGGCGTAGCCTCCGCCGGCCTGGTACTCGGGCGGTGCCACGGGCACGATCTCGAGGCGCGGCTCGCGCAGCAGTAGATCAGCGGCGGAGCGGCCGCCTGCGGCGGCGAAGCCCGCCTCGAGTGCGTCCTCGGAACGGATCGAGGGAGCGGTTGCGAGCCGGACGGCACCCCAGGCCTCGGTACCAAAGGTGACGACGTTGCCGTGGACGATGGACGCCACGATGCGCGCGTAGCGGACCTCCACTCCGCTGACCCGCTGCGGCGCGGTCGCCTGCCAGAGCCGCTCGTCGACCTTCGCCGCGGTGACCGGTCCGAGCTCGCCCGGGTCGATGCCGAGCAGTGGAGCATGGGCGACGAGGAACCGGCGCGTCGCTTCGGCGACGGCCGCCTCGTCGACTGCGGTGAGCTCACGGCCGAGTTGCCTGCCGAGTCCGGCGAGAGTGATTCGGTTGCCGAGCCCGTCGCCGGGCAGGAGCGGAAAAAGGCCCATGACGTTCGTCGCCGTGCCGGAGCGGGGATCGATGTAGGTCTGGATCCCGGCCCCACCGTCTCCCCGCTCTGCCAGGTACTCCTGCCAGCGACCGCGGTTCGGCAGCTCGCCGAGCAGATCGGCAAGCGGGACGTTTGCGCTGCTCAGGTAAAGCTCGGGCGCCGAGAACTCGGCGAGATCGAGAGAGGAGGTGGGAACCTTGGGTTCGACCGCGCAGAGCGCTCCTCCGACGAAGGTCGCGGCTCCGACCCAGGCGTGCACGAGACCACGAACGAAGTTGATTCTCATCCTGCACCCCTTTGCTGTCCGAGCATGTCGGACAGGCGGTTGAACGGATGCCGCTAGTCTGTATCCCAGCTCCAGCCGAGGGCGAGCGAGGCGGAGATGTCGACCGTGCTGTTGCCGGCTTCGTAGATCCGGGCGCGGGCCTCGGGGCGGAGGTAGAAATTCTCCCCCAGCATGGCGCGGTACCCCACCCCGACGTGCACCGAGAGGGTCGATTTCGTCAGGTCGACGGCCGGGTTGTCGACGTGCGCATCGACGTCGACGTCGGTCAGGCCCAGACCGGTGAAGATCTCGAAGCTCTCGCTCCAGGGACAGGCGACGTAGGAGGCCTCGAGCGATTCGATCTGGGCGTCGACGTTGCCGGAGAGCCCGAAGCCATCGCCGTCATCCTGCGTGTAGCGCTCGTAGCTCCCCATGATGCCCCAGCCCTTTGAGGCCATCCAGGTGCCGCGAAGGCCGTAGGAGATGTTCTCCTCCAGCTCCTCGGGGAAGTAGTAGCCGGCGAAGCCCTCGACCCTGCCGCTGCTCTGAGCTTCGAGCTGCGCCGGAACTCCCGCAGCTCCGATCGCCACTGCAACCGCCAGAATCCAAACCAACCGCGACGGCATCTTCATGATTTCCCCCGGAGATAAAGTGCGAGTCAAGCCACGAGCGCTTCGAGGCTCGGAACGTGAAAACCGACCAGCAATCTGTCGCCGCGACGCAGCAGGGGCGCGCGGAACTTGCCCGTCGGCCCGAGGAGCTCGTCCGGCTTCGTCTTCGCGGCGCTCTGCTTGACGATTTTCCGGCCGCGGGCGATCCAGACCTCGTTCACGCTCCCCAGAAGGCTCACGATGTCGGCCTCCGTCAGGGCGTCCCGGGTGCTGCGCTCGCTGCGGATCGCGACCTTCGAGTGGGCGAGCAGCGCCCGGGTCTTCTCGCAGCTCTCGCAGCTCGGGCGGGCATAGAAAAAGTCGATCGCAGGCATCGGCGGGAGGCTAGCACGCGGCTCCGCTGCGTCGGTTAGCTGTCGCCCGAGCGGTCCCGGTGATGGAAGCGATCGAGTAGGCGGCGCTCCTTCTTGGTCGGCCGGCCGGCCCCCTGTTCGCGCGCGACCGGCGGGCGGCGCATGAGGCGCAGGAGGGGGTCGGCGGCCGGGCGCGGCGGAGAGAGGTCCTCGTAGAGCCGCCCGACGTCGGCCTTCGGCAGCGGCTTGTCGGCGATCTCCTTGACGACCAGGACGCGGGTCCAGTCCTTGGCCACCTCGGCCTCGATCCGGTCGCCGACGACGAGATTGCGGTGCGGCTTCACCGCTACACCGTTCACCCGCACCCGCGAGAGATCGCAGGCGTGAGCGGAGAGGGTGCGCGTCTTGTAGACCCGGGCGATGGTCAGCCACTTGTCGAGGCGCGTGGACATCGTCAAGATTCTAGGCCACCATGCGCCTTCCTCGCCGAGCGACTCGGATTCTCGCCACTTTCCTCCTCGCCGCCTTCGCCGGCGGTTGCTTCGAGCCGCCGGTGGCGGAGCGGATGCTGCTCGAATTTCTCTCCGACGGCGCAGCGCGGGCGACTCTGATGATCGACCTCGGCCGTGCCGAAGAGTTCGACTCGCCGGCCGTGCGCAAGCGGATCGCGACGCAGGAGCGTGAGCTGTTCGAAGGTACCGACCCCTGGTTGGCGCGCTTCGCCGGCCTCACCCAGGGGACGGACGGCACCAGCTTCCAGCGCTCGCGCGGCGCCCTGAGGGAGTTCCGGCGTTGGGTCGAGCTCGACGATCCGGCGCAGCTCTCCGATCTCTTCGCCGACGATCCAGTCGACTTCGCCTACTTCCGCAATGGCGACACCGCGGCGCTCGAGATCTCTCCTGCCGGCGCCAGCCGCGCAACGCGCAAGGAGCGCGAGCGCGCGCAGGCGGAAGTGGCCGAGTGGAGTGGCTCCTTCTCGCGCTACGTGGGCCGGGTCTTCGAGCTCGAGCAATTCCTCGACGCCAACCCGGAGAAAAGAAAAAGCTGCTGGCAAAGGGTGTTCGGCGTGAAGGGGAACGCCGATAGCGAGTCCGCGGCAGAGGGCGACGCCGAGCTCTCCGGAGCGGAGGAGGCGCTGGCGAAGGGGGTGAGCGACAGCATGGCGGAGTTGCTGGCGGCTTTCGAGGTCGACGCCCGGGAGGGCTACTCCCTCGACGAGCGGGTGCGCAAGGTTTTCCACCCGCTCTCGGCGCAGCTGCTCGTCACGCTACCGGCTCCCGCCACCGAGGTCGAGGGCTTCGATGCGCCCAGCCCGGAGGAGCAGGAGGGAGAAGATGAGTACGCCTACGCTTTCCCCGAGCGCAGCCTTCTCACGGTGCTCGACGCGCTCGAAGCCCGCTGGCTGGCCGTGGGTCCGGCGCGCGCCATGCTCGACCACCTGCGCACCAACCCCGACGGCGAGATGGACATCGGGCTTTTCGTGACCGGGCCGGTGACGAAAGAGTCTGCGACGCCCCCCGAACTTACCGATGTTGCCGACCCTTTACTGGAGCTTTTGCGCCCCGCAGGGGCGTATCGTCTAACCTGGAAGATTCCCAATCCCAGTCTCGAGACCCGATGAGAGTTCCCCCAGAAGAGTTCGAAGCGCTGGTCGAGCAGGCGCTCGGCAACCTGCCCGACGAGTTCAAGGCGGCGCTCGACAACGTCGCGGTGATGATCGAGGAGGAGCCCTCGGACGAGGATCTCGAAGAGGTCGGCATCGACCCCGACGACCCCGAGCGCGACGAGCTCTTCGGCCTCTACCACGGCACGCCGCTCACCGAGCGCGGCAGCTCCTACTCGGCGCTCCCCGATCGGGTGATGATCTTCCGCGGCCCGATCCTGCGCGAGTGCACCACCCGCCGCGAAGTCATGAAAGAAGTCCGCGAGACCGTCCAGCATGAGCTCGGCCACTACTTCGGCATGGAAGAGGACGACATGCCGTTCTAGGCGGACCCTTTCAATGCCGGAAGGAGATTCCGGGATTCTTGTGGGAGCGAGGCGAAAAGCGCACACACTGAAAAGAAGTCTGGCCGGCCGGTGAGCGTTGCCGGCCTGCACGCATCGCCCGGGGCAAGCCGATACCGGCGGATCGGCTCTAGCTTTC
>JAYTAM010000107.1:0-9792 GCA_043737505.1 Thermoanaerobaculia bacterium
AGAGCCCGTGCCGGTCGCCCGGTCGAAGGGCGACTGCTGTTTTTGAAAAGTGACCTCGAGGACGACCGTCGTGAGGCCCACTTCGCCGCGCCCGCCGACGGAACAGAGCTGGATCACAGGGAGCGGAGCGTATGGCAGACGCTCTTCACTGCCTGGGAACGTGGCGCTTTCCTTCCCCGCCTGCTCGACCGCAGCCTGGAGGCGCCCTACAAGGAGTGCGCCTATTGCGAGGTGCGGGTCGCCTGCCTGCAGGGCGACAGTGGCGCACGCCTGCGCCTCGAGCGTTGGGCCCGCGCGCGGCTCGGGAGGACACTCGACGTCACGGGCGCGGCTCTGGGCGGGGATCAGCCTGGTCAGGAGAACGTTGTGGAAGCGGCCGACGAAGCCGCCTGGCGGCTCTTTCAGCTGCGCGGTTCCCGTCCACCCGGTACGCCGTCGGCGGCCTCCCCGGAGAGCGATTGAACGGCTCGCCTCCGTCAGTCGCTGCGCTTGCCGATCAGCCGGCGCGCGATCTCGCGGTCTCAGAGTTCGTGCGACCGGTCGTCCTCGAGGCCGGGGCCGGGACCGGCAAGACACGCGCGCTGGTCGCCCGACTTGCGACCTGGCTCCTCGGACCCGGTTGGGCGGCTGCCGCCGCGGAACTGGAGGAGCGCCGCAGCCTCGCCGGCGCTCCGAGCGTGGAGCTCTCCGAGGTCGCCGCGCGTGTCGCCGAAGGAACGGTCGCGATCACCTTCACCGAAGCTGCGGCAGCCGAGATGGCACACCGTCTGGGCGAATTGCTCGGCCAGCTGGCGGGCGGCCAGACGGCGAAAGACCTCGACCCGCAACCGGCCCTGCTCGCCGGTCTCGACCTGGCCGGACGCGCGAACGGCCTCGTCGCCGTTCTCTCTCGTCTGCGCCTGCAGACGATTCACGGTTTCTGCCACCGCCTTCTCGCCGACCATCCGTTCGAAGCCGGGCTCCACCCGACCCTCGCCGTCGACGCCGACGGTTCCGCGGTCGCTGCCACCGCGACGGAGGTCGTGCTCGCGGCCCTTCGCGGCCGCCAGGCTCCGGTCGCGGCGCTGGTGCGTGAAGGCATCTCCCCCTCCGAGCTGCACGCCGCGCTGATGCAGCTCATAGCTGGCGGCGCGCGACGTGAGGACCTGGCGCGCGATCCGTTCGACGATCCGGCTTGCAGCGCCATTCTCTCTGGCGTTGCGGCAGACCTGGGCGCATTTCTCCCGGAGCTCGACAGGCTCGCTGCGAGCGCCAAGCGGATGAAGACCCTCCCGCGCGCCTTTGCGGCGTTGCGCCGCCTGGCAGACGGGCTCGAGGTCGCCGTGTCCACGGGCCGAGCCGAGCTTCTGACATTTGCGGACCAGGTCCGCGATTCGAGTCCCGAATGGGAAGAGCTGCTGGAGCGCTACGCCAAGGGTGTGCTCAAAGAGACCGAGAGCGGAGCTCTGGGAACCGGCGGCGCCAGCTACCTTGACCTCGCGCGCTCCGCCCACGATCGCCTCGTCGAGGTCCGCGCGCTCGACCTGCGCCGCTTCGAGCTCTCCCGGCAGGCACTCGGCCCTCTCATCGAGCAGGTTCGCTACCGCCTGGAGCGCGCCGGAGTGCTGACGTTCGACGATCTGCTCGACCGCGCGACTGCCCTGCTGCAACGCAACACGGTGGTGCGCCGGCGGCTGCGCCGGGAGATCCGTCAACTCCTCGTCGACGAGTTTCAGGACACCGACCGCCGCCAGTGCGACCTGCTCGCCGCGCTCGCGCTCGGCGCGGACGAGGGCCCGCGCCCGGGACTCTTCATCGTCGGCGACCCCAAACAATCGATCTATGCCTGGCGGCGTGCGGATCTAGCCTCGTACGAAAATTTCCTGGAGAGCATGGCAGCGGCCGGAGGCGAAAGCGCTCGCCTGTCCGTCAACTTCCGCTCGGTCCCGGCGGTGTTGGAAGAAGTCGAGCGATCCGTCGCGCCGGTCATGGTCGCCGAACCGGGCGTCCAGCCGCGCTTCGAGCCCCTCACGGCCAGTCCGGCGCGCGCCGCCAGCCCGGGCTTCCGCCGCCGCGACCGCCATCCGGTCGAGTATTGGCTGTCGTGGGATCCGACCGCCCTGCCCCACCCCGATTCGACGAAGGCCGATCCGGCCAACCTGGTCGAGGCCGCCGCGATCGCGGCCGACATACGCGAACTCCACGATGCAGAAGGTATCGCGTGGGGAAGCTTCGCCATCCTGCTCAAGGCGCGCGGCGCGCTCGAGGTTTACCTCGAGGCGTTGCGCCGTGCCGGCGTACCGTACGCGGTGCAGAAGGACCGCTCGTACTACCGCCGCCGCGAGATCATCGATCTCGCCTGCGCAGTGCGGGCCCTCCTCGATCCGGCCGATCTGCTCGCCCTGGTGGCGTTTCTGCGGAGCCCGCTGGTGGGCGTTCCCGATGCCGCCTGGATTCCTCTCTGGCGAGCGGGCTTCGCCAAGGCGATGGCCGACCTCGCGGGGCCGCAAGACATTGCGGCCGTCGACCGCACCATCGCCAGCGCCACCGCCGGGATTCCAACCTCGATCCCGGGGCTCGAGACGCTCGTCGAATGGCCGCTCGCGCTCGGCGAGGCGGTGCGAGCCGTCGCGCACTTGCGCGAAGACTTCCGCCGCCTGCCGGCCGCTGCCTGGATCGAGCGCCTGCGCGCCTGGCTCCTCCCCGAGCCGCTCGCGGCGGCGCGTTTTCTCGGCCGCTTCGGCCTCGCCAATGTCGAACGTCTGCTCACCCGCCTCGAGCGCGAGCTCGATGAGGAGAGCGATCCGCTGCGCGCTCTGGCTCGCCTGCGGCAGGCGGTCGAGGAGGAGAAGGAGGCCGAGGATGCCCGGCCACCGGACGCCGGCACGGACGCCGTCGCCGTGATGACGATCCATGCCGCCAAGGGTCTCCAGTTCGACCAGGTCTATCTGGCGCAGATCCAGCGCGGCAACCGAGGGAACGACGCCGCCGAAAACGACGTCCTGGACGGTGTCGCCGGTCACGGCCGCGAGCTTCGGCTGTTCGGCGCTCCTTCTCCGGGCTATCTCGCGGCCGATCGCCATCGCCGGCGCTTGCGCGACGCCGAAGCGGTACGGCTGCTCTATGTCGCCACGACTCGCGCCCGCGATCGGCTGGTGATCTGCGGCAACTGGAACGAGTCGCCGCAGCCTCTGGACCTCGGCCGCGCGAAAACCTTTCTCGATCTCCTGGCTGGGCGCCACCCGGGAAACTTGACGGAGCTCGGTTCGGGCGCCGAGGTCGTGGATGCGGCAGGTGTTCCCTGGCGCTTCGCCGCGCGATGGAGAACTTCGACGCCTCAGACTTCGGCCTCGGACCGCCCCCCCGAAGCCGCGTCAGCGGCGGGCCAGACCAGGGCGATCGGGGCTCCCGCCGCCGTACCTCCGGGCCAAAGAGTCGAGGCTCGCGAGCGCGCCGGACGGCCGCGGATCGCAAGCGCCGCCGGGCTGGCGGGGGTCGGCCCCAAGAGCCCCGAGACGCCTTCATACGCGGAGAGCGGCACGGCGGAAGGGCATATCTCTCGGCCCCTGGCGCGCGCGCTCGGCGTCGCCCTGCATCGCGCGCTCGAGTTCGAGGAGGGGGCCGAGCAGGCGCCGGAGGCGTGGCTGGCCGCCGCCGACTCCGCTTTCGTCGGCGAGTTGCCTGGGGCCTCCGACGTCGAGCGGAAGGCCCTCGTCGGCGAGCTCGCACGGCTTCGCGCTTCACGCCTGTTCGCCGAGCTGCGCTCGCTCCGTCCCTCGGTCCTGGCGCGCGAAATGTCGCTTCTCGTGGGGGCGACAGGAGCGACCGGAGCGACCGAAGCGACCGGAGCCGAGGCGCTCGACGGCATCGTCGGCACGCTCGACCTGCTCTACCGAGACCCGAAGTCCGGTGAGACCGTCATTGCAGACTTCAAGACCGACGAGATCGCGGCCGACGAGGTGGCTTCGACGATCGCCGCGAAGGTGATTCGCTACCGACCTCAGCTCGAGCTCTACGGACGTGCGGTCGCGACCGCGCTGGCTCTCGACCGGCCGCCCCGCCTCGAGCTCTGGTTCATGGCGGTGGATCGGATTGAAGTCGTCGGCGCGTTGACCGCTCCCGCCGCCAGCCTGTAGCCTGACGCTCGAAAGCGAGGCCCGCGTGTCCGTCACCTATTCGAACTATCTGCATCTCGACGATCTCCTGGCAGCGCAACAGCCGCTGTCCGAAGGCCCGGAGCACGACGAGATGCTGTTCATCATCATTCACCAGGCCTACGAGCTGTGGTTCAAACAGCTGCTGCACGAGACCGCGCACCTGATGGCGGCGCTCGACGGGGACAACTTGCCCAGCGTCTCGGCCACCTTCAAGCGCATCCTCACGATCCTCAAGGTCCAGGTGGCGCAGATCGACATTCTCGAAACCATGTCGCCGATCTCGTTTCTCTCCTTTCGCGCCCGGCTCGAGAGCGCTTCGGGCTTCCAGTCGCCGCAGTTCCGCGAGCTCGAGTTCGCGCTCGGGCGGAGAAACGCCCGCATGGTCGCGCACCACTCCGGAACACCAGCGGCGCGGCGGCTCGAACGGCGCCTCGGCGAGCCCAGCCTGTGGGACGTCTTCGTGCGCTGTCTGGCGCGTCACGGCTGCACCGTACCGGCGGCGCTCCTGCAGCGTGACCTCAGCCAGTCGAATCCCGAGACCCCCGAGCTGCAGCCGCATCTAGTCGAGATCTACCGCAGCCGGCCCGACCTGGCTCAGGTCTGCGAGCGCCTCGTCGATCTCGACGAAGGGATCCAGGAGTGGCGCTATCGCCACGTCAAGATGGTCGAGCGCACCATCGGTACCAAACCCGGCACCGGCGGCTCGAGCGGCGTCGAATACCTGCGCGCCACCCTCTTCCAACCCCTCTTCCCCGACCTGTGGGCGATCCGAGCCGCGCTTTGATCGCGCTCTAGGCCCGCCCGTGCTCACTCTCGACAGCCTCGCCCGGTCTCCGAATGCCCTGGCGGCGCACTATCGACGATTTCGCGTCGCCGAGCGCCTGCCGCTCTCCGGCCATTCGCATCAGGCCTGGCCCGACGTCGCGCGCGAAGGCGTTCTCGAGGCGTTCGACGACGCCGCTCGCGAAGTCGACGAGAAGTGGGGCCTCGCCGAGGCGAAAGCCGAGCGCGTACGCGAGGGTTTCCGCGCCCTGCTGAACGATCCGGGCGGGGAGATCGCTCTCGCGGCGAGCACTCACGACCTCATCGTGCGCTGGCTCTCGGCGCTGCCGCTCCCGATGAAGCCGCGTCTGGTGACCACCGACGGCGAGTTCCACACCCTCCGCCGCCAGCTCGCACGCCTCGCTGAGGCCGGTATCGAGGTGGTGAGGGTGCCGGCGCATCCGGTCGAGACCGTCGCCTCCCGGCTCGCGGCGGCGCTCGACGACCGCACGGCCGCCGTCCTCGCATCGGCGGTTTTCTTCGAGACCGCGCGTATCGTCCCCTGCCTGGGTGAGCTGGCGAGCGAGTGCCGGCGACGGGAGATCCCGCTCCTCGTGGATGCCTACCACGCCCTCGGCGTCCTCCCGTTCTCGCTCCGCGATCTGGGTCTCGAGTCGGCCCTCGTCACCGGCGGCGGCTACAAGTATCTCCAGCTAGGCGAAGGCAATTGCTTCTTGCGCCTCCCACGCGGTCTCGAGCTCCGCCCGGTCGTCACCGGCTGGTTCGCCGAGTTCTGGACCAAATCGGGGAGCAAGCGCGGGGACGAAGTCGAATACGGCAGCGGCGCAGCGGCGCTCGCCGGCGCGACCTACGATCCCACGAGCCACTACCGCGCCGCGCGCGTGTTCGACTTCTTCAGCTCACAGGGACTCACGGTGGAGTTCCTCCGCCAGGTGTCGCAGCATCAGATCGCTCTGCTGGCGAGCTCGTTCGATGCGCTCGACCTGCCGGGGGCAGTCATCCGAAGAAATCGCTTGCTGAACCTCACCGGGATTGCGGGTTTTCTCGCCCTGGACAGTCCGCAGGCGCAAGCCCTTTGCGAGAAGCTGCTGGTAAAGGGGGTGCTGTGCGATGCCCGCGGCAGATCTCTGCGGCTCGGACCTGCGCCCTACTTGAGCGATTCACAGATCGTCGACGCTGTCGCTCGTCTGGGTGAGGCTGCGCGCGAGCTTTTCTAGGTCTGCTTCTTCGTTCTTTACCAGCAGGCTTTTTTTCTTAGAGAACGGGAACTTCACACACTGGGCGTTTCAGTCCGTGGTGCAGCGTTACCAGCGGGCGCTGGCGCCGCCACCGCCGAACGAGCCGCCGCCGCCCGAGAAGCCGCCGCCGCCGAACCCTCCGCCACCCCCGAAGCCGCCGCCGAATCCCCCACCGCCGAAGCCGCCGCCCCCTCCGGTCCAGTGGCTGCCGCGACCGCCGCGATTCCGCGCCGAGGTCATGAGGATGAACAGCACGACGATGATGATGAAGAAGATGAAGCTGCCGCCTTGCTTTCCACCCCGTCCTTGCCCCCTGGGGTCGGCGGTGTACTCCCCCTGGACGGCAATCAGGATGGCATCGGCGGCGGCAGTGAATCCGCCGTCGTAGTCGCCGTTGCGCAGGAAGGGAATCAGGGTGTTCTGAAGAATCTGTCTCGATTCGATGTCGGTGAGCGCACCCTCGAGCCCATAGCCCACTTCGAGACGCAGCGCGCGGTCGGCGACGAAGAGGAAGAGCACGACGCCGTCGTCCTGCTTGGCCCTGCCGACGCGCCAGGCTTCGGCGACGCGCTGGGTGTACTCCTCCAGCGCCTCATTCTCCGGCAGACTGGGAAAGATCGCGATCAGCACCTGCGATCCCTGAGCCTGCTCGAAAGCCTCCAGTTTGCCGTCGATCGCTGCGGCAGCACCGGTCGAGAGGACGCCGGCGAGATCGCTCACCCACCGCGCCGGCTTTTCCGGCAGCGGCCGGGAGGTCTGCGCGACAGCCGGGTGAGCGAAAAACGACAGCGCGAAGACGAGCAGCGCCCACGCTCCCGGGCTCGTCTGGAGAAGCGGGAGAAACGGGCGCTGCCGATCCTGCGCGCTGCGGGGCGTCGACAAAGTCTCTAGAACTCGACCTTGGGGGCGGTCGCCGCACCGGCCTGGGCGGCGAAGTACGGCCGGATCTTGAAGTGCCAGCCGAGAAGGCGCGCGAAGAGGTTGGTCGGGAACTTGGACAACTTGGTGTTGTACTCGCGGGCGACCTCGTTGAAGCGCATACGCTCGACGGTGATGCGGTTCTCGGTCCCCTCGAGCTGGGTCATCAGATCGCTGAAGGCGGCGGTCGACTTCAGATCGGGATACTTCTCCACCACCACCATGAGGCGCGACACGGCCGACGAGAGACCGTCCTGAGCCTGCTGGAACTGGGCGAACTTGTCGGGGTTGTCGAGAATCTCCTGTGTCGCCTGGGCGCTGATCTGCCCGACGCGACTGCGTGCCTCGACGACAGCCTGCAGGGTCTCCTGTTCGAAGGCGGCCGAGCCCTTCACCGTCGCCACGAGATTCGGAATCAGGTCGGCCCGGCGCTGGTAGGTGTTCTCCACCTGCGCCCAGGCGGCGGAGACCGCCTGTTCACTGCCGACAAGTCCGTTGTACTGACCGACGCCGACGAAACCGAGCAGCACCACCAGTCCGACGAGCGCGATTCCACATCCGAGAGCTTTAGTCATCGATTCCTCCTGAGCAGAAAAACGATAACACTAACTGGCGCTCGCCCACGCCTTTCGACCGGCGGGCGGCGGAGCGGCGCCGGTCAATCTCGCCGTGCGAAATCGAGGAAGCTGAATGGGTGAGGGTGCCCCTCGTCGACGGCGTGATCCTCCCGGGCAATCAGGCGATAGCGGGACTCGTCATAGGCCGGAAACCAGGTGTCGCCGTCGAACGCCCGATGAATCCGGGTGAGATAGAGGCGGTCGATGAGGTCTTCTTCGAGCGCCAGGCGGAAGATCTCCGCTCCGCCGCCGATGAACGGCTCCGAGTCCCCCGCGGCGACCGCGATCGCCACGGCCTCTGCGACCGTCGCAGCCTGAAGAACCTCTTGCGCTACTCCGCCGCGGCGCGTGACGACGACCGGAATCCGTCCGGGAAGCGGGGCGTCGAGGGTGTCCCACGTCCGCCGGCCCAGGATCAGGTGGTGTCCGAGGGTCAGCTTCTTGAAGCGCCTGAGGTCGGCGGGTAGGCGCCACGGGAGGCCACCGTCCCGCCCGAGCGCTCCGTTCTCGGCCACCGCGGCGATGAGCGCGACCGGAGGAGTCCGCAGTCCGCTCATACCGAGATCGGCGCCCGGATCGCCGGATGCGGGTCGTAGCCTTCGACCGTCACGTCCTCGAAGCGAAAATCGAAGATCGAACGAATCTCCGGATTGAGGCGCAGTTGCGGCAGCTCGCGCGGATCGCGGCCGAGCTGCTCCCGCGCCTGATCCAGATGATTGAGATAGAGATGCGCGTCGCCCAGCGTATGGACGAACTCGCCCGGCCGCAAACCGGTCACCTGGGCGACCATCGCGCAGAGCAGCGCATAGGAGGCGATGTTGAACGGCACGCCGAGGAAGACGTCGGCGCTGCGCTGATAGAGCTGACAGGAAAGCTCGCCGTTGGCGACGTAGAACTGGAAGAGCGCATGGCAGGGCGGCAAGGCCATGCGGTCGAGCTCGGCCGGGTTCCAGGCCGAAACGATGTGGCGCCGCGAATCGGGATTGCGCTTCAGTCCGTCCACTAGGCGGGCGATCTGGTCGATCTGGCCACCGCCCGGCGCCGGCCAGGCGCGCCATTGATGCCCGTAGACCGGTCCGAGCTCACCCTCAGGGTCGGCCCATTCGTCCCAGATCGTCACCCCATTCTGGCGCAGGTAGGCGACATTCGTGCTGCCGGAGAGGAACCAGACGAGCTCGTGCACAATCGACTTGAGGTGCAACTTCTTCGTCGTCACCAGCGGGAATCCGGAGCGCAGGTCGAAACGCATCTGGTGGCCGAAGAGCGAGAGCGTCCCCGTTCCGGTCCGGTCCGACTTCGTCACGCCGCGGTCGAGGACCTGGCGCAGGAGTTCGAGGTACGGTCGCAAAGCCGGCACAGTCTAGCGAACCGCTTCCGGATCGGCACGTCGAGAGGCGGCCGGCGGCCAGCTGCGAGATTCGGGACCCGTCCTGCGTCTTTACCCTTCGATGCTGGCCCGTGCGCTTTCCGCGACTCCCTGGGGAATCGAAGCCCGCCCGGTGCAGGTCGAGGTCGACGTCCAGACCGGTCTGCCGATCATGCAGATCGTCGGGCTGCCGGACGCCGCCGTGCGCGAGAGCCGCGAACGCGTGCGCAGCGCCCTGCGAAACTGCGGCTTCGACTTGCCACCGCGCGCCGTCACGATCAACCTCGCCCCGGCCGACCTGCGCAAGGAGGGCAACCATCTCGATCTCGCGATCGCCCTGGCCCTGCTCTCCGCGCATGGCGCGCTCCCTCCCGAAGCGCTCGCAGGGAGCCTCCTGTGCGGCGAGCTGGGCCTCGACGGCAGCGTGCGCCCGGTCCGCGGCGGCCTGGCGATCGCCGATCTCGGCCGCCGCCTCGACTGCCGCGAGCTCCTCCTGCCGGCGGTGAACGCCGGCGAGGCGGCCGCCACCGGGGCGCTCCCAGTCCGCGGCCTGCGCACCATCAACGAAGCGGTCGAGCACTTGCTCGGCGCGACGCTTCTTCCCGAGACGCCGAGCGCCGGACTCTGGGAGCTCGAGCCTCCTCTCGCCGGAGCAGCCGACTTCGCCGAGATCCGTGGCCAGGAGGCAGCCAAGCGCGCGCTCGAGGTCGCCGCAGCAGGAGGACACAACCTGC
>JAYTAM010000108.1:0-9764 GCA_043737505.1 Thermoanaerobaculia bacterium
CGTCGGCGGCGCGAGCGGCGTCGTCGATCCTGCCGAGCTGCAGGAGAGCACGCGAGGACAGGACCCGCAGGCGGGCGCCCTCGCTTCCGTCCGGGTGGCGTTCGAGCTCCGCGGAAAGCAGGTCGGCCGCGGCCTGCGGCCGGCCGAGTTCGAGCAGGCGGAGGGCCGCTGTCTCGGCGAGATACGACGAGGAGCCCGCGAGTCGCATGCCGTTGCGGTAGGCGGCAAGCGCCTCGTCCTTCCGGCCGAGTGCGTCGTAGGAGGCGCCGAGATACTGCCAGGCGAGAGCCGAGCGGCCGCCTGTCGCCGCAGGTGAGAGCTGCTCGATCGCCTTCCGGTATTCGCCTTCGTTGTAGAGCCGCAGCCCGCGCAACACCGGCGCGATACCGCGCACCTCATCGCGCGGGTCGGCGTCCGGCACCCGCTTGTTGCCCGCTGACGGCGTACCGAGATATCCCAGGGCGCCGAGGGCGGCGATCGTCTCGGCGTCTGCTGGCGCTGGCGGAAGGAGCGTGCGATCGATGCCGGCGAGGGTCTTGCGCATCGCCGCCAGGGGGCGGCGCTCCTCCAGCGTACGATCGACGAGCTCGGCGGGATCGCGCGCCAGGTCGAACAGTTCCGGGCGTAGCCCTTCGACGAGGTGCAGGTCGCCGCTCACGATCGAGGCGAGCTCGCTCCAGCCGAAGTGGATGAGCGGGTACATCGTCTCGGAGTAGATCGCCCGGTCAGCGGCGGGAGCCCGGTCGCCGCTCGCCAGGAGCGAGCTGCCCGGGAGCGCGTCGAGCGTCGGCAGTTGCAGCCAGTCGAGGACCGTCGGGACGACGTCGATGAGCCCGACATTGCGCCGCACGCGCTCCCCGGCGCGCGCCCCCCCGGGGAGCTTCACCAGCAGCGGCACCTGGATCTGCTCGCGGTAGAGCAGCAGCCCGTGCTCGTCCTCGCCGTGCTCGCCGAGTCCTTCGCCGTGGTCGGAGAGCAGGATGACGAACGCCGGGTCGTAGAGCCCGCGCCGGTCGAGCTCGCCGAGGAGGCGGCCGACGAGGTCGTCGGCGGTGGCGATCTCGCCGTCATAGGCGTCGGCGTAGCGCGAGCGGAACGGCTCCGGCGGGCGGTAGGGAGTATGCGGCTCGTAGAGATGCAGGAAGAGGAAGAACGGCCGCGCGCCAGTGCCTCCGCCGCCGCCGATGCCTCCGATGCCTCCCTTGCGGGCGACGCCGTCGAGGAAGCCCAGCGCCGCCGCGACGGCCGCGCCTCCCGCGCGCTCGGCGGTGCGCGCTGCAGCGGACGGCTCGTCGAAGAGATCGAATCCGCTGGCGATGCCGGTACGCTTCGCCAGCACCTCCGCCGATACCGCCGCTCCGGTCGTGTAACCCCGCTCGCGCAGGCGCTGCTGCAGCAGGGGCGTGCGCGCGGCGTCGACCGCGAAGCCGATGTTGTCGCGCACGCCGTGGGCCGGCGGCAAGAGCCCGGTGAGGAGCGAGGTGTGCGACGGCAGGGTCAGCGGGACCTCGGCAAAGGCGCGCTCGAAGAGGATCCCCTCGCGGGCGAGGCGGTCGATCGCCGGCGTTGCGAGGTCCGTTCGTCCGGAGTAAGCGGGCAGCCGGTCGGAGCGCAGGGTATCGATGGAGATCAGGACGATCGGCGGGCGCGGGCCGTCAGCAGTGGTCGCGCCCGCCGCGGCGCTCGCAGCCGGCGCAGTCGGCGCAGCCGGCGAGTCCGGCGAACTCCGACCGCAGGCGAGCGCCAGGGAGGCGCCGGCGAGGAGCAGGGTCGAAGCGAGAAATCGATTCTGCACGAGGATCATTCTCTCAAAGAGAACGCCCCCGGCGGTCGGCGACCACCGGGGGCTGAGGCAGAGTCTTCCTCGCGAAGACCTTAGAAGCGCAGGCCCAGCGAGAAAACGTAGGTGCGCGGCAGCTGCAGGTCGTTGACCGAAGTGGCCTTGCCGAAATTCGGTCCCTTCTGCCAGTTCGCAGGGACGGTGTTGGGCTGTCCTTCCAGTCGCTCGACAGGAGTGTCGGTGAAGGGGTTGAACGGCTGCAGCGTCGGATCGTTGCGGCTGGTGAGGACGGCCTGGTTGACGACAACGACGCCATCCTCGTTGAAGATGTTCTGGACGTCGAGCTGACCGAAGACTTCGAAGGCGCCGAAGAAGAGCGAATAGTTGAAGCCCAGCGCGGTCGAGCTGATGTCGTCGGTCTTGAAGGCGCCGCGGTCGGAGAAGAAGTAATTGACCGAAGAGGGGGGCGTCACGTAGCCGGGGTTGGTCACAAAGGCGCGAGTGCCCACCGGCCCGACCGCCGAGTAGGCGAAGCCTGAGTTGTAGAGTTGACGTGCGCTGATCGCGAGCCGCTGACGATCGGTCTTGAACGCTTCCCAGACCGCAAACAGCGCCAGCTTGTGGCGCTGGTCGATGAGCAGGTCGCCCGACGGGGCGAACCAGCGTGCTTCCTTGTATTCCGGATAGCTCTCGAGAGTCGAGGTGACCGGCCCGACGCCTGCCGCCTCGCCTTCAAAATTGCCCTGTGCCTGCGACAGCGTGTAGCCGCCCCCGATGGTAATGCGATCGGTGGCGCGGAAGTCGAACGACGTCTGGAGTCCCAAGTACTCGCGCTCGAGGTTGGTGTCGTTGTTCTTCACCACGCCGAGGTCGACCAGGTTGCCGTTGGCGTCGAGCACCTGGCCCGTCGAGATGTCCTTCTGGGTGACGTAGAAGTTGCCGAACGCGCGGTAGATGAGGTCGGCGCGGATCGAACCCTTGGCGCCGAAGCTGCGCACGCCGCCGATGGTGACCTCGTCGGCATAGGTCGAGCCGATGCCCTCGGCCACGACCAAGCCGCCCCCCGGAAGATTGACCCCTTGCAGCAGGTCCTGGTTGTTGATTCCACCTACCGAGTTGAACCAGGCGAAGACCTGCGCCAGGGCCTGCTCGCCGGTGAGCGGGATCTGCCCGGCGCCGAGGTTGGTATTGATGTCAGGACCGAGGTAGCTGAACTGGTAAGTCGCGGGAGTTCCCGCCGAAGAACCGGAGTCGGCGATACCGTTGTTGATGCCGGCCACATAGCGGCCGTAAGAGGCGTTCAGCAGCCAGACGCCGTTGCCGTCGGGATTCCAGTTTGCGCCGAGGCGCGGGCTGAAGGCGTCGTCCTTGGTGATGACGTTGCCGGTGGCGTCCGTGCCGTCGTTCTTGTCGTAGCGCAGGCCGACGTTGAAGCTGAGGTTGTCGGAAAGCCGCCAACGGTCGTTCACGAACAGCGAATTCGTCTTGAAGTGGGTTCCCAGGCTGTTGGCGAGGATCGGGTAATAGGTGATGTAGGAGTTGCCGCCCGGCTGATCCGGGTTCTGGCTGCCGATGATCGGATAGACGGTGTTGGCGGTGAGAATCGAGCCGTCGACGAACATGAAGAAGTTGTTCGGCGACTGATAGTTGTTGCTCGTCCGGATGTCGTCGAAGATGTCGACGCCGCCCACGATGTCGTGCGAGCCCGAGCCCTCGGTCGAGAGGAAATAGCTGGCCTTGAGGAGGTAGTTCTCGCTTTCGCGCTTGTCGCCGCCGTCGGGGCAGATGCTCGCGTCGCAGAAGATCGCCTCGTTGTAGATGATGCCGTTGGACGGATCGAAGATCGGCGTACCGCCGGCGAGCGACGGATCCGCGCCGCCGGTGGCCTCGAAGTTGAACGCGCGCTCGGAATACTGCGCTTCGACGAAGAAGCTCGACGACAGCACTCCGGAGTAATTGGCCGCGAGAAGGGTGTTCGGCAGGCTCCGCGTGTGCAGCCCCGACAGATCGACGAGGTAGTTGACATTCCCGCCGTGCCCGGTGAGCTGATCCTGGGTGATGTCGATGTAGGAGCCGGTGACGCGATGATTCGCCGTCGGCGAGTAGGTGAGCTTTCCTTCATAGCGATCCTGCTTGTTGGTGGCGTTGTACGGCAGGTTGAGCAGCGACGTCGTCGCGACTGCGTCGGTCTCGAGCTGCCGGCCGGCGAGGAAGAACCACAGCTTGTCGCGGATCACCCGCCCGCCGATGGTCTCTTCGTAGACGCCACGGACCTTGTCCTCGGGCTCGGGCGAGAACTCGTTCTTGCTGTTCCAGCTCTGGTTGGTGAGGGTGTCGCGGACGCTGCCGTGAAAGTCGTTGCCGCCCGACTTGGTCACCGTGTTGATGATGCCGCCGGCGAACCGGCCGTACTCTGCCGAAATACCAGAAGTCGAGGTCGTGGTCTCCTCGATGGCGTCCTCGATGAACAGCGCATTCGGCTGTCCGCGCAGGTTGTCGTTCACGTTGACGCCGTTGATCGAATAGGTGTTCTCCCAGGACTGGGCGCCGGAGATGGTGATCGCGCCGGCCGGGCCGGTGGCCGCGGCTCCTGGCGAGAGGGCGACGGCTGCGAGCTGCGTACGCGCGCCCGGAAGCTCCTCGAGAACGTCCTGCGAGATGGTGGTGGAGTTGGTGTTGTCCTTCGAGATCAGGGTCACGACTTCGCCCGTGACTTCGATCGTCTCGGTGATGGCGGCGAGGGACATGTCCACGTCGAGCTGCAGAGCCTGCGACGCGGCGAGACGCGAGGAGCGGCCCTGCCTGTCGAAGCCGTCCATGGTGTAGCTCATGGAGTAGTCGCCCGGCGGCAGGCTGGGAACCACGTAGTCGCCGTTCAGATCCGTGACCGTGGCGCGCATGCCCTGCAGGGCCGGTGAGGTGACTTCCACCGTCACGCCTGGTACTCCGTTGCCGTCCGAATCGGTGACGCGGCCCGAAAGGCGGCCGGTCGGGATGCCCTGCGCCATCGCCGCGGCCGAGAAGGCCATCGCGAGGAGAAGGGCGAATCCGATTGCTTTCAGAGATCGATTCATGGAGCTTCCTCCTTCGTGGTTGCGTTCAGATTTCCGCGTACACCGCGGCGATCCGAATGCAGGACGAGAAGGCGAGATCGATGCCAACGCCGCGCAGTGCGCAGGCGACGGTGTGTCAAATCGCGATGGACAAAGGATGGATTCGACTTCTCGGAGCGGTGGAGACGAGAGGCTCGAACTGCACGATCTTCATCGCGATGGGTTCAATTCCACGGCATTGAACGATTTCTCGACGCGAGGAGCTCGTTCACATTGCCGCGATATTCATCGCGATGCGCGGAAGTTCACGGCATTGGATGACTTCTCGGCGCGAGGAGCTCACGCTCTTCGCCGATTCTCCGCGTCACGCCGGTGCTGTCGAGATACTCGAGAAGCGGAATCGCCCACTTCCGGGTGAGCGCGAATCGATCTTTGAACTCGACGATCGAGAAGCGCTTCCAACCGGTGGCGCGGAGCTCCTCTGCGAGTCGCGCCAGCGCGGCGCTGGCGAAGATGAGCCCGGCGGGGAGGCGGACCAATTGCTTGCGCTTCACCAGATGCTGGACGAGACCCTCGACGATCTGCGGCTTGGCGTCGAGCGCGCGCGCGACCTCGCCGGGCGAGGGCGGAGCGAGGCCCGCCGCTCCGTAGCGCTCGACGATCGCCTGTGCCAGAGGCGAGAGAGCATCTGGAGGCGCGAGCGCGCGGCCGGGAAAGCGAACGTCGGCGGCAGCAAGGTCGATGTCGCCTTCGGCGGCAAGGCGCAGGAACCATGGATCGGCGAGCGAGCGGGCGGCCGGAGGCAGGAGGAGTCGAATGGCGGCGGCCTTGGCGAGCCCGATCTCGAGCGGGCGTTCGGCGAAGTAGCTCGCCAGCGCCGCGCGCGCGCCGCGGCGTACGGAGTCGAGCGTCTCCGGCCGGAGGTAACGCACGCGAGTACCCGACTTGTCGTGGCTTTCGTCGGTGGTCGGTTTGAGCCGCACGAGCGCTCCCCCGGCCTCGAGACCCGCAAGGAGCGCCTCGACGGCGGAACGACTCTTGCCGCTGCGCGCCGCCGCCGCGGCGACGGTGAGTCCCCGTTCGGCGGCCTCGGAGGCCCACGCGAGCAGGGCGTCGCCGTCGCTGCCGGCCAGCGCTGCGATGCGCGCGGATGGGTCGCCCCGCCGTTTCCTGCGCCACCAGGGATCGAGCACCCATCCGCCGCCGATCGTGGCCGCGGGGGAGAGCCGACGAACGAGGACGCGATCGCCGCGCACCGCGACGACCGGCGCGGCCAGAGCGATCTCGACCAACCCCGTCTCTCCCGGCGAGATTCCAGTTTCGACGAGCGCTCGTGCTGTCCCGACCATCTCCGAGGCGTAGAGATGGACGCGGACGGCAAGCGGCTCGAGCGGACCCGCGAGAGCGACGGGCGAGTCGGCCAGCATCCGCCATCGCACCAGCAGACGCCGGGTCGCCCGGAACGCACCGGGCTCGGCGAGTTCCATCCCTCGCGCGAGCTCCGGCAAGTCGGCACCGGCGAGCTGGAGAGCCGCGCGCTCGCCGGCTGCGGCCTTGCGCGGACGTCCGTGCACCTGCACCGAGCGGGCCCGGACGGGGAGACGCGCCGGCAGCAACTCCAGCTCGTCGCCGGCGGTGACCGCGCCGGAGAGCAGAGTGCCGGTCACGACGACACCCTGGCCCTTGACCAGAAAAGAGCGGTCGATGGGGAGTCGTGCGGGATCGGAGCGGCGGTCCGACGGCGGCAGCTGCGCGGCCGCCCGACGGAGAGCGTCGCCGATCGCCGGCACGCCCTCGCCGGTGAGCGACGAGAGCGGAAAAATCGGCGCGCCTGCGAAGCGGGTGGTGGCGAGGAGCTCCTCGATCTCGAGCCCGACGAGCTCGGCGGTCTCCGCGTCGACGGCGTCGATCTTGTTGAGGGCCACGATCAGGACGGGCAGCTCCAGCAGATCGGCGATCGCCAGGTGCTCGCGGGTTTGCGCCTGGCTCCCCTCGTCGGCGGCGACGACGAGGAGCAGGACCCGCACGCCGCCCAGGCCCGCCAAGGCGTTGTGCAGGAAACGTTCGTGTCCGGGGACGTCGACGAAGGCGAGCTCCACGGACTCTTCGCTGCCGGAGGAATCCGCGGGGGCGAGGTGGGCGAAGCCGAGATCGAGCGTGATGCCGCGCCGCTTCTCCTCCGCCAGGCGATCGCAGTCGATTCCGGTGAGGGCGCGGACCAGCGCGGTCTTGCCGTGATCGACGTGCCCGGCCGTGCCGACGAGGACCGAGCGCACCGGCTCAGCCTCCGGCAAGCAGCTCGCGGACAATGCGGTTGACCGTCGCGCCGTCGGCCGTTCCACCGAGGCGCACCAGCGCCGCCTTGATCACCGCACCGAGCGCTGCCTTGCCCTCGAGCCCCTGGGCGGTGGTCTCGGCGACGATCGCCGCGATCGCCTGCCGCACCTCCGCCTCGGAGGCCTGCTGGGGGAGGTAGGCGGAGAGAATCTCCGCTTCGAGCTCCTCTTTCGCGGCGAGCTCGGGCCGGTTCCCGAGCCGGAACTGCTCGGAAGATTCGCGGCGTTGCTTGATCGACTTGCGTACCAGGGCCTGAAAGCCAGCCTCGTCGAGCTCGGCGGCGACCGGAGGGGGCCCGGCGCCGGCGGGGCCACGCAGCCCGGCGCTCTGGATTTCGGTGAGGAGCATGCGCAGGGTCGACAGCCGGACTTTGTCCCCCGATTTCATCGTCGCCTGAAGTTCTCTGGAGATGCGTTGCTGCGGAGTCTCCTGCATGAGCCGAGTCTACAGGCAGGGGCAGGGAGCCGCTCAGCGCGCGGGCAGCTCGATGGTGAAGACCGAGCCGCGCGGCAGATTCGCCGAGACCCGGATGGTGCCGTTGTGGTCGCTCACGATCCGATGGACGATCGCGAGGCCCATTCCGGTGCCGCGCTTCTTGCGTGAGAAGAAGGGCAGGAAGAGCTTCGCCCGGTCTTCCTCCGCGATCCCGGTGCCGGCATCCGCGACCTCGAGCACCAGGCGATCGCCGCGCCGTTCGGCGCGCACCTCGACGTCGCCCGGCGGCTCCGTCGCCTCGACCGCGTTGTCGAGCAGATTGATCAGCACACGGCGCAGCTGCTCCGGGTCGACCCAGATCTCGCCGATCCCGGGCTCGATCGCGGTCTGAATCGCCACTCCCGGCTTGACGTCACGGTAGAGCGCGACCACCTCCGACACCAGCGGTTCGATGGCGGTGGCGCCGAGCTGCGGCCCCGGCATGCGCGCGTAGCGCGAGAACTCGTCCACCAGCGTCTGCATCTTGCCAACCTCGCGGACGATGATCGCGACGCTCTCTTCGAGCAGCTCGCCGACCCCCGGATCCCCCTCGCGATGCTTCACGCGCAGGCGCTCCGCTGCCAGGCGGATCGGGGTCAACGGGTTCTTGATCTCGTGGGCGATGCGCTGGGCCGCTTCGGTCCACGCCGCGAGCTTCTGCGCCTTGATGAGATCGGAGAGGTCCTCGAGCACGACGATCTTGCCGGTCTCACGGCCGGCGTTGTCGCGCAGATCCGAGACCTTGACCTCGAAGGTCCGGCGCTCGCCACCGAGAACGAGACTCACCTCGGCCGCCTCGGCCGCCGCAGGGGGATGCTCCTGGGCGGTGGCGATGAGGCTCTCGAGGCGCGAGCGTTCGGTGCCGCCCCAGGATTCGGAGAGCGTGCGGCCGATGAGGTCGCTTTCCCTCTGAGCCAGCAGGCTCAGGGCTGCCGCGTTGGCGGAGAGCACGGTGCCGTCGCCGCCGAGCGCGATCACGCCGGCGGCGAGGTTCTCGAGGATGGCGCCCACCAGCGCGCGCTCTTCCGCGAGGCCCCGGTTCGCCGCCAGCAGCTCGCGGTGGCTTCTGCCGAGCTCCTCGCGGTTGCGGCGGAGCTCCTGCGTCATGCTGTTGAAGGAGTCGACGACGGTCGCCATCTCGTCGTCGGCGGCGACCTCGATCTGCTGGTCGAGGTCGCCACCGGCGACGCGCCGGGTGCCCTCGGCGAGGGCCTGGATCGGCAGCATCAGCCGGCGTGCGAGAAACAGGCCGGCCCAGGAGGAGGCGAGCAGAATGAGCAGCGTCACCAGGACGAACATCAGCCAGTAGCTGGCGGCGAAGTCCCGTTTCTGCACTTCGAGTTGACGGTAGGTCTGGTACGACTGAATCAGCTCCTCGCTCTGTCCGCTGGTGAGCGCGTCGAGGAGCGTACCGGCCACCACGACCGGGCGCCGCTTGCCGTCGGTGGCGGCGCCGGCGGCGCCGGCGAGGATCAGTCGGCCGCGGGTGCCGGCGGGGAGGAGGACGCGATTCGAGCGCCCGCTTTCGGCCGCCTCGAGCAGGAAGTTGCGCCCCACCTCCGGCAAATCGTTGAGCCCGGACTCCGGGTCGACCACGGCGTGAATGAAATCGGTCTCGAGATAGACCCCGAGAAAAGCGACGCCCGATTCGTCGCGCCATTGGGCGAGCCGGGTCGCGAGCTCGGCCCGAGCGGCGGCATCCTCGAGGCCGAGCCCCGGGAGACGCCGCGCCACCCGCAGCGCCTCACGGTAGTTGCGGTCGCCGATCTCGCGCTGCAGCGACTGCGCCACCGCGCTGCTCTGCTCCAGAACCGAGCGCAGGGAGCTCGAGAACCAGCGATCGATCGACCCCTGGAGCAGCTCGCTGGCGTAGAAGAAGAGAAGCAGCACTGGGACCAGCGAGAGGCCGACGTAAGTCGCGACGAGCTTGGTCTTGAAGCGCGCGCCGAGCGCGCGCTGCCGGCGTTCGAGCCACAGGCGCAGCATGTTGCGGGCGAGGACGAAGAGGATGACGAGGATGAGCAGTGCGTCGGCGTAGACCAGGACGAACAGCAGCACCTTGTTGGTGACCAATACCTCCGGCAGGTCGCGCCCGCGCTGAATGAGGTAGTAGATGAGGG
>JAYTAM010000109.1:0-4217 GCA_043737505.1 Thermoanaerobaculia bacterium
TGCGGGCGTTCTCAGCGCAGGCGGAGGAGCTCGCGAATCGCCTGACGGGCACCGGTCGTGCGGCGAGTCTCGTCGCCGCCGCGACGCGGGTGAAGGCGACAGCCGCGGCGCTCGAGGCCCGCTTCCACAACTCCGCGGCGGAGGTCGTCTACGACATCCTCGCTCAGCGCGGCGGAACGCAACTGCATTCCAATCTGACTTTTCTCTATATCTCTGCGATCTACGGCGAAGGTTCGCCGGTGCAGGGCGTGCGAGAGGTCGAGGTCGAGCTCGACGCGAAGCTCGCCGAGCTCGAGGTTCAGCTGGCCGAGCTGAAGAGTGGCGACCTGGCCGAGCTCGAACGCGAAGCGCGGTCGCTCAACCTTCCCCGCATCCTGCTCAAACAGTCGATCGAGGCGGAAGAACTGGACTAGCCCAGGGGCTCTGCCGCTTCACGCTTCAGTTGATGTGCGAGCTCGCCGTATCGTCCAGCTCGAGCTTGGCGGCGACTTCGGCTTCCACCGCGAGCGGTTCAGGCGGTTCGGGCGCTGCAGTGGTGGGGGTAGGGCCGGCTCCTGCCGCCGCGGGTGCGATCGCGGATTTTGCTTCCGGCGCCTGGGCGGACGGCTTCGCGGACGCCTGCGCGTACGGCTCATCGGGTTCCTGGCCGGTGCGGTGGAGCAGCTCGACGGCGGCGAGGCGATAGGCGTGGGCTCCGGCCGCCTGCGGAAACCAGTGAAAGATGGTCTGTCCGCTCTCCGGCGCTTCGGCCAGGCGGATGTTCGTCGGGATCTCGCAATCGAAGACCTTGTCGCCCAGCTTCTCCCGCAGGAGGGTCGCCTGGGCGCGGGCCGACTTGGTGCGATTGTCGACCATGGTCAGCAACACGCCGAGGAAACCGCTCGGCTTGCCATAGCGCCCGGCGAGGCGCACCGACGCTTCGAGGAGAGGCTGAATCCCGTCGAACGCCAGGAAGTGCGGCACCGCCGGCACGATGAAGTGGTCGCTGGCGACGAGCGCGCTCTGCGCCAGAGTATTGAACGAAGGCGGGCAGTCGAGCAGGATCCAGTCGTAGGTCTCTTTGACCGGTTGCAGCACGTCGCGCAACCTGGTCTCGCGATTGCGCACCGGAGCGAGCTCGACGTCGGCGTGCATCAGGTCGGCGGAGGCGGTGAGGAGATCCACCTTCGCGGTCTGCGTCGAGCGGATCGCCTTGATTGCCGGCACGCCCCGGAACAGCACGTCGTGGATCGAGGGGGCGAGATCGGCGCGCTCCACTCCCAGGCTCAACGAGGCCGAGGCCTGGGAGTCGAGATCGACGACCAGAACGCTCTTGCCCAGGCGCGCGAGGGCCCCCGCCAGGCTGACGACGCTGGTCGTCTTGCCCACCCCGCCTTTGCGACTCAGGACCGCGACGATCATCGGTTGACACCGATCCTAACGGATTGACCCTGCACTTCGCGCACGGCGCCGGACAGGGCCTGAAATCCGGGGTTCTGGCTGCCGCTCAGTGCACCAGCTTCCGGTATTTGAGCCGGTGAGGCTGGTCGGCGTCGGTGCCGAGCCGGCGCTTGCGATCGGCCTCGTAGTCCTGGTAGTTGCCTTCGAACCAGACGACCTCGGACTCGCCCTCGAAGGCGAGGATATGGGTGGCGATGCGGTCGAGGAACCAGCGATCGTGGCTGATGACGACCGCGCAGCCGGCGAACTCGAGCAGCGCCTCCTCGAGGGCGCGCAGCGTGTCGACGTCGAGGTCGTTGGTCGGCTCGTCGAGGAGCAGGAGGTTCCCGCCGCTCTTCAGGATCTTGGCCAGATGGAGACGGTTCCTCTCGCCGCCCGAGAGATCGCGGACCTTCTTCTGCTGGTCGGCGCCGCGGAAGTTGAACGCCGCGCAGTAGGCGCGCGAGTTGACCTCCTTCTTGCCGATCAGGATCAGGTCCTTGCCGCCGTCGGAAAGCTCCTCCCAGAGTGTGTTCTCCCCGGCGAGCGTCTCGCGGCTCTGGTCGACGTAGGCGAGGGCGACCGTCTCGCCGATCCGGAGCTCGCCCGAGTCCGGCTTCTCCTGCCCGACGATCGTCCGGAAGAGGGTCGTCTTGCCGGCGCCGTTGGGCCCGATGACGCCGACGATCCCGCCGCGCGGCAGAATGAACGACAGCTTGTCCATGAGGACGTTGTCGCCATAGGCCTTGGACAGCGACCTGGCTTCGACGACGAGGTCACCCAGCCGCGGGCCGGGCGGGATATGGATCTCGTTCGGATCCCGGCGCGACTCCTGCGCCTGTTCCTCGGCGAGAAGCTTCTCGTAGTCGTTGATCCGCGCCTTGCCCTTGGCGTGGCGCGCGCGCGGCGAGAGCTGGATCCACTCGAGCTCGTGCTGCAACGTCCGCCGCCGGGTCGAGGACTCCTTCTCCTCCTGCGCCAGGCGGGCATCCTTCTGCGCCAGCCAGGACGAGTAGTTGCCTTCCCAGGGAATTCCGGCGCCGCGGTCGAGCTCGAGGATCCATCCCGCCACGTTGTCGAGGAAGTAGCGGTCGTGGGTGACCGCGACGACGGTCCCCTTGTACTCGGCAAGGTGACGTTCGAGCCAGGCCACCGACTCGGCGTCGAGGTGGTTCGTGGGCTCGTCGAGCAGCAGCATGTCGGGCTTGCGCAGCAGAATCTGACAGAGCGCCACGCGACGGCGTTCGCCGCCGGACAGCCGGGTCACCTCGGAGTCCGGGGGCGGCAGACGCAGGGCATCCATGGCGATCTCGAGCTGGCGATCGAGCTCCCATAGGTTTTCGTGGTCGATGCGGTCCTGCAGGCGCGAAAATTCGTCGGCGGTCTCGTCGGAGTAGTTCATCGACAGCTCTTCGTAGCGGGCGAGAACCGCCTTCTTTTCAGAGACCGCGTCCTCCACGTGCTGCAGGACCGTCTTCGTCGGGTCGAGCGGCGGCTCCTGCTGCAGGAAGCCGACGGTGTAGCCCTCGGAGAGAAAGGCCTCGCCGTCGTAGTCCTTGTCGAGCCCGGCCATGATGCGCAGGAGGGTCGACTTGCCGGCGCCGTTGTGCCCGAGAACGCCGATCTTCGCGCCTTCGTAGAAGGACAACCAGATCCCCTTCAGGATCTCCTTGCCCTGGGGAGTGGTTTTGCGCAACTTCTTCATCGTGTAAATGATCTGCGGCATGCCGAACGAGCCTCCGGGTTGGAGGGCCGAGTCTATCGCGACCGATGCCGCGTCGCGGCAATCAACCGGGTTGAAACACGACTATCCTTCCTTTCGTATCGAGCTTGAGCAGTCAGAGCTCGCGGCAGGTTGTTTCTGGTCGTTCAGGGGGACCGATGACGAAGACGCGCTGGAGAGTGGGCATCGCGGGGACGATCTTCGCGGGTGCGCTTCTGGCCCAGGCCACCGAGACCCCGCTCGCCCGTCTCGAGGCCAAGGCCGGGAAGATCGGCTGGGACGGCGTTTCGCTCGGCATGTCCTCGGTTCAGGTCGAGCGCCGCACCGGCATCACGCTGGCGATGCAGGCCAATCCGTCGGCCGCCGGCTCTTGCCGTGCCTTCCTGGTGACCGTCGAGCGCGGAACGCTGCGCATGACGCTCGGATTCCCGACCTCGAAGCCGGGGGCGAAGCTGCAGTCGCTCTACGTCCACTTCGAGGGCTATCAGGTCACCGCCAAGCGCGACGCGCTGGTCCGCGAGTTGAAGGAGCGGATCCCGGGAGCTGCCTACGCGCCGCCGAACCTCGTACCGCCACCGGCGGAGGCCGACGATCCGGCCCCTTCTTACTTTGTCCCGGGCAGCGACGCCGCCGCCCGGCTGGTGCCGGGCGACGGTCTCTGGCTGACGCTGCGCGAGTGCCTCGACTGACTCCGCCTCAGAGCCGGATGCGATAGCTGGCGGTGAAGTGGCGGCCGGGCTCCGGGCGGAAAAAGGCCACGTTCGAGAACTCGGCATAGAGCTCGTCGGTCAGGTTCTCGATGCCGAACGTCAGGGAGTGCTCCTGGCCGCCGCGTTCGAAGAGCACGACGCCACCGCCGAGGCCGTGCAAGGTGAAAGCGGGGAGCGTCTCGCCCACCGCCGGCGCCGGTTCGCCGGGCTCGAGTGAGATGTCCGCGCTCCAGTTGTGGCGCAGATGGTACTCCGCCCACCACCGTCCTCTACGCGGTTCGTAGCGCACGAAGAGATTCATCTTGTCGTTGTACTGGTCGTCCACCGGCACTGCAGCCTGGCCGCTGCGCTTGCCCGTCAGATGG
>JAYTAM010000110.1:0-9717 GCA_043737505.1 Thermoanaerobaculia bacterium
GGCGGGCCCGGCGGGGCCGCCGGCGGAATCTCGGCCCTGATCGCCAGCATCCAGGCGACGTCGGAGGAGCTGCGTGCGCTCATCGCCGAAAATCGATCGAGTCTCGACGGAACGGTACGGAACTTCGAGCGCTTCAGCTCGACGCTCGCCGAGCAGCTGCCGCGGCTCACCGAGCAGATCGCCAGAATGCTCGAGCAGGTCGACACCGTGGTGACGGAGAACCGAACGAATCTGAAGGACTCGATCGCCAACATCAAGGAGGTGAGCGAGAGCGTGCAGACCTCGGTCGACAACCTCAACGCCATCACCACCAAGATTGCCAGCGGCGAAGGCACCCTCGGCAAGCTGGTGAACGACGAAGCCGCCCACGACCAGCTCATGAGCGCCCTGGGCAGCGTCGAGAAAGGGGTGGGTGCGTTGGGCGCCACGCTCAATCGGGTGAACGAGCTGAAGCTCGAGCTCGGCCTGGAGGGCGCCTATCTGTCCGAGGTCGAGGACTACCGCTCGGCTTTCCGCGTCGACCTCCTGCCGCACGGCGACGACAGTCCGCGCTTCTACCGTGTCGAGCTGGTCTCGGATCCGCGCGGCCGGATCTCGGAGAAGCGCGAGATCGTCACCGTGACGCTTCCCGACGGCTCCACGGCGACGACGACCACGGACCGCTTGACCAGCGAAACCCGGCGCAACAACTGGTCGGCGCTCTTCGGCTTCCCCTTCCACGCCCATCGCGGCGCGCTCTGGGCGGGAATCGTCGAAAACACCGCCGGCGTTCAGGTCGACTACACCTTCCTCGACAAGCGTCTGGCGCTGTCGATCGAAGCGTTCAATTTCGGCCGCGAGCGTGATCTCGATCCTCACCTGCGCCTCACCGGGCAGTGGAATCTCTTCCGCAGCTTCTATCTGCAGGCGGGCTACGACGATCCGCTGGTGGAGGAGTTCCGTTCGCCGTTCATCGGCGTCGGTGTGCACTGGAGTGATGAGGATCTCAAGTACCTCATGGGCTCGCTGCCGAGTCTCTGACGATGGCCGCTCCACGCACTCTCTACGCCTGTCAGAGCTGCGGCTACCAGTCGACGAAGTGGCTGGGCCGCTGCCCCGAGTGCGGAACCTGGTCGTCGATGGTCGAGGAGGTGCGCGAGGCGGCGAAGCGCGGCGCGCCCTCGGGCGAGCGGGCGGCGAACGCGCCGGTCTCGCTCGCCGAGATCGACCAGGACCAGGTGCTACGCACGCCGTCGGGTATGCCGGCGCTCGATCGCGTACTCGGCGGCGGGGTGGTGGCGGGCGGAGCGGTGCTGCTCGCGGGCGAACCCGGGATCGGCAAGTCGACGTTACTTCTCCAACTCGCAGCCCGGCTCGCCGGTCTCAATCGCCAGGTGCTCTACGCCAGCGCCGAGGAGTCGCCGCGCCAACTCCGCCTGCGCGCGGAAAGGCTCGGCTGCGCCTCGAGCTCCGTCCTGGTGGTTGGGGAGACGCGGCTCGAGTCGGTGCTTGAAGCCGCGCGCGCGGCGCAACCAGCGGCGCTCTTGGTGGACTCGATCCAGGCGATCGCCAGCGACGAGCTCGAGAGCCCGCCGGGCTCGATCGGGCAGGTACGCCACTGCGCGAACCGGCTGGTGGATTTCGCCAAGCGCTCGGAGTCGACGCTCTTCCTCGTCGGCCACGTGACGAAGGAGGGGACGATCGCCGGCCCCAAGTCGCTCGAGCATCTGGTCGACACGGTGCTCAACTTCGAGGGCGAGCGCGAGTCGGACTACCGCATCCTGCGCGCGACCAAGAACCGCTTCGGGCCGACCGGCGAGATCGCCATGTTCGAGATGCGCGAGTCGGGGCTCGAGCCGGTGTCGGATCCGTCGCAGGTCCTGCTGGCGCGCCGCCGGCGCGGGGCGCCGGGCTCGGCCGTCCTGCCGACCCTGTCGGGTGCCCGCCCGCTCCTCGTCGAGACCCAGGCGCTGGTGAACCCGACGAACTTCCCGTCGCCGCGTCGGATGAGCGTCGGCCTCGACGGCAACCGCGTGATCCTTCTGGTTGCCGTGCTCGAGCGCTTCGCCAGGCTCGGTCTCGCCGACCGCGACGTCTTCCTGAATGTCGTCGGCGGCTTGGCGCTCAAGGAGCCCGCCGCCGATCTCGCAGTCGCCGCGGCCCTCATCTCCGCCTACCGCGGCGTCGCGCTGCCGCCGGATGCCGTGTTCTTCGGCGAGATCGGCTTGCTGGGCGAGGTCCGTCCGGTGAGCCAGGCCGAAGCCCGCCTCCGCGAAGCCTCCGCCCACGGCTTCAAACAGGCCTACCTGCCGCGCGTCGAAGGCCTGGCGAAGCGGGTCGACATGCAGCTCATTCCGATCTCCACCCTCGAAGAGCTCGCCGAACAGCTGCCCGGCTGAACGACTCGTGGCCGGCGCGCTATCGCGAGGTGCCCGGCCAGATGAGGTCGGGGGCGGGGCAGGCGGGGCGGCCGAGGAGGTAGCCCTGGGCGTAGTCGACGCCGGCCTCGACGGCGGCGTGGAACTCGCCCGGCGTTTCGATGCCCTCGGCGACGGTCTTGGCGTTCATCTCCCGGCACAGGTTGACGATCGAGCACAGGAGCTTGAACGGCCGGTTGCCGGGGGCGCAGCCGATGATGAGCTCGCGGTCCAGCTTGACGATCTCGGGCTGGAGGTCCGCGATGTACTTGAGGTTCGAGAATCCCGCTCCCAGGTCGTCGATGGCGAGCGACATCCCCTTCTGACGGATCTCCGCCAGCACGCTGTGGCACTGGGTGAAGTACTTGATCGGCACCGACTCGGTGATCTCCACCGTCAACGGGTGGCGGTGACGAAACATCGGGTCGTCCGGCCGCACCAGCCAGCCGTAGTCGAACTCGTGCGGATCGATGTTCAGGAACAGCGGGTAGTGCGGGCAGAGGCGCACCGCCTGATCCCGGTGCATTCGACCGAGCTCGGCGACGCGGCCGGCCTGAACTGCCGCGTCAAACATCTCTGGAGTGGTCTTGAACAGCGGGTGAGAGTTCCGCGCCAGCGCCTCGTAAGCGAGGATGCGCCGCTTGTGGATGTCGGCGATCGGCTGAAATGCGATGCCGACCTGTCCGCTGTCGATCAGCTCGTGAATGGCGCGAATCTTCTCAGCGGTGAGCATGCCTGGGCTCGGGTTTTCCTCGCGGGTCAGCGTATCAGGGCTGGAAGTCGGGGGAGCTTCAGAGCACGGGCTCGCGGCCGGTGAGGCGGCGGAAAGCCTGGATGTAGCGGTCGCGTGTGCCGGCGACCACGTCCGCCGGCAGCTGTGGCGGGGTCGACTCGTGATCCCAACCCGAGGCATCGAGCCAGTTGCGCACGAACTGCTTGTCGAACGAGGCCGGCTCCGTCCCGGGCTTCCACCCGGAAGCCTCCCAGTAGCGCGAGGAGTCGGGCGTCAGCGCTTCGTCGATGAGGACGATCTCGCCTTCGATCACGCCGAACTCGAACTTGGTGTCGGCGAGAAGCAGCCCCTGCGACTCGGCGTGCAAGGCCCCGGCGCGGTAGAGCGCCAGCGTGAGCTCACGCAGCCGCCTCGCGGTGGGGGCGCCCACTCCCGCTTCCAGAGTGGCGAAGTCGACGTTCTCGTCGTGCCCCGACTCCGCTTTGGTGGCGGGAGTGAAAATCGGCTCGGCGAGTCGGCTCGCTCGCTCCAGACCCGGCGGCAGCGGAATGCCGCAGGCGGTGCCCGAGGCGCGGTACTCCTTGAAAGCGCTGCCGGCGAGAAAGCCGCGCGCGACGCACTCGAACGGGACGACCGCCGCCTTCCGCACCAAGACCGAGCGGCCCTCCAGCTTGTCGGCATAGGGGCGGAGAGCCGCCGGAAAATCGGCCACGTCGGCAGCGATCAGATGGTTGGGGACGACTTCGGCGAGGCGCGCCATCCAGAAGTTCGTCAGCTGCGTGAGGATCTTTCCCTTGCCGGGGATCGCCGGCTGCAGAATGTGGTCGTAGGCCGAGAGGCGATCGGTCGCCACCAGCAGACTCTCGTCGCCGAGGTCGTAGATGTCGCGCACCTTGCCGCGCCGGGGCGCCGGCAGGCCGGGTAGGTCCGTCTGCCAGACCGAGGAGTTGCCGCCGAGTTCGCTGCTTTCGCCGATCGTCACTGTCGAAGCTCTCCTTGAATGTGCGGTAGGGGTGAGTCGTCAGCTGCTCAAGGCCGAGTTGAATTCGCGCTCGATGAGCTCCATCAATCCGCCGCGGAGCTCCACCAGGGTGTTGTCCCCCCAGAGCGAGGCGTCGACGATCTCATAGACCGGCAGGCGGTAGAGACCCTTCAGGTGAGCGACGCCGAGCTTGCGCACGCCGACCAGGAGGCTCCCATTGGGAGTGTCGATCTTGACCGCGATATAGGTCCTCTCGCCGTCGAGGAGGCGGAAGATCCGGCTGGCGACCGATTCCTTCTCCAGCCGCTGGATGAAGTCCAGAGTCGCGACGATGCCCTCGTTCACCAACGACCCGTTGGGATTGATGTAGGAGTAGAAGCCGCGGGACTCTTCGTTCTTGTTCACGACGTCGAGGTTCTGCCGGGTCATTGGGGCGAAGAAGCGGTTGACGACGGCCTCGGGGTAACCCAGCGTGATGAGCAGTGTCTTGATCTCGTCGATCTCGCGCGAGGCCTTCCCCGAGGTCAGCCGCGTGAGCTCGACCACGCCGTGGCCGAAGAACTCGTAGCGGTCTCCACCCTCTTCCTTGCCGCCGATCTGAATCGGCAGGAGGCGGTACTGCCCGTGATTGAGCGCGATGCGCAGGCCGTTCGAGAACGGAAAGCCACGCGCCAGGGCCTCGCGGTAGGCGCGCTGGATGTGCATGGCCAGGATGAGCAGGTGATACGCCTCGCGGCTGGAGTAAAAAGCGCCATCGCCGAGGTACTTCTCGAGCTTGGCCTTGTGCTGGAAGGCGAGCCGGTTCACCTTGCGCTGAAAGCGGAACATCATGCGGAACGACCGGTCCTGCTCGAGAGCGCCGGAGCGACGCAGCAGCGAGACGGTCTCGGTGAAGTCGGAGATGTCGTAGATCAGTCCGAACCGGGCGATCAGAGGGTCCACCACCCATGGAGCCATGAAGTCGAGCGGCCGGGTGCTGGACGACAGCCGGAGCGGGGTCGTGGTGTTGCCGATGCCGACCCGGGTCGAAAAGCGTTCGCGTCCCAGGACATGGTCACCGTCGCGCTCGACGCCGACGATGCTTCGCCGAAGCGCGTTGAAGAGCTCGAACTCCTTGAGCTTGACCAGCAGGCTCTCCCAGACCTGGATCCAGGCGGGTGGCAGCAGCCGCGCCGGATCGTAGGTCGGGCGGCCGGCGAGGAAGGTCAGATAGCCGGAGCGGTTGAGATGCAGCCTCGGGTCTTGTCCGGGTTCCTCGCCCAGCAGGCGAGAGAGGTGAAGGAGCTCGCTGTCGCGCCGCAGGAGCTCGGAGTACCACTCGTGCACCTGAATCAGGCGCGAACGGAAGTCGCGCCCGTCGAGCTTCAGGCAGCCGGCGAAGTAGCCGGCGAGCTCGGCGAGGTTCGGGCTGATGTGATCCTCGGTGAAGATGAGGACGTTGTCCTTCATCCGGGTGAGGAGGGTCGGGAAGATCTGCTGCTCGACCTCTTCGGTGTCGGTGGAGAGGCGGTTCACCAGGTCGTAGGTCAGGTTGGAGAGGCGGTCGAGCACGCGGTGATAGACGCGGTAGCGGAACTCGTCGCCATTCTGTTTCGCCCAGACCAGGTCGCGCCGCAACAGGCGTTTGGTGGTCTCCTTGAAGCCGCGGGCGATGGCGCCCGAGTGGTAGAGCCAGAAGATCGCCGGAAAGCTCCGGCCGTAGCTCGCTGTGATGGAGTTCTCGGTGGCGCGCGTGAGCAGCAGGCGGTAGCGCTCCCACGCGCCGGCGAAAGCCGAGGAGTCGAACGAGAGGCGCTGAAGGGTCGCGTACTCGACCTCCTCCTCCTGCACCAGGTAGCTCTCGAAAGCGCGGTCGAGCGCCGCCAGCTCTGGCGTCAGCAGCACCGGGTAGCCGAAGAGCGGCGTCGCGCTCTCGTCCTCCTGATAGATCCGCAGCTGCGCCGGAAGGACCTGTTCGGCGTCAGGAACGAGGCGACGGATCTCCTCCGGGCTCCTGCCGAGGAAGTTGAACGGTCCGGTCAGCTGTTGCGGAGCGGGGAGCATCGCTTGATTGCTACAATAGCGCGGCTGCCTACCCGGCGGCTCACCCATGAACCGTCCAATCCGCGACGAATCCGCCCTGAGTCGGCCATGAATCCAGGTACCCTCTCCCAGCCCGACTCCAGCGCGTCGCGCGCGGCGCCCGTCGAATCCGCTCCCATGCCGCCGCCCGCCCTCGACTGCTCCGTGCTGGTGCCGGTCCTCGATGAAGCCGGAACGGTCCTCGACCTCGCCCGCCGGGTGCGCGACGCCATCGTCCCGCTGGGCCTCTCCTACGAGATCATCTTCGTCGACGACGGCTCGCGCGATGCCACCTGCGCCCGCGTGCGCGAGGCGCGCGTCATCGATCCGAACGTCAAGCTGGTGCGCCTGCGGCGCAACTTCGGCAAGGCGGCCGCACTGACTGCCGGGTTCGACATCGCCGCGGGCCGGCTGATCGTCACCCTCGACGGCGACCTGCAGGACGATCCGGACGAGATCCCGCGCATGCTCGAGGCGCTGGACAAAGGTGGCTTCGATCTCGTTTCGGGCTGGAAGCACGAGCGCAAGGACCCGCTGACGAAAACGCTGCCGTCGCTGCTGTTCAACTGGGCAACACGCAAGGTCGCCCAGGTCGACCTGCACGACTTCAACTGCGGTTTCAAGGTCTACCGGCGGGAAGTTCTAGAAGAGGTGCCGATCTACGGCGAGCTCCATCGCTACATCCCGGTGCTCGCGAGCCGCCGCGGCTTCACGGTCGGGGAACTCGCCGTGCGCCATCACCCGCGACGGCACGGGATCAGCAAGTACGGCTGGGACCGCTTTTACAAGGGGCTGCTCGATCTCCTGACGGTGCTGTTCATCACCAAGTACACGCGGCGGCCCCTGCACCTGTTCGGGGCGATGGGGCTCGCTGGGCTCGGCTCGGGTCTGCTGATCAATCTCTACCTCGCCGTGCGCTGGTTCATGGGTGAGCCGTTGTCGAACCGGCCGCTGCTGCTGTTGGGCTCGCTCCTCATGCTCATCGGCCTGCAGGTCCTCATGACCGGCCTGCTGGCGGAGATGATGACCCACCGCACTTTCCGCCGCACCGACAGCTATTCGGTCAAGGAACTGCTCGATTAGCGCGCTCGGCATCCTCTTCCTTACTCAGACCTATCCCCGTCGGGCGCACGACAGCGCCGGACCGTTCATCCGCGATCTCGCCCGCGCCCTGGTGCGCGGCGGTGACCGCGTCCGGGTGCTCGCGCCCCATGCCGCTGGCCTCGCCGAAGAGTGGAACGAGGACGGGGTCGAAGTGCGCACCTTCCGCTACGCACCCGAAAACTGGGAGCTCCTCGGCTACGGCCGCTCCCTGCATGCCGACGAGCGCATGGCCGGGCGGGCGGCGGCGGTCGCACCGCTCTACCTTCTGGGGGCGAGGCGGGCGCTGCGACGGGCGCTCGGCGAAGGAAACTGGGATGTGCTGCAGGCGCACTGGATCGTGCCCAATCTCTTTCCGGCGGCCTACTGCGGCCGCCGGCTGCCGCTCGTCGTCGGACTCCACGGCAGCGACGTCTTCATAGCCGAGAAGGGGCCCGTTCGTCCCTTCGTGCGCCGGGCCCTCGACCGGGTGGATGTACTCACCAGCTGCTCGCCGGAGCTCGCCCTGCGGGTGCAGCGAATCGGCTTTCCCGCCGCGCGCTCGCACGTCATCCCCTACGGGGTCGACAGTTCCCTGTTCTCGCCCGACAGGGAGCGGCGCGGACTCTGGCGCGCGCGGCTCGGTGTCCCGGCGGCGGCGCCGATGATCCTGGGCGTCGGACGCATGGCGACGAAGAAGGGCTTTCACCTCCTGATCGAGGCGCTGCCGGCGCTCTTCTCGGCGGTGCCCGAAGCGCATCTGGTCCTCGCGGGTGGCGGCGATCGACTGGAGGAGTTCCGCCGCGGCGCAGCCGCCTTCTCCGGCCGGGTGCACTTTCCCGGCGCCGTGCTGCACGACACGCTGCCCGACCTCTATCGCGCTGCCGACCTCTTCGTGCTGCCGGCGGTGCACGACGCGAAGGGCAACGTCGACGGCCTGCCGAACGTGATCCTCGAGGCGATGGCCTCGGGTCTCCCGGTCGTCGGTTCGCGGGTCTCGGGCCTGCCGATGGCGATCGCCGAAAGGACCAACGGCTGGCTGGTGGACGAGGGGAGCGTCGCCGACCTCGCCCGCGTTCTGCCGGAGGCGCTTGCCGGCGGCGCGCGGCTCTCGCAGATGGGCGCGGCATCGCGCGCGCGAGCGCAGAGCGAGTTCTCCTGGGAAAGTGTCGCCGCGCGCTACCGCGCGGCCTATGTCGAAGCGTGCGAGCGCGGCAATCGCACCGGCGGGCGCACCGGCGGGCGCTAGCGCGCCCTGAGTACGACTTCTACCGGCTTGCCGGCGCGCAGAACCGAGAGCTGAATCGGGATGGTGCCGGAGCTTTCGAGCATCGCCTGCAGCGCCGAGGGCTGGTTCACCGGCCGGCCGCCGGCTCGCAGAACGAGATCGTCGACCATGAGCCCCGAAAGCGCCGCAATACCACCGGGGACGATCGAGTCCACCAGCAGGCCTCGGATGCCGAGCGGCGGATAGTCGACCGCCGAGAGCTTTGCCCCGAGCTCGGTGCGCTTGGGGGCCGGAGCGGGCGCCGGGCGGGAGGGCGATGGGGGAGGAGGAGTGGCGCTCCGGTTTCGTTTGCCGGACTCTTTCGGGTTCACCGCGGCGATCCGTTGCGCTTCGAGGCGGGCGAGCGCGGCGGCCGACTCCGTGGCCGCGGGATCGAGCGAGACGGCGCGCCGAAAGGCGGTCTCGGCCTCCGGGTAACGCCTCTGCGCGAGATAGACGGTGCCCAGATTGTGTGCGATGTCGGCCCGATCGGGGGCGACCGCTTCGGCTCTTTCGAGGCTCTGCGCCGCCTCGGGCAGGCTTCCTGACGCTTGTTGCGCCAGGCCGAGGAGCGCCCATGCGCTGCCGTCGTCGGGGCGCAGGCGGGTTGCGGCTTCGGCGCCGGAGACCGCTCGGCCGTAGTTGCGGGCGGTGAGTGATGACTGCGCGAGCTCCATGGCGGCGCGGAATCCCGCCCCCTGGGCGTTGGCCGGATCCAGTTCGATCGCCTTGGCGAGACTTGCGGCCTCGCCTTCTACGTTTCCCATGCCGCGCTGGGCGAGCGCGAGCTCCAGCCAGAGGGCGGCTGACTCTGGATGCGTCTGAGACGCCTCGTACAGCACCGCAACGCCGTCCATCCAGCGTAGTGCAGCGCTGTAGGCGCGCCCGAGCTCGAGGGCGATTCCGGCGTCGCGCCGGTCCAGCTCGTGCGCGGTGCGCAGCGCTTCGAGGCCGGGGCCTGCGAGACCCAGTTTCTGTCGCGCCAGGCCGAGGTTGAACCAGGTGTGGGGATCCCTGGTGTTGAGCCGCGACGCCTCTTCCAGGGCCTGGGCCGAGTCCTCGTATTGGCCGCGTCCGAAGTAAATAAAGCCGACGTTGAGCAGCGCCTGGGCCTTCTGCTCGCGCGGCAGCCTCTCGGGGGCACCGCGTTCGAGTGCGAGAACGCGTTCGAAGCCGGCGAGCGCTGCATCGATGCGGT
>JAYTAM010000111.1:0-4215 GCA_043737505.1 Thermoanaerobaculia bacterium
GTTGCTTCCCGCCGGGATCCCCTGATGCCTTCGCCATGGGAGGGTCTCTTCGACGAACTGGTCGAAGAGAGTGCTGCGGTGCGCGCGGCGCGGCTGGCCGAGATCGCCGCCGAAGATCCAGAGCTCGCGCGCTTTCTGGCCGAGCTGCTGGCGGCCGATCTCACCGCCGATCTCACCGCGGGGGGCCAGATCGGCGCGCCGCTCCTGGCGCGCGCACCGCTCTTCGTCGCGCAGGCGCTCGAATCGGGAGTCGACCGGCTCGAAGTGGAAAAGCCGGTGACGCTCGAACCGGCGGCGGAGACAATCGGGCCCTACCGCCTCGTACGCCGTCTCGGCGAAGGCGGCATGGGCGAGGTCTTCCTCGCCGAACGTTTCGACGGCGAGTTCGAGCAGAAGGTGGCGCTGAAGCGGATTCGCGCCGGGCTCGATTCGCAGGCGATCGCTGACCGCTTCCTGCGCGAGCGCCAGATTCTCGCCCGGCTCGATCATCCGGGCATTGCCCACCTGCTCGACGGCGGCTCGACCGACGACGGCGATCCGTACTTCGTGCTCGAGCATGTCGAAGGGTTGCCGATCACCGTCTGGTGCGAACAGCGGGCGGCGCCGCTCGAGACGAGGATCCGCCTGATGATCGAAGTGGCGGACGCGGTCGACGCGGCGCACCGCCAGCTGGTGGTGCACCGGGACTTGAAGCCCAACAACATTCTGGTCACCACGAGCGGGCGGGTGAAGCTGCTCGACTTCGGCATCGCCAAGCTTCTGGAGCCGGACGCCTTCGATGAGCGCCAGACCCAGCTCGGCGGACAGCCCCTCACTCCCGCGTACGCCGCGCCGGAGCAGATTCTCGGCGAGGCGGTGACGACCGCGACCGACGTCTACTCCATGGGAGCGCTGCTCTTCGAGCTGCTGACCGGCCGGCCGCCGTTCGACCGCTCCGGGCGGCCGCTGCCGGCGCTGGTGCGTGCAGTCGACTCCGAAACCCTCGAGCGTCCGTCGGTGGTCGCGGCGGGCGCCGACGAGCGCGAACCGGAGCGTGAAATCGTGCGCGCCTTCGCGCCGCGCGTCGAAGGCGACCTCGACTCGATCGTGCTCAAGGCGCTCCATCGCGAGCCGGCGCGGCGCTATCCGTCGGCCGCCGCGCTGGGCGAAGACCTGCGCCGGTTTCTGGACGGGCGCCCGGTGGGCGCGCGGCCCGACAGCGCGGGATACCGGGCGAGCAAGTTCATCGGCCGGCACAGCCTGGCGGTGGCGACGGGTGCGGTGATTTCTGCCGCGCTCGTCGCCGGCGTCGTGGCCGTCCTCTGGCAGGCCGGGGTCGCCCGCGGTGAGGCGCGCCGCGCCGATCGCGTCAAGTCGTTCCTCATCGAGCTCTTCCGCGAGGCCGACCCTTCCCAGACTCTGGGCAAGACGATCACCGCCCGCGAGATCCTCGAGAAGGGGGCGCAGCGCCTCGACGAGCAGCTGGTCGAGGAGCCGGCGGTGCGCGCCGAGCTGCTCGACGCGATCGCCCAGGTGGAGCGCAATCTGGGTCTTCTCGAGCCGGCGGCCCGACGAGCCGACTCGGTCCTCGCGCTGCGCCGGGTGGCGAGTGGAGGCTCCCGCCTGGAGCTCGTCTCGAGCCTCGTCACGCGGGCGGAGATCCACTACGACCTGGGCGAGCTCGAGCCGGCGCAAAGCCTGCTCGACGAGGCGCTGGGCCTCGCGCCCGGGCTCGACTCCCTGGCGACGCCGCTCGGCCGGCGCTGGATCGAAGCTCGGACCTCGGTCCTCGGACAGCAGCTCGATCTCGGCGAGGCCGAGAACCTCGGCCGGCGGGTTCTGGCCGAAGCGCTCGCCGGCCCGGAAGTGGATGCGCTTGACGTAGCTCACTGGCGGCTCGCTCTTGGCGGATTCCTGATCGACTCCAGCCGCGTCGCCGAGGCCCAGCCGCTGGTCCGCGACGCCTTGCCGGCGCTCGCCGAAACCAAAGGACGAAACCCGTTGCTGCTCGCTTCGGCGCGCCTACAGGCGGGAGAGCTGCTGGACGTGCTGGGCGACGACGAGGAGGCGGAGCGCTGGCTCCTCTCCGGGCTAGAGCTCTACCGCTCTGCGCTCGGAGCCGATCACCCGGAAGTCGCCCTGTGGGAGATCAAGCTCGGCTATCACTGGAGCGAGCGGCGGCGCTACGACGACGCCGAGCGGGTGCTCCGGCATTCGGCGACGGTGCTTTCGGCGATCGGGCACTACGATGCGGGCTCGGCGCTGCGCTACCTCGGCTTCGTCGAGATGGCGCGCGAGCGCTTCGATGCAGCCTACGCGCTGTTCGTGGAGGCGGAGCGCCTCTTCGTGCAGAGCCTCGGCGATGAGGGTCCTATGCCGTATGCGGCGCGCCAGTCGCAGGGCTGGGCGCTGGTGAAAGCCCGCCGCTTCCCGGAGGCGAAGGCGGTGCTCGACCGCCTGGTGGCCGAAGAGGGCGAGGGTTCGCAGAGCTTGCCGGTGCGGGCTGTGCTCAAGTATCTGGGGGAGGCCGAACGAGAGCTCGGGAACCCGGACGTAGCGCTCGAGCACCATCGCCGGGCGCTCGACATCGAGCGCCGTGCCTACGGCAAAGACGAGCATCTGGGCATCGCCTCGACGCGCTTTCAGATCGCCCTCGACCTGTTGGCGAAAGGCGACGCGGCGTCGTGGGAAAGCGCCGCGGAGGAGATCGCCATCGCGATCGCCGTCGTCCGCAGGCTCGATCCGGAGGCGCCGCGGCTCGATGATTTCCTGTTCGCTTCCGCGCGCATCGCCCTCCGGCGCGGCGATCCCTCTTCCGCCCGCCGTGACCTCACCGAGGCAGTGGAGCGATTCCGCGCTCACGATGGGCCTTCCCATCCGCGGACCCTTGCCGCCGAGCGCGAGCTTGCGGCGCTCGACCCGCTGCCTCGCGCGGCCGAGAAGCGGGTTCGCGTCGGGCCTTCGCCGCGCTGACGTTGTCGATCGGAAATCGCCTCAGATCGAAGAACAGCTCTCCTCCGCCAGGGTGAGCTCGATCCAGCTCGATGGGTCCTCGAGTCGGGCGCCTGCCGGCAGGTGTGGCGCGTCGCCCCCGGACGCTCCGTCGTACGGTTCGAAACGCAGACGCCACGGTCCGCAGCCGAAGCGCGAGGTCCGCAGCACCAGCTCGCGATCGGCGAGCGGCAGGAACTGCGGCCGCTCGCCTTCGACCCGATCCCATCGCGCTACGGCGGCCGACCAACCCTCGGCATTCCACCAGGTCCAGTCCGCGTACGAACCGTCGGCGCGTGCGAAGCGCTCGCCCAGCTTCGCCGAGACATGCAGGTTCAGCGGTGTGGCGAAACCGGGGGCGAGAAGAAACAGATCGAGGGCGCCCCAGCTCCCATCGGGCACCGGAAGGCAGAGCGCGACGAGCTCGCCATGCTGTCGCGCCCGGAGGCGATAGCCGTCGCCGAGCTCGAGCACGGCGGCGCCGCGCCACTCCGCCTCGTCACACCGTCCGTCAAGAAGAATCGGCGGACCCGCGGCAGCGGCGAGCCGCCAGCGCGCGGCGCTCGCAGCAGCCGGCGCGCTCTGCTGCGCCTGCAAACGGGTCAGGGCCAGAGCGGAGCGATGGAGCAGGCTCTCCCGCGTCAGCGGGGGCTCGCTCGGCGTCGCCGGCAGGGATCCGCGAGCGAGGGCGCGGCGGAATCCGGCCTCGGCTCCGGTGAGGTCGCCCTGCCGCTGGCGGACGATGGCGTCGAAGTAGGCAGGAGCGATCTCGTTGGGCGCCTGGCTCTCGAACGCGCGCGTGAGCTCGGCCGCGGCCGCGAAGTCGGAGCGTGCGAACGCCGCGCTCATCACCTCCGACCAGTAGCGCGACGGCAGACGGAAGCCGGGGTGGGCGAAAGGCTTCTCCATGCGGGCGATGAATGCCTTTGCCCCTTCGCGCTCGACGAGCTCGATGGCTTCCTCGGTGGTCGGAGGCGAAGGAAAAAGGGCGGGTCGATGCTCCCAGCTCGCGCCTTGTTCAGCTGCGGAGCCTTGCCGCTTCGCAGCGAGCTCGGCGGCGGCGGCGCTTTCACCCTTGAGCGTCGCATCGAGAAAGATCCGCAGCGCCACGCGGATCTCGCGCTGGACGACCGTGGCGCGCTCGAGGGGAGTCGGCGAGAGCCCCGGCGCCGCCAGCGAGCGCAATCCCAGGGCGAGGTCGGAGTGGGTGATACCGGTGAAATGCAGCTCATCGAGGTCGACGAA
>JAYTAM010000112.1:0-9701 GCA_043737505.1 Thermoanaerobaculia bacterium
CTTCTCGTCAGGCCCTCAAACACCGGACCGGACCTGCGTGGCGTTGGGGTAGCAGGGCTGACGGGAGCGGAGTTCGTCGTCACCTGGAACACCGGTTACTTCGAGGGGATACCAACCCGGATGATAGCCCAACGTTTCGCTCTCCAGCAGCCGACAATCGGGTGCGTCGAGAGTTCGACTGCACTCTGCTTTGGCGCGAACCGCTTCCGGGTGACGGTCGAGTGGCGCGACTTTCTGGGCAATCGCGGCGCCGGCCGAACTCGCACCCTGACCGACGACTCCGGACTTTTCTGGTTTTTCGACGAGGCCAACCTCGAGATGCTGGTGAAGATGGTTGACGGCTGCGCCGAGTTCTCACGCCACTGGTTCTTCGCCGCCGCCACCACCAACGTCGAGTACACCCTGCGCGTGACCGACACCGAAACCGGCCGCTCCCGCAGCTACTTCAACCGCCAGGGCGTGAGCTCCCCGGCCATCACCGACACCGACGCCTTCGCCGACTGCCCCTGAGTGCCGGGAGAGGACCGCGCGTCGTCCGCGGACGGCGTACAAAAACACTGGACGAGAAGACCTTACGAAGGAGAGATCGCCATGGAACCATCCGCATCGTCATTCGCCCATCGCCGCCGGCTGCGCCGTGGAGCCGGCACCCTGCTTTTCTCCGCTGCGCTCTGGCCAACGGCTTTCGCGCCGAGCCTGGGCGCCGAGAGCGCTCCCCAAAGTGGAGAGGTCGCCCTCAGCCGCCCCGATAGTTGTGGGGAGAGCTCCACGGCGCTCTGCCTCCTCGGGAACCGGTTCCGGGTCACGGTCGAATGGAGCGACTTCCTGGGTCGGCGCGGCACCGGGCACAGTCTCGACCTCACGGATGACTCCGGACTCTTCTGGTTCTTCGAAGACTCGAATCTCGAGCTGCTGGTGAAGATGGTCGATGGCTGCGGCGAGTTCTCGCGCTTTTGGGTCTTCGCCGCGGCGACCACGAACCTCGAGTACACCGTGCAGGTCACCGACACGGTCACCGACAGCTCGCGCACCTACTTCAATCGCCTGGGCCAAAGCTCTCCCGCGATCACCGACACCGATGCCTTCGCGACCTGCCTCTGAGCACAGTGGTCTACACGTCCGGTCGGTAACCCTCGTCATCGACCGCGCGGGCTTCCGTCGCACTCGACGAACGGTATGAACGGAACGCCGAGTGCTGGAGCCTTCGGGCGATTTCAAGGCAAGGCGATTCGGGCGGCCCAGGCTGGCCCCGTCGGCAGGGGAGTTCGCGTAGCGGATCAGGACAAGGTGGCTTGTACAGGAGGGAAACCATGGAAGCCCGGAATCTGAAGCAGGCAGCGCGTCGCCGGTCGAACAGCCGGAGCATCGCCCTCCTCACCGCCGGCCTTTGCTTCCCGGCCCTTCCCGCGCGCCTCGGAGCGCAGATCGTTCCCCTGGGGGGAGAAATTGCGATCAGTCCTGTGGACACGCACAACGAGTATTCCTCCCGGGTCGCTACGGACCGGCAAGGGGGCTGGGGCGTGACCTGGCGCGTCTCCAACTACGACTTCGTCGACCAGCCGCAGCGAATGCGCCGCGTGGGCCGCGACGGCAACCTCGTCGCCTCCACTCTGCGAGAGCACGATCTTCTCGACCCGGACCTCGGACTGGACGGGGCGGGCAACGGAGTCGTCGTCGGGCAACGGGCCCGGCCCGAGCTCGGCGGTTTCGAGATCGACGCGCTGTGCCTCGATCGCCTCGGGCGGCCGCGCGCCGAGCGCGTGCGGGTCGACGCCGGTGCGATCTCGCCCGCCACCCGGGTGCCGGGGGCGGCACGGGTCGCGGTCGACAGCGACGGGACCTTCGCGGTCGTCTGGATGGAGCAACCACGCCTCGCGGGAGTACCGACCAGTGTTTTCTTTCGCCGCTTCGATGCCGGCTGCAGGGCTCTCGGGAATGTCCAGTCCTTGGCAAGCGTGGGGGAGGTGGGGCGGCGCGATCCGCACATCGCCACCCGCACGGATGGCGGGCTGGTTCTCGCCTGGCTGGAGGCCGAGGGCGAGGGCGTCCGGGTGAGAGCGCAGCTCTTCGACCGCGAGGGCTCGCCGATCGCACCCTCGTTTGCAGCCTCCGAGAAGGTCATCTGGCCGTACGCCGGGCCAACCATCGCGGTGAGTTCTTCCGGCTCCTTCGCCATCTATTGGCCTTCGGACCCCATCTCGCCTCGCCTCTACGAGATCGCCGCCCTCGTGCGCGTCTTCTCGATCGACGGCTCGCCGCTGGGAAGCGAGTACATGCTGAATCAGCCGCAGCACATCGATGCTTTCTCCGGGGGAGTGGCCGCGGTCGATGGCGCCTTTGTCGCGGTTTGGGGCGAGAACGGCTACTTCGAACAGGGAAGCGCGGTCTACGCTCGCGCCTTCGATGAGCGCGGACCGATCGGCAGCGCGTTCCGGCTCAATGTCTCCCATACGGACCCAGGGGAAGTCCGCATCGCTGCGTCGGGCGGCACGGAGTTCGTGGTGGTCTGGGACGACTTGGCGGAGAACACCCTGCCTCCAGACGTGGTAGGCCGGCGATTTGCCTTCCTTCCTGAGGCGACCGGTTGCATCGCGAGCTCGACGGCGCTCTGTCTCGGCGGAGGCCGCTTCCGGGTAACTGTCGAGTGGCGCGACTTTCAGGGCAATCGCGGCGCCGGGCACACCCGCGATTTGACCGACGACTCCGGACTCTTCTGGTTCTTCGACGACGCCAACCTCGAGATGCTGGTGAAAATGGTCGACGGCTGCGCCCAATTCTCGCGCCACTGGTTCTTCGCCGCCGCCACCACCAACGTCGAGTACACCCTGCGGGTGACCGACACCGAAACAGGCCGCTCCCGCAGCTACTTCAACCGCCAGGGCGTGAGCTCCCCGGCGATCACCGACACCGACGCCTTCTCGGACTGTCCCTGAACCACCGCGAGAGGATCACTCGTCGTCTTCGTCGCGGTGGACGTAGGCGGTGTCGCGCTCGACCTCTTTGAGAGTCTCTTCGAGGATGTCGAGCACCTCGTCGATCAGGACGTCGGGGATGTTGAGCGCCGGTTCGATGCGCACGACCCGCGAGTTGGTGAGCGTCCCCGCCACCAGGACGCCGCGCTTGAAGAGGTTGGCGACCACCTTGTAGCCGATCTCGGTGTTCTCGAACTCGAGGCCGAGGAGGAGGCCCTTGCCCTGGGCCTTGCGCAGCACACGGTCGTAGCGCATCTGCAGGGCCATGAGCTCGCCGAGGAGGTATCGGCCCTTCTTGTGCGCCTGGCCGACGAGGTCCTCTTCGAGGGTGACGTGGATCGCGGCGATGCCCGCGGCGCAGGCGAGCGGGTTGCCGCCGAAGGTCGAGGTGTGGATGAACGGGTTCTTCTCCAGCACGCTCCAGATCTTGGGCGTCGAGACGAACGCCGAGAGCGGCATGACCCCGCCCCCCAGGGCCTTGCCGAGGCAGAGGATGTCGGGCACGGTGTTCCAGTGCTCGACGCCGAACATCTTGCCGGTCCGCCCCATGCCGGTCTGCACCTCGTCGGCGATGAGCAAGGCGCCGTACTCGTCGCACGCCTTGCGGATGCGCGGCCAGAAGTCGTCGGGCGGGACGATCGCTCCGGCCTCCCCCTGAATCGGCTCCATGATGACGGCGGCGACCCCTTTGCCGGTGGCGTCGGCCTTGTAGAGCTCGTCTTCGACCGCCTCGGCGTCACCGAACTCGACGAACTGAACACCCGGGAGGAGCGGCAGGAACGGCTCGCGGTACTCCCACTTGCCCATGAGGGAGAGCGATCCGCAGCTCTTGCCGTGGAAGCCGCGGATCGAGGAGATGAAATTCACCCTGCCGGTGTAGAGCCGGGCGAGCTTGTAGGCGCCTTCGACGGCGTCGGTGCCGTTGTTGATGAAGAACGAGTACTGCAGGTCCCCCGGGGCGATCTCACCCAGAAGCTCGGCGAGCGCACCGCGCAGCGGGTCGATCAACTCCTGCGACGAGAGCGGCATCCGCTGCAGCTGGTCGGCGACCGCCTTGACGATCTTGGGGTGGCGGATGCCGGCGCTGTAGATGCCGTAGCCACCCAGACAGTCGATGAAGCGGCGGCCGGTGAGGTCGTAGAGCATCGACCCCTGCCCCTCCCACTCGAGCGCCGGCTCCTCGCGCATCTCGACCATCGACTTCCGGTACTCGAGATAGCCGCGGTTGTAGTACGAATTGAAGTTCTCGGCGGTCTCGGTGATGATCCGCCGTTTTTCCTCTTCCGAAAGCTGGGTCGACGAGATGATGTCGAGCCAGCGCTGCGACTCACGTAGGACTTCGGTGCGGTTCATGACAGGTAGCTCCTTTGGCGTGCGTTGGAAGTCGGGGACTCTCCCAGCCAAAGGCCCGCTACGGGTCGGTGAACAGGTACCGCGAGAACCGCCGGGTCATCGGATCTCTCCAGCGGAACTTTCCAGCGCCTGCTCCAGGACATCGAATCCCTCATGCAGCTCGGCATCGGAGATGACCAGCGGCATGAGCGTGCGGATGACGTTGCCGTGGGTCCCTGCAGATAGCAGCAGCAGGCCGCTCTCCCAGGCGCGGCGGATCGTCGCCTGGGTGCGCTCCTTGTCGGGCTCGCGGGTGGTGCGGTCCCGCACCAGCTCGAGGGCACGCATCGCGCCGAGGCCGCGCACCTCGCCGATGCACGGATGGCGCGCGGCGAGCCCGGCGAGGCGCGCTTCGATCTTCGAACCGAGCTCGGCGGCGCGCTCGAGGAGGTCGCCCTTCTCGTAGAGATCGAGGACGGCGAGTGCCGCGGCGCAGGCGACGGGGTTGCCGACGAAGGTGCCACCCAGACCGCCGATCTGCGCCGCGTCCATCAGCTCGGCGCGGCCGGTGACCGCCGACAGGGGCAGGCCGCCGGCGATCGATTTGGCGATCGTCGTCAGGTCGGGTTCGATTCCGTAGTGCTCCATCGCCCACATCCGCCCGGTGCGCCCAAAGCCGGTCTGGATCTCGTCGGCGACGAAGAGAATGCCGTGCTTCCGGCAGAGCTCCATCAGAGCGGTGACGTAGGCGGGCGGCGCTACGACGAAGCCACCTTCGCCGAGCACCAGCTCCATCACCACGCAGGCGACCTTCTCGGCCGCGACGTGGGTGGCGAAGAACTCTTCGATCTCGGCGCGGAACGCCGCTTGGTCACTGGCGAGCCCGGCCGGCCGGCGATAGAGGTAAGGGTAGGGCAGACGGTAGATCTCGGGCGCGAACGGACCGAAGCCGAGCTTGTACGGCTGCACCTTGCTCGTCATCGACATGCCGAGGAGGGTGCGGCCGTGAAAGGCGTGCTCGAAGACCAGCACCGCTTCGCGGCCGGTCGCGCGGCGGGCGATCTTGACCGCGTTCTCGACCGCCTCGACGCCGCTGTTGGCGAACAGAGTTTTCTTGGCGAACGGCCCGGGGACCGAGAAGTTGAGGCGCTCGGCGAGCGCGACATAGCCCTCGTAAGGTGTGACGGAGAAGCAGCTGTGCGTGAAGCGGCCCAGCTGCTCCCGCGCCGCCTCGACGACCGCCGGGTGGGCGTGGCCGACGTTCAACGTACCGATACCGCCGCCGAAGTCGATCAGGGTGTTGCCGTCGACGTCGTGGAGGAGCGCGCCCGAGGCGCTGGCGATGAAGATCGGCGCCGAGTGGCCGATACCGGCCGGGATGGCGGCTTGGCGGCGCACCATGAGCGCGCGCGAACGCGGCCCCGGCAGTTCCGTTTTCAGCTCGATCGCTCTCATCGCGGAGAGCCCCGCCGGGGAAGATGCTGCAGGCGCGGGCTCGATCTGTTGGCGGGATGATACCACCGGGGTCCCACCGGGCCAGCCGCGAGGGCCCTCGCGGCCGGGGAGCCGCCGTCGGATCGTTGCCGCACTGCGGCTGGACCGCCCTCGCCGTCGTCCCGTTCGCCCTCGCCGCGCGGCGCGAAGGACGGCTGGCCCAGATGGCTCAGAAGCCGTAGCGCAGTTCGAGCCGGAAGGCGCTGCCGCCGAGGTCGTCGGTGCCGGTCTCCGCTGCCGCCGCCGGTCGAAAGGCCTCGAGATAGAGCACCTCAGCACCGATTCGCCAGTGGTCACCGCGGCTGGCAATGAAGGCGAGAGTCCAGGCCGAGCCGTTCTCGCGGTTGTCGTCCCCCGGCGTGAAGTCGCGATCCTCGATCACGAAATCGTCATACCGCAGCGAGGTGCGCAGCGCCCCTCGCTGCCAGGAGAGCATGGCGTAGAGCACGTCGAAACCGATGTCGACCTGCGACCGCGAGCGCCGCCCGGGTGGTGCGAAGCCCATTTCGCTCGTGCCGCTCCCCCACTCGGCCAGGAAGCGCAAGCCGGCGGGGAGCTCGACCTCGGTCGAGAGCCAGCGGAAGTCGGTCTGCCAGGCGTACTGACCCGAGTGGAGCGCCCGATCGCCGTCGTTGAGAAAGGCCGTCGCCTGGACGACAGCGCGGCCGCCGGGAGCGTCCCAGCGCGCCCGGCCGGCGTAACCCAATCGACGATCCAGATCGCCCGAGAACGGACGGGTACCGCGCGGATCCTGGTCCTCGAACGTCGTCGCGAGAGCCGCGACCGGCGGCAGAGGCAGAAATCTGGCCGTCGGCGTGGGCCGGTCGTGCAGCGCGAAGCCGCGCCAGGCGAGAAGGGTTCCGGCGGTGTCGTTGCCGCCGAACAGAGAGGCGCCGAGCGACCAGCGCTGATCGCCCGGCGAGGTACGGCTCCAGGCAAGATCCAGCCCGATCGGCCGAATTTCTTCGGCCACCCACGAGTTGAGCGCCGAGAGCGTCAGCGTATAGGGCGACGCCCAGAGCGCCTCCACGTTCTCCCGCGACGCCGGCAGAAAGAATTGGCCGAGCTTCACGCCGAACTCCTGGCCGGCGCCGAAACCAAAGCGGCGCTCGACGAAACCCTCGAAGAGGCCGCTGCCCGATCCTGCCGTTGCCTCACTGGCCTCCGCGGGGTTCCCGTCCAGACGAGCGGCGCCGTGAACGAAGAGGCGCCACCCTGGAACCGGCTCCCAGTCGACGGCCAGCCGCAGTTCGCCGAGAACGGCTCCGGCGCGCGAACGCGCCGGTTGATCGCCGTCCTCGAGCTTGCCGTAGCCGCCGTCGAAAAAGGATCGCGGGCCGTCGATGGAGCCGGCCGAGAGACGCGCCCAGCCGAGGATCTCTGGCGGCTCGACAGCGCCCGCGGCAACCTCGAAAACAGCGAGCAGCTGCGAAAGTGCCCAGAAGAGGCGGGTTCGGATTCGGTTGCGGCGCAAGCGTGCCTCCGGTTCGGCTTGGGCGATCGACGCTCTCGCAGCGACCGTTCGCGCGACGAAGCGTCAAGGGTTTCGATGCGCGGCGCTCCATCGGGTTTCAGGCGCGAGTGCCGGCCCGCGGACCATCGGTGCCGCCGCGGCCGGGTGGTACGATTCCGCCGCACTTCAGCGATTTCAGCCAGTTCAGCCATCGAAAACGGACTGTGCGGGCGGCCTCCGCCCGCCAGCGCTTGCAGGGAGACGGGGCATGGCCGGCAGGTCCGAAAAAGCTGCGGAGGGGGCGGAAGAGAGCTCGCTTCTGCAGCCGATCTTCGATTCCATCGAGGAAGGTCTCCTGGTGGTCGACGCCGCCGGGCGGATCGTCTTCTTCAACCGGCGCTTCGCCGAGCTGTGGAGCGTGCCGGAGGAGATCCTGAAGGCGGGCGACGACGGCCGGGCCCTCACTTCCGTCCTCGATCAGCTCGTCGACCCGGAGGCTTTCCTGGTCAAGGTGCGGGAGCTCTACTCGGAGCCCCTGGCCGCGAGCGAGGACATTCTCCACTTCAAGGACCGGCGGGTCTTCGAACGCACCTCCCGCCCGCACGTCGTCGCCGGCCGGCCCAGCGGCCGAATCTGGAGCTTCCGCGACGTGACACGCCGCTACCGCAGCGAAATCGTCCGCGACGCCGCCTACCGGATCGCCGTCGCGGCGCAGGGTGCGGGCGAACTGCCCGAGCTCTGCCGCGCCATCCACGAGGTCGTGCGCGGGCTCATGCCGGCCGAGAACTTCTACATCGCGCTCCACGATTGCCCGCGCGAGCTCCTGAGCTTCCCCTATTTCGTCGACACGCTGGAGCCGCCGCCGGAGCCGGCGCCGCTCGGCCGCGGCTTCACGGAGTACGTCCTGCGCACCGGCAAGCCGCTCCTCGCTTCGAGTGAGCTCGTGGCGGAGCTCCGCGACCGCGGCGAGGTCGAGGTCGTCGGCCCGCCTTCGGTCGACTGGCTCGGCGTGCCGCTCGCCGGCGAGGACGGCACGATCGGAGCGATCGTCGTCCAGAGCTACGACGGCGAGCCGCGTCACACCGCCGACGACCTCGAGCTTCTCCTCTTTGTCTCCGGGCAGATCGCCCTCGTCCTGCGCCGGCGCCTGGCCGCCGACGCGCTGCGCGAACGCGACACCCGCCTGCGTCTCTTGCTCGCGCAGCTCCCGGCTCTCCTGTGGACCACCGATGGCGACCTGCGCTACACCTCTACCGACGGCAGCGCTCTCGCGCACCTGGGCCTCCAACCGGGCGACGGCGTCGGCACGACGGTGTACGAGTTCTTCTCGAGCAGCGATCCAGCGCTGCCGGCGATCGCCGCGCATCTGCGCGCGCTGGCCGGCCAATCGGGGACCTACGAGCAGAATTGGGCAGGGCACATCTACTCCTGCCAGGTCGAGCCGCTGCGCGACGTCGAAGGAGCGATCATCGGCTCGCTCGGCGTGGCGATCGACGTCACCGATCGCAAGGCGCTCGAGGAGGAGTTGCGCCAATCCCAGAAGATGGAGGCGATCGGCCGCCTCGCCGGTGGAGTCGCGCACGATTTCAACAATCTCCTGACGTCGATCCTGGGCGGCAGCAGCCTCGTGCTCGAGCGCCTCGGTAACGCCGCAGGCCTGCCCGGCGGAGCCCGGGACGCAGCGGATGCCGCGGCGGGGGCCGCGCTGCGCGCCGAGATCGAGGAGATCCAGTCGGCCGCCGAACGCGCCGCTTCGCTGACGCAACAGCTCCTCGCCTTCAGTCGCCGCCAGGTGGTGGAGCCGCGCGTCGTCGACCTCAACAGCATCGCGAAGCACACCGCGCGAATGCTCGAACGGCTGCTGGGCGAAGAGATCCGGCTCGAGCTTGCCTTCGATCCCGCCACTCCCCCGGTGCGCGCCGACGAAGGTCAGATCCACCAGGTGTTGATCAACCTCGCCGTCAACGCCCGGGACGCCATGCCCGCCGGCGGCACCATTCTCATCGCCACCTCGATGCTGGTCATCGATCGGAGCGATCGGAGCGACCGGAGCGACCGGAGCGACCGGAGCGACCGGAGCGACCGGAGCGACCGGAGCGAGGGCGCGCCGCCGCCTCCCGAAAGCGCCGAGATTCCCGCCGGCAGGTACTCCGTCCTTGCGGTCTCGGACGGCGGCGTCGGCATGGACGCGCAGACGCTGGGACACATCTTCGAGCCGTTCTTCACCACCAAGGAGAAGGGCAAGGGGACCGGCCTGGGCCTGGCGACGGTCTACGGCATCGTCACCCAGAGTGGCGGCTACGTCACCGCCGAGAGCGTCGCCGGTAAGGGCTCGACGTTTCGCATCCTCCTGCCGAGCCTGTCGACGGGGGCCGCGGTGAGCTCGCCCTCGAGCGAGCCCTCGGGTATCGAAGGCCACGGCGAGACCCTTCTGGTGGTGGAGGACGAGG
>JAYTAM010000113.1:0-9689 GCA_043737505.1 Thermoanaerobaculia bacterium
GGAACGGCACCAGCGCGAGCTTCGAGAGCTCCGAAGGCTGCACCGAGATTCCGGCGATGAACAGCCACCGCCGCGTTGCGTTGAGCTGCGGCGCGAACAGCACCACGACGAGCAGGAGGAGGACCCCCGCGACCAGCGCGTACACCACCCGTCGGTCGCGGAGCTTTCTGTAGTCGATGTGCATCACGATCGCCATGATCAGGAAGCCCAGCGCTGCCGCCGCCGCCTGCCGCACCAGGAACGGGTTGATCGCCGCGCCACGTCCGCGCGCGATCGCGCTGCTCGCCGAATAGACCATCACCAGCCCGAGGCCGACGAGCAGCATGACGGTGGTGAACAGCACCCGGTCGTAAGCCAGTTTCTTCGCCATCAGTCACTCGCTCCCGGTAGCGCGAGGCCGCGGGCCAGGGCCGCGAACTGCCGTCCGCGGTCGGCATAGTCGCGGAACTGGTCGAAGCTCGCGCAGGCCGGCGAGAGCAGCACTGTCTCTCCGCGGCGGGCAGCCGCGGCGGCCTGACCCACGGCCACCGCGAGCGTTCCGGAGCGTTCGCAGGAGACTGCGCCGGCGAGCGCACGGTCGAGCTCCTCCGCCGACTCGCCGATCAGATAGGCGCAGAGCGCCTTCCGCGCCACGATCTCGCGCAGGAACCGGAAGTCGGCCCCCTTGTTGCGTCCGCCGAGAATGACGTGGACGCTCGCATCGGCGAAGCCTTCGAGCGAGCGCGCGGTCGCCGCAACGTTGGTTCCCTTGGAGTCGTCCACGAACACCACGCCGGCCATCTCGGCCACGCGCTCGACGCGATGGGGCAGTCCGCGGAAGGCGGCGAGGGCGGGGGCGATCGCCGCCGCCGGCGCGCCGACGGCACGGGCGAGGAGCGCCGCGGCCATCGCGTTCTCTACGTTCTGCAGGCCGGGCAGACGGAGGTCGCTGCGGGCGAAGAGCATCTCGCCCTCGCTGTCGACGACCTGCTCGCCGATCAGGCTGCAACCGGCCCGTGTATCTGTACCTGAACCGGCCGTGCTCGAGAAGTAGCGCCGGCGAGCTGCCGTCGGGCTTTCCGCCACTTCGGTCTCGTCGGCATTGAGCACCGCGACGTCGTCGGGCCCCTGGTTGAGGAAGATGCGCCGCTTCGCCGCCAGATACCCGGCGAGGTCGCCATGCCGATCGAGGTGGTCAGGGGAGAGGTTGAGCAGCGCCGCGGCGCGCGGCCTGAAGTGCACGATGGTCTCGAGCTGGAAGCTCGACAGCTCGACGACGAACACTCGCCCCGGCGGCCCGTCGACGACCGAAGCGAGCGGCCGGCCGATATTGCCGCACACCTCGACCGCGAAACCGGCGCCGGCGAGGAGCGCTCCGGTCATGGCGGTGGTCGTCGACTTGCCGTTGCTGCCGGTGATGCCGACCACCGTGGCCTCGGCGTCGAGGTACGCGCCCGCGAGCTCGACCTCGGCGACGACCGGGACGTCGAGCTCGCCTGCGCGGCGCAGCAACGGATGGTCGAGGCCGACCCCGGGGCTCACCACCAGGGCGTCGAGCCCGCCGGGCAGCTCGCCCGAGCGATCGGCGAGGCGCAGCTCGACACCCGGATCGTGCAGCCAATCGTCCGCGTCGAGCTCTGCGGCACTCCGCCGGTCGCTCGCCACGACGCCGACGCCGCGCTGGCGCAGGAGGCGCGTCGCGGCGGACCCGGACAGGCCGAGGCCGAGGACGAAGACGCGCTCGAGGCGGACGGGATCGAACTCTCGTGCCGTCATCGCAGTTTGAGCGTCGAGAGGGCGATGAAAGCGAACATCACGGCGACGATCCAGAAGCGAACGATGATCTTCGGTTCCGCCCAGCCGCCGAGCTCGAAGTGATGGTGGATCGGGGCCATGCGGAAGATCCGCTTGCCGCGCAGCTTGAAGGAGCCCACCTGGAGAATGACCGACAGGGCTTCGATGACGAACAGGCCACCCACCACGACGAGCAGCAGCTCCTGCTTGGCGAGGACGGCCACGGTGCCGATCGCGCCGCCGAGCGCGAGCGAGCCGACGTCGCCCATGAAGACCTCGGCGGGGTAGGCGTTCCACCACAGGAAGCCGATCGAAGCTCCGACCAGAGCGCCGCAGAAGACGGTGACCTCGCCGACCCCCGGCACGTAGGCGACCTGGAGGTACTGCGCGACGACGCGATTGCCCGCGACGTAGGTGAAGATCGCGTAGGTCGCCGCCGCGATCAGCGTCGCGCCGATCGCCAGGCCGTCGAGGCCGTCGGTCAGGTTGACCGCGTTCGACGCTCCGACGAGTACGAAGACCACGAACGGGATGTAAAGCAGGCCGAGGTTGATCACCAGGTCCTTGAAGAAGGGAAAGGTGAGCGTCGGCGCGAAGGCGCCTTCGATCGGCATCACCCGCAGCAGCACTCCGGCGAGGGTCGCGACGCCCACCTGCAGGAGAAACTTGGCGCGCGCCGTGAGCCCCAGACTGCGCCGCCGGCGCACTTTCAGAAAGTCATCGACGAAGCCGATCGTGCCGAAGCCGACCGTCACGCCGATCGCGATCCAGACGTAGAGATTTCCGAGGTTCGCCCACAGCAGAGTCGGCACGACGAGCGTGAAGAGAATCAGCAACCCGCCCATCGTCGGCGTCCCCGCCTTGGCCTGATGGCTCTGCGGCCCCACCTCGCGGATGTTCTGACCCACCGACAGGCGCCGCAGGGTGGCGATGAAGCGCGGGCCGAGCAGCAGCGCCAGCAGGGTCGCCGTGACGATCGCGCCCGCGGTCCGGAAGGTGATGTAGCGAAATACGTTGAACAGCGCGTACTGCTCGTGCAGCGGATAGAGCAGATGGTAGAGCATCTAACCGCGCGCCTCGGAGCCACGCGCGTCGGAGCCGCGCTGTTCGGCGATGGCACGCTCGAGCTCGTTGCGATCGGAGAACGGGAGCCGCTGGTTGCCGACGATCTGCTCGTTCTCGTGCCCCTTGCCGGCGACCAGGACCGACCATCCACCGCCCATCGCCACCGTCACCGCGCGCCGGATCGCCTCACGGCGGTCAGGCACGATGCGGTAGTTGCGGTTGGTGCTCGCCTTGAGACCCTGCTCGACCGCGCCGAGTATCGCCAGCGGATCCTCGCTGCGCGGATTGTCGGAGGTGGCGATCGGCAGATCGGCGAGATCGCCGGCGACTTTGCCCATCATCGGCCGCTTTCCCGGATCGCGGTCGCCGCCGCAGCCGAAAACGACCACGACCTTGGTGCCGGTGAGCTCGCGCAGCGAACGGATCGCCGCCGCCAGAGCGGCGTCGGTGTGGGCGTAGTCGATGACCGCCAGAAACGACTGTCCCGCCCGCACGGCGTCCATCCGTCCGGCGAGCGGCCGCGTCGCCTCGATTCCTCGACCGACGGCGTCGAGGGGAAGCTCGAGCGCCTCCGCGACCGCCGTTGCGGCGAGCAGGTTCGCGAGGTTGTAGCGCCCGAGGAGCGGTGACCGGAAGGCCACCTGGCCGCGCGGCGTGAGGAGCGCGCCGCGCATTCCCTCGCCGTCCAGGTCGACCCCGGCCGGGCGCACCGCGGCTCCCGAGCCGGTGGAACCGAAGTGGCAGGTCAGTCCGCGCTCGTCCGCGAGCCGCCTGCCGTAGGTGTCATCGAGGTTCGTGACACCCGTGCCGTCGGGTTTGAGCGCGTCGAACAGACGGCGCTTGGCGCCGAAGTAAGTCTCGAGGTCGCCGTGGAAGTCGAGATGATCGCGGGTCAGGTTGGTGAACAGGGCGACGTCGAACTGCGCCCCCTTGACCCGGCCCTGAACCAGGGCGTGCGACGAAACCTCCATCGCCACCGCGCGCGCTCCGCGGTCGCGCATCGCGGCGAGCAACCGGAAGAGATCCGAGGCCTCGGGCGTGGTGCGTCCGGAGGGGCCCGCGGCGGCGCCACTCTCGAGATCGGCGCCCGCGAAGTGATATCCGAGCGTTCCGATCCTTCCGCAGGGCAGCCCCGCCGCCTCGAGCATGTTGGCGCAGAGTTCGACAACGGTGGACTTTCCGTTCGTACCGGTCACGCCCACCAGGGTGAGCGCGCGCTCCGGGTGCCCGTAGAGCGGCGCGGCCAGGTCGCCGAGGAGCGCCCGGGGATCCGCGGACTCGAGCCAGGGAATCGCCTGCGAGACCTCCGCCGGGCGCGGCCGGTCGGCGAGCACCGCAACGGCGCCGCGCTCGACGGCCTGACCGGCGAACAGCCGGCCGTCGAACTTCGCGCCGCTCCAGGTGACGAACAGCTCGCCCGGCTCGACGGCGCGCGAGTCGTGACGAACGCCGAAGACCTCGGGGTCCGTCCCGAGGTCTCCTGAAACAGCTGCATCCCTGAGGAGCGCCGAGAGCTTCATCCGCCGGCCCCGCTTCCGAGGTAGAGCTCGACGCGCGATCCCGGCGGTGGCATCGGAGAGCCCGGCGGCGGCTCCTGGCGCTGCACTACGCCGGCGCCGCGCAGGCTCGGATAGAGCCGGAGATCGGCGGTCGCCGCCAGCGCCTGGCGTGCGGTCATGCCGGCCAGATCCGGCAGCGATCCCTCCGGCAGGATTGCGGTCGGCGGCTCTCCCGCCTCGATGCTGGCGGTTACGATGCCCAGCTCGGGCCGCGGTTGCGACAAAGGGTTTGCCGGCTCGCTGGTGTCGTCGATTCCATCGCCGGAGGGAGGCGCGGGCTCGCCCGGCCAGCGCTCCGGCCGTTCCCGTTCCGGCCGCACATTCAGATACAGCAGCGCCTGCTGCGCGATCGCCGCGAAGACCGGCGCCGCCGCCTCGCCGCCGTGGTAGGTGCCCCGCGGATCGTCGATCACCACCACCGCGACGATCGCCGGATGCGCTGTCGGAGCGTAGCCGGCGAAGCTCGCCACGAACTCGTTGGCAAGGTAGCCCTTGCCCGGTTCGGCCTTCTGCGCGGTGCCGGTCTTGCCGGCCACCGGGTAACCCGCGACGACCGCAGCCTGGCCGGTGCCGCCTTCGGCCGTCACTCCGGCCAGGAGCTCTGCGACCACCGCGAGCGTCTTCGAAGAGACCGGTCGTCCCCGCTCCACCGGCTCCGCGTGCAGCAGCTTCGCCGACGGCCCGCTGCCCGCCTGGCGCACGAGATACGGCTCGAGGAGGCGCCCGCCGTTGGCGATCGTGCCGAATGCGAGAGCGAGCTGGAGCGGGGTGATCGAAATCCCCTGGCCGAAGGAGATGTAGGCCTTGGCGAGCCCGGGCCACCGCGACACCGGCATCAGCAGGCCGGGGCTTTCGCCCGGCAGGTCGATACCGGAAGTCCGGCCGAAGCCGAAGGCGCGGATCACGGCGTAGAAACTCGCGTTCGAGAGCCGGAGCGAAGTCTTGATCGTACCGACGTTCGACGACTTGGCGATGACTTCGCGAAAGGTCAACGCCCCGAACGGCTTGTGATCGGCGATACGCACTCCGGCGAGGGAGATGCCGCCCATCTCGCAGTCGAGAGTCTCGTCCGGATCGATCAACCCCTCTTCGAGCGCCGCAGCGGCCGTCACCATCTTGAACGTCGAGCCCGGCTCATAGGCGTCGCTCACGGGGCGATTACGGCGCTGCTCATCGGTCGCGGTCGCGAACTTGTTGGGGTCGAAAGTCGGCCAGGAGGCGAGCGCCAGCACGGCCCCCGTCGCGGGATCGAGCAGCACGACGCTGCCGCTCTGCGGCCGCAGGGTCTCGACCGCCTTTGCCAGCTCGCGCTCGGCGATCTGCTGCAGCGCCGCATCCAATGTCAGGTAGAGGTCGTTGCCCGGCACGGGCGCCGCCGAGGGTAGATTGGCCGGCACCGCCATCCCCTGGCGGGCGTCGCGCAGCACCGTGCGCCGGCCGGGCTTGCCCGCCACCACCCGGTCGTACATCGCCTCGAGCCCGGCAAGTCCGTGGTTGTCGGTGCCGACGTAGCCCAGCGTGTGCGCTCCGACCTCGCGCAGCGGGTAGTAGCGCTTCGACTCCTCGAGGAAATAGATCCCCGGCAACCGGAGCTCCTTGACGCGCCGCGCCTGCGGCGGATCGAGCTTGCGCGCCACCCAGACGAACTCGCGATCGGCGCCGAGCAGGCGCTCGAGCTTTCCACCGTCGACCTCGAGCACGCGCGCCAGAGCCGTCGCCGCGGAGCGCGTATTTCCCACTTCGCGCGGCACCGCGAACGCCGATTCGACTTCGACCGACACCGCGAGCTCCCGGCCGCGCGCGTCATAGATCGTGCCCCGCGGCGGATCGAGCTCGATGACGCGCTGCTGCTGGCGCTCGGCGCGGCGCGCAAACTCGTCATAGCGATTCACTTGCAGGTGGTACAGGCGACCGGCGATCGCGCCGATCCAGAGCGCGATGAGAGCGAGGATGAAGAACAGCCGGCTTCTCACTCCATCTCCTCGCGGAAGATCACCTGCGCGAGCCTCGGCGCTTCGAGACCGAGCTCTTCCTTGGCGCGGGTGGCGAGACGTTCGGGATTCGCCAGATAGGCCGACTCGAGGCGCAGCTGACGTTCGATCTGCTTCAGCTGGTGCGTCCGCCGCTCCAGCGTCTCGATGCGATAGCCGACGCGCAGCGACTCGAGCTGGAGCCAGGTGTAGCTCATGAGACCCAGGGCGAGAGGAAAGACGGCCAGCAGCACGAGCGCCAACTCACGCAGCCTCCGGCGGTCGCGTTCCCGGACGAGATACGCGTTGATGACCGGCCGGTGGACGGTGTAGGCGTTTCGCAATCGCTCAGAGTCTCCGCGCCGCCCGCAGCCGTGCCGAACGACTCCGCGGATTGAACTGCACCTCGGCGTCGCCCGGGCGCACCGGCTTCTTGGTCAGCACCTCGAGCACCCGCGTTTCCGAATGGGTACGGCCGGTCGTCTGGTCGACCTCGCCGCGCGCCAGAGTCCGGAAGCGGTTCTTGACGATCCGGTCCTCGAGGCTGTGAAACGAGATGATGACCAGCCGGCCGTCGCTGTCGAGCAGGCGGACAGCCTGATCGACGAGCGCCTCCGCCGCCTGGAGCTCCTCATTCACCGCCAGACGCAGCGCCTGGAAGACCCGCGTCGCGGGGTCGATACGCTCTCCGCCGCCCCGCCCGCTGCGCTTCGCGCGGCGCACGACGCTGGCCAGGGCGACCGTCGTGTCGATCGGAGTCACGCGGCGTTCCGCGACGACAGCGCGAGCCACCCGCCGCGCCTCGGGCTCTTCTCCGAACTCTCGAAAGATCTCTTCCAAATTTTCCTCCATCGCAAAATTCACCAGCTCGAAAGCGGTGGGACCGGACGTCCCCATCCGCATGTCGAGCGGTCCCAGTCGCTGAAAGCTGAAGCCGCGCTCGGGGTCGTCGAGCTGAAGCGACGACATTCCGAGATCGGCGTAGATACCCACGGGCGTCGGCTCGTCGCCGTGCTCGGTGCAGAGCGCGGCGATGTCGCTGAAGTTGCCCTCGACGCATCGCGCGCGAGCGCCGAACTCCGCCAACCGCTCGCGCGCGAGAGCGAGCGCCCGCGGATCGCGGTCGATGCCGAGAAGGCGAGCCGCGGGAAATCGGCTGAGCAGGGCGTGCGCGTGACCGCCGAGCCCGAGCGTGCAGTCGACGAAGAGTCCGCCGCGCTCCGGCGCGAGCCAGAGCAGGGTTTCTTCGAGGAGCACGGGCAGGTGACGTGCCGCAGCAGAGTCGGGCGCATGCGCGCTCAGATTCCCCGCTCCGACAACAACGAGAAGTCCTCGTCGGTGAACGGATTCTCGGTGAGCCGCTTCTCGAAGCGCTCGCGATTCCACACCACGAGATGATCGATACGCGCGGAGACCACCACTTCTCCCGCCATGGTGGCGGACGAGCGCAGGATCGTCGGCATGAGCAGCCGACCCTGGCCGTCGAGACGCGACTGCTGCCCGAAATAGCTCACGCGCTCGAGGTAGCGCTCCTTGATGCGGTCGGTCGATGGCAGGGTGGCGAGCCGGGACTCGATCTCTTCCCACACCGGCACCGGGTAGACCAGAGCGTGGTCCCCCGAAACCGAGGTGATGAAGAACTCGGCGCCGAAGCGGTCCTCCAGCGCCCGCCTGAAATCCGTCGGGACTTTCAGACGCCCTTTGTCATCGATTGTGGCTACCGTGCTGCCGCGAAACATCTTCTGCCCCATTGAATAGAAGGATTGCCTTGTCAATGTACAAGAGAGTTCCACTTTTGTCCATTTCTTTCCACCAACGCAACGGCCTCTCCAAGACATGCCTCGAGGCGTAAATGCGCCGTAGAAAGCGAGCATCCGGTGCGCCTGAAGTGACGACGCTCGTCGAGCGCTCTCGCGGATGATCCCTGCGAGCTTCGCCTTGCGCGAAGTCAGATATGAACCTCTTCCCCGCTCGCCGCGCAGTCGTCTTCCGCAGGAGCAGCCACGCCGCGCTCGTACTCTTCGCCCTCGCAGCTTCCGCCCTCGAGGCGCAAGCCGCTATCGGCCTCTCGTCCGTCCGAGCGCAGGGGTTCCAGAACGAGGACCTCCTTTTCTACACGCCGGAAACAGGCGACCGCTTCGGCTGGGCGCTCGCCAGCGGCGATTTCAACGGCGACGGCGCGGAGGATCTCGCCACCGGCATGCCGTTCGACGACGGGTTCGTCGGCAGCGGAGTCACCGATTGCGGCTCGGTCGTCGTCCGCTATGGCGTCGTCGGGCGCGGGCTGGCCGGTGGACTGGCCGACACGGTCCTCTCGCAGTTCGCGGCCGGCAGCCTCAATCCACCGGAAGTCGACGATCTATACGGCTATGCGCTGGCCGCGGGCGACTTCAACGGCGACGGCATCGATGACCTCGCCATCGGCGTCCCGGGCGATCGCCAGTGGGATTCGGGAACGGAGCAGTACGAAAACACCGGTGCTGTCGAGATTCATTACGGCCAGACAAGCGGCATCCAACCGGCAGGCGAGCATCACCTGAAGCAACACACGTTCGGCAGCCACCCGGGCGACCGGACGGGCGAAGCGTTGGCGGTGGGGAACTTCAACGCGGATTTCTATGACGACCTGGCGATCGGAGTTCCTCGGGATCACGGTGTCTTCCTGGACGGATTCCTGTGGCCCTCGGGCAGCGTATGGGTTCTGCATGGCCACTTCGGCGGGCTGGTGCCTGTGGACGAACTCTTCCTCTCGCAAGACAGCGACGGTATCCACGACTGGCCGGAAATCGACGATGACTTCGGCGCGGCGGTCGCCACCGGCGACTTCAACGGCGACGGCTTTGACGATCTGGCAATCGGCATTCCCGGAGAGGAGGCCACGGGCGCTGTGCAGGTGGTCTTGGGGAGCGAGCTCAGTCTGCAATTCGCGAACAACGCCATCTGGTTGCAGGGCGATCTCGTGGGCGGCGGCTCCAGTGAGGCGGGCGATCGCTTCGGCAGTGCTCTCGCGGTGGGCAACTTCGACGGCGACCTGAACTTCGGGCGGCCGGTCGACGACCTCGTGATCGGCGCGCCGTTCGAGGACCTCGGAGCCGGGGGCGTCGGCACCGACGCCGGCGAGATCTCCGTGCTCTACGGTACGGCATCGGGAACGTGGTTCAACCACGCGCGAACGCAGCACCTCCGACAGAGCGGGATCTTCGGCTCCAGCGCATACGATCAGGCAGGAGACCGCTTCGGCTTTGCGCTCGCCAGCGGAGACTTCGATGGCGATGGCCGCGGCGATCTCGCCGTGGGTCAACCGGGCGAAGGCGTCGGCGGT
>JAYTAM010000114.1:0-4191 GCA_043737505.1 Thermoanaerobaculia bacterium
CGGCAAGCTCGCCGGGCTCGTGCACGGGCGGTCGGCGACCGGCAAGAGCCTCTACTTCGAACCCCTCGAAGTGGTCGAAGAGAACAACACCCTGCAGGGTGCCGTCGACGAGCTCGAGGGTGAGCGCCACCGCCTGCTCAATGAGCTCTTGCGCGAGCTCGCCGGCGAGATCCCACTGGTGCGCGCGATCGCCGGGCTCGTCGGCGACCTCGACGCCCTCGAAGCGGCCCATCGCCTGGCGCGCGAGATCGACGCTCATCTTCCGGTGCTCGCGCCGCCGGGGCGATTGCGCCTGGTGTCGGCTCGTCACCCACTGCTCGATCCGCGGCTTGCCCGGCGCCGCGAGCGCGTGCTCGGCGCCCGCGGTCATGAAGGCGCGGTCGAGCCGTTGACTGTCGAGCTCACGGCGGAGCGCCGCGCGCTGGTCATCACCGGCCCCAACGCCGGCGGCAAGACCGTGGCCCTGAAGACCCTCGGTCTCCTGGCCCTCGCGGCGCAGGCCGGCCTGCCGATCCCGGCGGCGCCGGCGAGCGAGGTGCCGTTTCTCTCCAGTCTCGTGGCGACGGTGGGCGACGAACAGGATCTCCTCGCCGACCGCTCCACCTTTTCCGGACGCCTCGCGCGCCTGGCCGAGGCCTATCGCGCCGCAGGTCCGCAGAGCTTCGCGTTGCTCGACGAGCTGGGTTCCGGCACCGATCCCGAGGAGGGCACGGCACTCGCGGTGGCGCTTCTCGAGACCCTCGTCGAGCGCGGTGGTCTGGCGCTCATCACCACCCACCTCACCGGCCTCGCGGCGGCGGCGATGGAGCTTCCTGGAGCCGCCTGCGCGGCGATGGAATTCGAGCCCTCGACCGGGCGGCCGACCTTCAGGCTTCTGCCCGGTTCGCCCGGCGGCAGCGAGGCTCTCGCCCTGGCGCGGCGCATGGCGCTGCCGGCGGAGTGGATCGCGCGCGCCGAAGCCCTCCTCGGCGACGAGCATCGCGATCTCCGCCGCCTGCTGGCCGAGCTCGAAGCGACGCGCGAGCGGCTTTCCGCGGAGTCAGAGCAAGCTCGCGCCGCTCGCGCCGACACAGAGCTCGCCGGGGAACGTTTGGAACGCGAACGCGCCGAGCTCGAGGCCGAGCGCCGGAGCCTCGGCGCGCGGGTGCGGCGGGAGCTCGCCGAGTTCCGCGAGCGCGTGACGCGAGAGCTCTCCGGCACGGCCGAGAAGATCCGCGCCGAGCTCGCCGCCGGGCGCAAGCGGAGCGTGGCGCAGCAGGCGGTGGCGACCCTTTTCGCGGACGCTCCCCGGGTCGAAGAGGACGACGGCGCCCGTTCCCACCTCCCCCTGGCGATCGGCGCGCAGGTGCGGCACGCCGGCCTCGGCTGGCGGGGTGTGGTCGAGAAGCTCACCGGCGACAAGGCCGAGGTGCTGTCGAACGGCAAGCGCCTGCGCCTTGCAGTGGCCGACCTCGTCGTCGAGGCCGCGCCGCCGGGACCGGCGAAAGGGCACGTCGTCCGCAGGTCTTCAGGGAGCGATGTCGATCGCGCACCGGTCGCGCAGGAGCTACATCTGATCGGCCAGCGCGTCGAGCCGGCGCTCGAGGAGATGGACGGCTTCCTCGATCAGGCGATGCTCTCGGGCAGGAGCGAGGTCCGCATCGTCCACGGCCACGGCTCGGGTCGGCTGCGCGAGGCGGTGCGCGAGCGGCTGCGCAAACACCCGGCGGTCGTCGCCGCGCGACCCGGTGCCCCGAACGAAGGCGGCAACGGCGCAACCGTCGTGACGCTCCGGGACTAGGATTGGTGCAGAATCGGACGATGAATCTGCCGCCTTTCGACCGCGAGCTCGACCTCAGGCACCTGCGCCGGGCGGTAGAGCTGTCGCGCGAGAGGATGCTCGCCGGCGAGGGCGGGCCGTTCGGGGCGGTGATCGCGCGGAATGGCGAGATCATCGGCGAGGGCTGGAACCGCGTCACCTCGACCCTCGATCCCACCGCGCACGCGGAGGTCGTGGCGATTCGCGCCGCCTGCGAGCGCCTAGGGCGTTTCGAGCTCACCGGCGCGACGATCTATTCGAGCTGCGAACCGTGCCCGATGTGCCTCGCTGCGATCTACTGGGCGCGCCTCGACCGGCTGGTCTTCGCCAACAGCCGCGCCGATGCGGCGGCTATCGGTTTCGACGACGCCGAGTTCTACACCCAGATCGCCCTGCCGCTCGACCGCCAGACTCTGCCCGCCGAGCATGTCGAGCTCGCCGAGGCGCGCGCGGTGTTCGAGCTCTGGCGGACCAAGGCGGACAAGATCAGCTACTGAAGCAGAAGGGGAACTACGCGCCGAAACGGCCGCTGAGCTCCGCAGCGGCGAGCGCGATCGCTTCGTGGGTCGCCGGCAGCTTGAGATCGGGGATCGGGCGCAGGCCCCCCTCATCCTCATCACCGGCAAACGAAAGCGCGTTCTTGACCGCGCACCAGACGGCGATTCCGAGCATGAGCGGTGGCTCGCCGACCGCTTTGGTGCTGCGCAAAAGCTGCGGCAGGCCGTCGCTCTCGAGCAGCGCGACGTGGAACTCCGGAGGCACGTCGGTGAGGTTTGGAATCTTGTAGGTCGTCGGCGAGTGCGCGAGCAGAAAGCCGCGCTGGTCGTAGACCAGCTCCTCTGCTGTCACCCAGCCGATGCCCTGGACCAGGCCGCCGTAGATCTGCCCGAGCTCGATGCCGCGGTGAATCGGCTGTCCGATGTCCATCAGAACGTCGAGGCGATCGATCGTGAGCGTGCCAAGCAGGCGGTCGAGGGTGACCTCGGCGACGCAGGCGCCGGTCGTGTAGTAGGCGAACGGCGTACCTTGCCCGGTCTCGCGATCGAAACCGATGTCGGGCGTGGCGAAGAAGCCGCGCGCACCGAGGTCGACCCGTTCGATCCGCGCGCGGTGCGCGAGCTCGGCGAACGACAGGCCGGTCGAATCCGGCGCACGCTCGTCCCAACACCGGCCGTCGGCGAAGCGGACGGCGGTCGGCGAGCGCGAACGCCCGCCCGAGGTGTGGGCGGGGTCGGCGAACAGATCGGCGGCGAACTCCACCAGACGCGCGCGAATCTGCCGGCAGGCGTCGATGGCAGCGCGGCCGTTCAGGTCGGCGGACGCCGAAGCGGCGGTCGGCGAGGTGTTGTTGTTCTTCTCGGTCGAGGTCGGCATGACGACGACGTGCTCGTAGGGAATGCCGAGCTCGGCGGCGACGACCAGCGCCAGCTTGGTGTTGACGCCCTGGCCCATCTCGGTGGCGCCGGTCGACACCTGGACGGTGCCGTCGGTGTAGACGTTGACCAGGGCGTTCGCCTGATTGAGCGCCTTGTTGGTGAACGAGATGCCGAACTTCACCGGCACCAGGGCGACGCCCGAGATGGCGATCGGCCGGCTCCGGTTCGACGCTTCGCAGCGTCCTCGCCGCTCGCGATAGCCGGAGCTCGCCTCCAGCCGGTCGAAGATCTCGGGCAGCCGGTTCTGGGCGAGCTGCTGGCCGTACGGCGTGACCGCGCGACCGCCTTGCGGGGCGCCGTAGAGATTCGCCCGCCGCACGTCGAGCGCGTCGAGTCCGAGGGTGAGGGCAAGCTCCTCCATCACGTTCTCGATGACCGCCATCGCCTGCGGCCCGCCGAAGCCGCGGAACGCCGTATTCGGCGGCAGGTTGGTCCGGCAGGCGCGGGCGGTGATCGCGACGTGCGGCAGGAAGTAGGCGTTATCGAGATGGAGCATGGTGCGCTCGAGCACCGCGGTCGAGAGGTCTGCGTAGGCCCCGCCGTTCGAGCGCACGACGAACTCGGCGGCGACGATCCGGCCCGTTTCGTCGCAGCCGACGGAGTAGGCGGTGCGCACCGGATGACGCTTGCCGGTGAGCTGCATATCCTCGTCCTTGGTGTAGACGATGCGCACCGGGCGGCCGCACTTCCAGGCTGCCAATGCCGCGAAGACCGCCGGCAGCGCAGCCTGCGTCTCCTTGCCGCCAAACGCGCCGCCCATCCGCTGACAGATGCAGACCACCTGGTTCTGCCGCCAGCCGAGCGCTTCGGCGACCACCTTCTGGATCTCGGTCGGGTTCTGGGTCGAACAGTGCACCACCATCGACGCCGCCTCTCCCGGAATGGCGAGCGCCGCCTGGCTCTCGAGGTAGAACTGCTCCTGCCCGCCCGACTCGAAGAGACCGTCGATCCGGTGCC
>JAYTAM010000115.1:0-9616 GCA_043737505.1 Thermoanaerobaculia bacterium
GGCGCCTGCTGCTCCCTGCAACTCTCCGTTAAACTGGAGCACGAGAGAGTCGCGCCCGGAAGATGATCGCCCAGCTCGCCCCAGCCCCTCCGTTCCGGCTCACCCTCGCGCGTGGGCAGGCGATGGAGCTCGTGCCGCATCGGCCCCTCCTCATGGGAGTGGTCAACATCACCCCCGACTCGTTCAGTGACGGCGGCGCCTTTCTCGACCCGGCGCTCGCCATCGCCCACGGGCTCCGCCTGGTCGACGAGGGGGCCGATCTTCTGGATCTGGGTGCGGAGTCCACCCGCCCCGCCGGCCGGACCTACGGTGCGGGGGCGAGCCCGGTCGACAGCCGGGAGGAGCTCGCACGGCTGCTGCCGGTGCTCGCCGGCATCCGCCGGCAGAGCGCGGTTCCCATTTCGGTCGACAGCCGCAAGGCCGAGGTTCTGAAAGCGGCGCTCGACGAGGGAGCGGATCTCCTCAACGACGTATCGGGGCTCGAGGACCCGGCGACCGCCGCGGTCGCCGCAGCGTCGGGTTGTCCGGTCGTGCTGATGCACCATCGCGGCATCTTCTCCGGCGACCACTTCGAATCGCCCTTGCCGTCGCCGACCCGGGACCTGATGGACGAGGTTCGCCTCGGACTCGCCTCGGCACTCGCCCGGGCGCTCGACGCCGGCTGTGAGCGCACACAGCTCGTGCTCGACCCCGGCCTCGGCTTCGCCGCCCGGGGCCGGCAGAACCTGGAGCTCCTCCGCCGTCTCGCAGAGCTCGGCGCGCTCGGCCGGCCGTTCCTCGTCGGAGCGAGCCGCAAGAGCTTTCTCGGCGAGATCACCGGCGATGCGTCGCCGTCCGGGCGACTGCCGGAGAGCCTGGCCGCCGCCGGCTGGGCGGCCGCTGGCGGAGCCTCGATCCTGCGCGTACACGACGTTTTGGCGACGCGGAAGTTCCTCGCCGCCTGGGCAGCGATCGATGCGATCGATGCGGCCACCGATGTCCTCTCCTCGCGAGGAGCCAAGGTGTGAACGTCGGCGACTTCCTCGAGCTCCTCACCTGGCAGGATCTCCTCGACGTCACCATCGTCGCGATCGTCTTCTATAACCTGCTGCTGCTGATCCGCGGCACGCGCTCGGTGCAGATTCTCGCCGGACTCGCCTTCGTGGCGGCGACCTGGTACCTGGCCCGCTGGGCGAACCTGGTCGCGCTCGAGACCCTGATCCAGAGGTTCCTGATCGTCCTGCCGTTCGCGCTGGTGGTGCTCTTTCAGCCCGAGATCCGGCGGGCCTTGGCGCGTTTCGGCCGCGGCCCGTTCTTCGGCGTGGCGCCGCGCCGGACGGACGCCTACCTGCACGACGTCGTACTCGCCGCCATGACGCTCGCCGAGCGCCGCACCGGCGCGCTGATCGTATTCGAGCGCAAGGAAGGCCTGCGTACCTATGTCGAGAACGGCATTCCGCTCGACGCGCGAATCTCCTTCGATCTCCTGGTCAGCATCTTCACTCGTGACGCGCCGCTCCACGACGGTGCCATCGTGATCCAGGCCGAGCGCGTCGCGGCAGCCTCGTGTTTCCTCCCGCTCACCGCCAACCCCGAGCTCTCGAAGGAGCACGGATCACGTCACCGGGCGGCTCTGGGCATCAGCGAAGAGACCGACGCGCTCGCCCTCGTCGTCTCCGAGGAGAGCGGCGAGATCTCGCTCGCGGTCGCCGGCGAGCTCGAACGGAATCTCGACAAGCTCTCGCTCGACGCGCGCCTGCACTTCCATCTCGTAGCCGAGGACGAATCGTTCCTTCGGGAGCGCCGGTGAGCCGGCGGCGGACCAACCTCTGGGGCCTGCGTCTGCTGGCGATCTTCGCCGCGGTCGCGGTCTGGTTCTCGACCTCGTTCGTCAAGCGCGAGCGGGTGAGCGAGAAACTGATCGACGCCACGGTCACCTACAATCCAGCGCGGGGAATCATCATTCTCGATCCGCTCCAGACGGTGAAGGTACGGCTGCGCGGGCCCGACGGTCAGATCCGGACGCTCGCTCCGCACGTCGTCGACGTGGTGATCGAGGTCTCGGGGCTGGCGACCGGCACGCTCGACGTCCAGCTCGACGAGACGAACGTCCTGCGCCCGGAGGGACTCGAAGTCGTCGCCATCGAGCCCACCTCGATTCCGCTGCGGCTCGACCGGGAGAAAAGCCGGATGCTCCGCGTCACCCCCCGGCTCGTCGGCGAGCCGGCCGGCGGCGCCGAACCGTTGTCGCCGATCGCGCGCCCCGACATGGTTCAGGTGAGCGGTCCCGAGACGCTGCTGGCCGACCTCTCGGCGGTGACCACCAGCCCGATCAGTCTCGATGGCCACGCGCTCACTTTCCGGCAGACGGTGAGCGTCGTGCCGCCCAATCCGCTGGTCCGCATCGTTCAGCCGTCGGTGGTGACGGTCGAAGTACCGATGCAATTCCCTGGCGCGGCCAACGCGGCCAACGGGGCGACCGCGGCGACCGCTGCGAACGCTGCGGGCGAGCGCGAGGAGAACCGATGACGCAGCGATTGTTCGGCACCGACGGCATCCGCGCTCCCTTCGGCGAGGAACCGCTGACCGCGGTGACGGTACGCCGCATCGGGCTCGCGCTGGGGCAAGAGCTCTTCGGAGCCCACTCCGAGCCCGAGGCTCCGCTGGTGCTCCTCGGCGGCGATACCCGCGCGAGCTCTCCGACCCTCGTCGAATGGATGTCCGAGGGTCTCGCATCCGCCGGGGTGCGCACCGTCGACCTCGGGACGCTGCCCACACCGGCTGTAGCCTGGGCGGTGCCGCGCTATGCCGCCGCCGCCGGCGTGGTGGCCTCGGCGAGTCACAACCCTGCCGCGGACAACGGACTGAAGCTCATCGACCGCGCCGGCTTCAAATGGGAGCAGGAGGCCGAAGAGCGGCTGGAAGCCAGGATCGGCGGGATGAAAGGCGAGGAGGTCCGGCCCGGCTCCGCGCGCGCCGCCGCCGCCGCAGACCAGCCAGGCTCGCGCGCGACCGACTCCGAGGCGGGCCAACGCTACCTCGACTGGCTGCTCCGCGAGAGCGGCGGACGGCAGGCGCTCTCGGGCCTGCGCATCGCTCTCGACACTGCCAACGGCGCGGCGGCAGCGCTCGCGGGAACGCTTTTCGCCGCTCTCGGTGCCGAGGTCGAGCTGCACTCCGCATCGCCCGACGGCGGCAACATCAACCGCGACTGCGGCTCGACCCATCCTGAGGCTCTGGCCGGGCGTCTCGCGACCGGCGACTTCGACCTCGGATTCGCTTTCGACGGCGATGCCGATCGCGCGCTCCTGCTCGACGAGCGCGGCGCTCTCCACGACGGCGACGCGATGCTCTACCTGTGGGCGCGCGATCTGCAGCAGCGCGGCCTCCTGGGAGTGCCGCAGGTCGTCGCCACGAGCATGAGCAACCTCGGGCTGGAGCGCGCGCTCGATGCGATCGGAGTCGGTGTCTTGCGCTCCGACGTCGGCGATCGTGCCGTGGTCTCGATGCTGCGCGATCAGGGGCTGCGCCTGGGTGGCGAGCAGTCCGGCCACCTCGTCGACCTGCATTGCACGACCACCGGCGACGGCCTGCTGACCGCGACGCGCATGGCGCGGATCGCCGCCGCCGCAGCCCGGGCGGGCCGAACGATCTCGACGGAGCTCGCAGGCTTCCGGCGCTTTCCCCAGATCCTGGTGAACGTCCGCGTCGCCCGAAAGCCCCCGTTCGCCGAGCTGGCCGGTGTCTCGGCGGTGGCCCGGAAGGTCGAGGAGGGCCTCGGATCCCAGGGCCGGTTGGTGCTGCGCTACAGCGGCACGGAGCCACTGGCGCGAATCATGATCGAAGGAGCGGACGAAGCTTCGATCGGCGAGCTCGCCTCCGACCTCGCCAACGCCATCCGCCAGGAGATCGGAGTCGCAGGATGACCGCCACGACCCCAACGAGCGCACCGGCCCCGACGGGCTCTGCCGTGGAAAATCGGCTGCAGCTCTCGGTCAACGTCGATCACGTCGCGACGCTGCGCCAGGCGCGGCTGCTCGACTATCCGGATCCGGTCGAGGCCGCGGCAGTCGCCGAGGCGGCGGGAGCCTCCGGCATCACCATCCACCTGCGCAGCGACCGCCGGCACATCCAGGACAGCGACCTCGAACGCCTGCGGAGCAAGGTGCGCGGCAAGCTCAACCTGGAGATGGCGGCGAGCGACGAGATGATCGCCATCGCTCTGCTCGCCCTTCCGCACCAGGTGACCCTGGTGCCCGAACGTCCGGAAGAGCTCACCACCGAAGGCGGCCTCGACGTCGCCGCGCACCTGCCGCGCCTCGTCGCCGGAGCCGAGCGCCTGCGCGGCTCGGGAATCGAGGTCTCGCTCTTCGTCGATCCGGATCCGAAGGGGGTCGACGCGCTGGCGCCGTTCGCCGGCCTGGTGAGCGGCATCGAGCTCAACACCGATGCCTATACCCGTGCCCGCGGCGGCTTCGTCGCCGGCGCCCGCGCCCAAGTGGCGCGCACGGCCGACATGGCCGCGGCGCTCGGCTTCCGGATCTATGCAGGACATGGCCTCACTGCCGCGAACGTCGGTGGAATCGCCTCGATCCGCAGAGTGGAAGAGCTCAACATCGGCCACGCGCTGGTCTCGCGCGCGGTGATCGTCGGCCTCGACGGCGCCGTCCGCGAGATGCTGGCGGCGATGGCCCTGGCACGCGACGCCGCGCGACCCCATTCGGCGCGGCACCCGCTAGCTTAGCGCTCGACTTCCAGCAGCGCCTCGCGTTCGAGCTCGGGCTCGGCGGCGAGAATGAAAGTGCGCGAGATCGGCAGCAGCGAGCGGCGGAAGCCCCCTCCCAGCTGGAGGTTGACCTCGTAGAAGCCCTGCGGCCAGATCGTCAACAGACGTCCGCGCTTGGCCTCGCCGTTGATGTTGTCGAAGTAGACGAGTACGTCGGCCGGGGTTTCCATGGTTCACTCCTGGTAGTAGCCCTGATCCTTGTAATCCTTGAGTTTTCGCTGCAGCGTGCGCAAGCCGATGGCGAGCAGCCTCGCCGCCTCCACGCGCCGGCCGCCGGTGCGGTCGAGCGCCGCGAGTATGGCGTCGCGTTCGATCTCGTCCATCGTCTTCATTCCACGCGAGGCCGCTGCGACGGGCACGCCGGGGGTCGCGGTCGCGTAGACCGACTCGGAGGCGACCGCCCGCCGGGCGTAGCTTTCGCCCTCGGCAGCCGCGGCCGGCTCGCCGGTGTCGGGCATCTCGAGCTCGAAAGTCGCCTCGCCCGCTTCCGAGGTTTCGGCGCAGGCCTGGATTTCCGGCGGCAGGTCCGCCACCCGCACGACCTCGCCGCGGTGAAAGATCACCACCGACTCGATGGCATTGCGCAGTTCACGGACGTTGCCGGGCCACGGGTAGGCGGAGAGGGCCGCCAGAGCCTCGCGCGAGAAGCGCTTGGCTTCGCGTCCGTGCTCGCGGCAGATCAGATTCAGATAGTGCTCGGCGAGGCGCGGAATGTCGTCACGCCGCTCGCGCAGCGGCGGGATCTTGAGGGTCACGACCTTGAGGCGGTAGAACAGGTCCTCGCGGAATCGTCCCTCGGCGATCTCCTTCTCGAGATCCTTGTTGGTCGCCGCGATGAGCCGGAAGTCGACGTCGATCAGGTCGCTCCCGCCGACCCGCATCACGCGCCGCTCCTCGAGCACCCGCAGGAGCTTTACCTGCAGTTCGGGATAGAGCTCGGAGATCTCGTCGAGGAACAGCGTCCCCTTGTGCGCCAGCTCGAACTTGCCGATCTTCCGTCCGATGGCGCCGGTGAACGAGCCACGCTCGTGACCGAACAGCTCGCTCTCGAGAATATCGGGCGGAATGGCGCCGCAGTTGATCGCCAGGAAGCGCTCGTTACGCCGCGGGCTCGAGAGGTGGAGGGCGTTGGCCACCAGCTCCTTGCCGGTGCCGCTCTCGCCGATGATGAGGACGGTCGATTTGGTCGGCGCCACCAGGCGCATCTGCTCGAACAACGCCTCCATCTTCGCCGATCGGCCGATGATGCTCTCGAAACCGAACCGCTTGTCGAGCTGCTGGTTGAGCTCGACGACCTTCTCCTTGAGCTGACGCTTCTCGAGCTGCGTCAGGACCCGCTTGCGCAGCTCGTAGAGGTCGACCGGTTTGGTCAGGTAGTCGTCGGCACCGACCCGCATCGCCTCGACCGCCGACTCGATGGAGCCGAAGCCGGTGACGAGAATCACCGCCAGGTCGAGCCCGCGCTTGCGCACTTCGTTGAGGAAGCCCAGGCCATCGAGCCCCTGCATCCGCAGGTCGCAAACGGCCAGCTGCGGCGTATCGGTCTCCTCCAGGAGCTCGAGCGCGCGACGGGCGTCATCGAAAGTTCGGACGACGAATCCGGCGCGCTGAATGGCCAGCGCCATCGACTCGCGGGAGCCGGTTTCGTCATCGATCACAAGCACTTGCGGATCCTGCGGCATGGAGTGCCATTCTGGCACAAACACCCTTCAGGAGGAGGCTTCTTTCGTCTAGGATCGCCAGATGTCGATCTCGATCCGGGGCGGCCTTCCGCGAGCCCGCCTGCTCCTGCTTCTGGCGGCCGTGGGAAGCGTGGCCTGCGGGCGCTCCGGTCCGCCGGATCTCGTGTTGATCACCGTCGATACGCTGCGCCCGGACGCTCTCGGCTGGGTGGCGGGCAAGAACGCCACGCCGGCGATCGACGCTCTGGCTGACGAGGGCTTCGCCTTTCCGGCTGCGGTCTCGCCCGTGCCCCTCACTCTGCCCGCCCACGTCTCGATCCTGACCGGCCTGGTGCCCCGCCGTCACGGCGTACGGGACAACGGCCAGATCCTTTCCGGCTCCTTGCCGACTCTCGCCGAGCGCCTGGGTGCCGCCGGCTACCGCACCGGCGCCTTTGTCTCGGGCTACCCGTTGCGCCGGATGTTCGGTCTGGATCGCGGTTTCGAGGTCTACGACGACGCGCTCGCCAGCCGTCCTGACGGCCGTTGGCAGGATCGCCCAGCGGGCGCCACCACAGCGCTGGCGCGCGAGTGGCTGCGCGGCGTCAAAAAGAAGGACCCAGCTCAGCCTTACTTCGTCTGGTTGCACTTCTACGACCCGCACGCGCCCTACGAACCGGCGGAGCGCTTTGCCCGCCCGGGGCCTCGGGGCGCCTACGACGGCGAGGTGGCCGCGGTCGACCACGCCATCGCGACCCTGCGTCAGGGCCTGGAGGAGACCTTCCCCGGCCGTCGGCCGCTGCTCGTCCTGACCGCTGACCACGGGGAAGCGCTGGGCGAGCACGGTGAAGCGACGCACGGCTTTTTCATCTACGACTCGACGACCCTCGTGCCCCTCCTGTTTCATGCGCCCGGGCGGGTTCAGCCGGGGACGAGTCCGGCGGCCGCCCGTCTGGTCGACGTCGCTCCGACCGTCCTCGACCTCCTCGGCCTGCCCGGCCTGCCCGAGACCGACGGCACGAGTCTCAAGGGCTTCTGGCAGGGTCAGCCGTTCGAGGTGGCGCCGGCGCTGGTCGAGAGCCAGCAGCCGTTCACCGGCTACGGCTGGGCGCCGCTCACCGCCTGGCGCACCGCGCAGGCGAAATGGATCGAGGCACCGAAACCGGAGCTCTATGACCTGTCGCGGGATGCCGGCGAAAGCGCGAACCTCGCCGGCAGCGATCCGCGCGGCGAGGAGCTGCGCCGGGAACTCGCGCGGGAGCTGCGAAAGCCGGCGCTCGCCCAGTCGGGAGTGAACGACGATCCGGAGGTCACCGCCGCGCTGCGCTCGCTGGGCTACGTCGGCGGAACCAACGCTCCTGCCGGTGAACCGTCCGAAGGCCTGGCCGATCCGAAGGATCGAATGCATCAGAAGGATCTGCTGGACCTCGCCGAGGAGTCGCTGTCTGCGGGCGACGCCCTCGAGGCCCTGGCGCTCTTCGATCTCGTACTGGTCAGCGAGCCCGAGAACCGCTACGCGCTGCTACGCAGTGGCCAGACCCTGATGCGACTTGGCAGAGTTGTCGAGGCCCGCGCGCCGCTGGAGAAGATGCTCGTCCTCGATCCGCTTCAAGCCGAGGCGCGCTTCGAGCTCGCCGACGCGCTGGGGAGAAGCGGACAGGGCGACGCCGCCATCACCGAGTGGATGAAGCTTCTGGAGCTCCAGCCACGGCGTGCGATCGCCTGGTCGAATCTCGGTGCCTTGCTGTTGCAGCGAGGCGAGCCCGAGCGCGCGGAAGCGGCCTTCGTCGAGGCCACCGATCTCGACCCGCGCGATGCGGTGGTGCGCCGCAACCTCGCCGAAGTGCGCTACCGGCAGGCGCTCACCGCCCTCGCCGACGGCGATGTCCGGTTCGCCCTGGGCAAGCTTCGTGGAGCCATCGAGCAAGCGCCAGAGCTGCGCCTGCGCGCGGCCACGGACCCCCGGCTCTCTGCCTTGCTCCAACGCGTGGATTCGCCGGCGGGTCCCGGGACGAAATAGAAAAGGCCCCGCCGAGGCGAGGCCTTTGGGTCCAGCGCTACAGCGAGTTCAGTCTTCGACGGCGAAGTTCACCAGCTCGACCGGGGTCAGGGCGCAACCCGTGCCGGTGACGGAGAGCTGGTACGGGCCCGACGGTCCCGGCGGGGTTCCGCCAGTCGAGTAGCCATCGATGACCGCGAAGTAGACGGTGCCCGCCACCGCGTTCAGCGTCACCGCTTCCGCACCACCACCGATACCCGTGTCGTCGACGCAGGCGCAATCGGCCAAGGCGCTGCTGCAGTTGGCCTGGTAGACGATGAGAGCGAGATCCTGTCCGCCGCTGGGGGTCGCATTGATGGTCAGCGTGCAGTTTGCGTCCGTCACGATGCGATAGGCGCGATCCGGGGCGGTACCCGTACCGGTGTAGATCGCTCCGAACGGCAGCGAGCCGGCCGGGCCGGCGCCAGTGCAGCTGGCGCCCACGGCGCAGGTCGGGTTGGTGGTGTCGGCAGGCAGATCGAAGTTGTCGACCGCACCCACTGTCGTGTCGGCGGCGGGGGTGTACGGAAGCGCGCCGACTTCCGGCGTCGCGGCCGTGCAGGTATCGGCCGGAGTGCGCGGCGGAACGTTGGACGACTTGTCGAACGCACCGGCGTTGTAGCGATCCGCCAGCAGCTGCTTGTAGGCCGCCAACTCCGACGCATTCATCTTGTCGGAGATGGCCTTCTTGACCCGGACTTCGGCCGGGGTGATGGCGGAGGCCTGGACGGCTCCTCCAACGAGACAGACGGCGGCGACGATCAATACAGAGTTCTTCATGTTCCCTCCTCGGGACGTGGGCCAAATCGCATCGGTCGGGTGAGATCTGGCAATGGAATTTCCTTCAGCTCATCGGCAAGTGGTGCTGCGACTCGCTCACCTAAAGAATTTTAGTAATTGTACACGAAGGTCAAGAAGTACCAGCCAGGACGGCCAGCCGCTGGTTCGCCATCCCGGCCGAGCGGAACGGATCCACCCGGATAGCCTCGCGGTAGGCCGCGGCGGCGGCCTCGCGCTTACCTCGAAGCAACAACAGGTCGCCGCGGGCAATGAACAGGCCCCCGTGTCGGGCGTCCAATCCGTGGGCCGCCGCGAGCCACGTTTCGGCCTCGTCCATACGGACGGCCTGGATGGCGATCTGCGCCAGTAGAA
>JAYTAM010000116.1:0-9601 GCA_043737505.1 Thermoanaerobaculia bacterium
GCCCGGGTCGATCCCGCTTTCGCGCCGCTCCGGCGCTCGCCGGCGTTCCGCAAGCTCCTCGACGGCGCCGGCGTGCCGGCCCTTTCGCCCTCCTCGGCGCCCGCGGCGCCCGCGGTGTCTGGGTCGGGCGGCAGCGCGCGATAGTCCGCGTGCGGACCCGCGACGAGCGCCTCCCCGCAACCCTGCGCCGGCTCCGGCGTATCCCAGAAATGACCTTCGAGATGACGCTTCCGGGCAGGCTCGCGATCCGCACGATTCGCCGGGGCGCGCTGGCGCTCGGAGTTCTGGCCGCTCTGTCCACGGTGGCGCCTTGCGCCCTCTGGGCGCTGCCGAGCGCCGGCTCGCTCGACGTCACGAAATATGGCGTGGTGTGGAAGGTGCCGGGGATGGCAGCCGTTCAGGTCGAGGCCGGGCAGCCGTTCGGCGATGGCGAGCGGCGGTTCGATCTCTATCGGCCGCCGTCGAACCTCACCGGAGCGGCAGCGGCCGTCGCGAAAGGGAGGCTCCCGGTGCTCGTCTTCGTCAACGTCACCGGCGCGCCCTTCCAGGAGTGGGAGATCTATCGCGATTGGGCGCGGCTGGCTGCGGCGCACGGCATCGCCGGCGTGGTGTACCAGAACGATCCGGCGGACGCGGGGAAGTCGCTTACGGCGCTGATGGGACACTTGCGTTCGAACGCCGCGGGACTCGGCCTCGACCCGGCGCGGATCGCCATCTGGGCCTGCTCGGCGAACGTGAGTCTTGCGCTGCCCTGGCTGCATGCGAGCCCGCGGCCCGAGGTCGCCGCGGCAGTTCTCTATTACGGTTCGGCTCCCGTTGCGGAGTTGCGCACCGACCTGCCGGTTTACTACCTCCTCGCCGGACGGGACAACGCGAACCTCAAGGCGGGGATGCGCACCCTCTTCGCCCAGGCGGTGACGCAGGCGGCGCCGTGGACGATGATCGAGGCGCCGGCGCTCACGCACGCCTTCGACGCGCTCGACGAAGGGGTGGAGTCGCAGCGGGCGGTCCAGGAGACGGTCGCCTGGCTGGTCGGGCGACTGGTTGCGCCACCTCTCCCCGGCCCGGCACCGGACCTCGCGCGGCAGGCGCTCACCGCGAGCTATGGCCAGGAGTGGGGAACGGCGGCAACCGCGCTCGAGCAGATCGTCGCCGCGCGGCCCGACGATCGCGACGCGGTGGCGAAGCTCGCGACGGTGCTCTCGCGCGACGGCCGGGATACGGCGGCGATCGTCCAGTTCCGGCGCGCCATCGCGCTCGGCGAGGAAGGTCCCGGCATGCACCGCGACCTCGGCCAGGCCCTCGTGCGCACCGGCGAGCTCGACGAGGGCTTCGCCGAGCTTGCGCGCGCAGTCGCCGAGAGCGCGGGAGCCGGACCCGATCCAGCGCAGATCTACAACCAGCTGGGCATTCCGGCGATGCTGCGCGGCGACATGCCGACGGCGATCGGCATCTGGGAGCGCGCTCTCGCGGGACCGGACGGAATTCCCGTGGGAGTGGATCGGCGCATCGTGCACTACAACCTGGCGTGCGCCTATGCCCGCTCGGGGCAGAAGGAGCCGGCGCTCGACCACCTGGGTCAGGCGATCGCCGCCGGCTTCGGTCCGCGCGCGACGATCGAAGGCGACGAGGATCTCGTCAGTCTGAAGGAAGAGCCGCGATTCGCGACGCTGCTCCAGAAGGTGGCTCCGGGGACCTGATCGAACCTGGCGAAGCCGCGGGATCGGGCGTGGCCGGCGCTCTCTCCGCGCGAGATCAGCGCGGCTGAATGTCGATACCGCCGCCGCTCGAGCGGAGCTTCAGCACCGCGCCGCCGCCGTTCAGAGTTCCGCGCACGTCGTCGCGGCCGACGCGGCCGCGGACGGTGAGCGGCAGATCGCAGTCGACCGAGCCGCCCGAGGAGCTGGCGTCGATCTCCAGGCCGACGGTGGGGTCGACGGTCGCCGCGACGCCGCCGCCCGACGAGGAGAGGTGGCCCCCCTTGGCGTTGCCAACGGCGAAGCCGACGCTCACCGCGCCGCCGGAGCTCTCGGCGACGACTGCACCGTGGGCGTCGCGGATGTCGACGCCGCCGCCCGAGCTCCCCGCTTCGAGGTCGCCCGCGATGTCGGCGGCATCGATTCCGCCGCCGCTGCTCGACAGCGTCGCGCCGCCGCCGAGGTGGGTCGCCTCCACGCCGCCGCCGGAGCTCTCCGCCCGGACCTTGCCGAGGAGATCGCTGACGACGACGCCGCCGCCCGAGCTCGAGAGCTCGACGGCGACGCTCTTCGGCAACGTAACCGTCACCTCGCTGCGGTGATTGCCGTTGCTGAACCAGGAGAAGCCTGCGCGCGACTTGCGCTCGATCGCGACCTCGATCCGGTCGGGCCCGGGAGTTGCAAACGTGACGTTGTAGCGTTCGGAGAAATCTTCACGGCTCGAAGTGATCACGATAATCGCTTCGCTCCCTTCGCCGCCGCGGACCTCGATTCCCCCGGCCTCAGAAGTGAGAGCAAAACTGCCTCCGGCTGCGATCGGCAGGCGCTTTTCCAGACGAAAGTCGCCGGCGGAGGCGGGAGTGGTGAAGCTCACGAGGCCCAGCAGGGCGGTGGAAGCAGCGAAGGTGTACGTCGCGCGGCGGTTCGGGTGCATGGGGAGATCCTCCTGGGAGATACAACGCTTCCCGAGCGCCGCAGGTTTCATTGCAATTGACTTTCCCATTGTGCAACTTGCCCGAGGAGTCCCGAAATGAATTCCCGTTCGCCCTTTCGCTGGTCCCTCTTCCTCGTCGCCGCCGCGTTTGCGCCGGCTTCGCTCCCCGCCGCGCTCAGCTGTGAGTCGACCAACATCCTGCTGGACGGCGGCTTCGAGCGCGCGCTCGGGACGCCGCCGGCGAGCCCGCACTGGGACGGCAGCTCGACCCACTTCGGCTCGCCGGTCTGCAGCGTGGACGAGTGCGCCGGCCTTGGCGCCACCGCCCCGCGCAGCGGAGAGTTCTGGACCCTGTTCGGCGCCTCGACCGAGCCCGGCACCGAGATCGCTACCCTGACCCAGACCCTCGTGCTACCGGTCTCGTCCGAGGTCTCGTTCGACTTCCAGCTCTGGATCAGCGACGTCGCCGCGCCGTTCACCGACACGCTCCGGGTGTGGATCGACGGCGACCCGCTGGCGCTGTTCACCGAACCGGCCGTCGCCGGAAGCGGATACGTTCAGCACTCCTACGTGCTCGACGCCTACGCCGACGGCTTGGAACACACGCTCGAGTTCGAGTACACCGGACCCGACGGCGGCGGCTTCGCGGCCTTCAACCTGGACGACGTGCGAATCGTCGCGCAGCAGGTGACGACCTTCGCCGACGGCGGCTTCGAGGCGGCGAGCGGGACGCCGCTCGACAGTCCGAGCTGGGTCGAGGCCTCGCTGCAGTTCAGCTCACCGTTGTGCACCCTGGCGGCGTGCGGCGACGGCGAGGGGACGGTCGGTCCCCGCATAGGCACCACTTGGGCCTGGTTCGGCGGAGTGGCCGGCAACACGCCCGAGACCTCCTCGGTGACGCAGACTTTCTATCTGCCTTTCGCGGCTTACGTCGACCTCAACTTCTACCTCGGAATAGGGGCTGTGGCGGCGCCTTTCACCGACGAGCTGACGGTCACCATCGACGGCACGGAGGTCGCGAGCTTCCTCGAGCCTGCGGTAGCCGATTCGTTCTACTCCGCGCGCAGCACGATTGTGGACCCTTACGCCGACGGGCTGCCGCACGAGCTGCGATTCGAGTACGTCAAGGGAACCAACGGCAACGTTGCCAACTTCAGTCTGGACGACATCGAGCTGGCGATCGTCGGCTGCGAGGTGCTTCTCCTCGACGGTTTCGAAACCCACGACACGTCCAACTGGTCGGTGGCGGCGCCCTAGAGAGGCGCCCCGCTACGCCAACGGGGGGGAGGTCGACGAGGTCATGGCCGCTGGCAGCGGCACAGCGACGACGTCGCCTCGCGCGGTCTCCAGGCCGCCGGCCTCCAGGCTGACGGCGACGACGAGCTTGCGGCGGCCGGCTTCGCGCACGTGGGCGCGCAGCACCAGTTCGACTCCGTGGGGTGTCGGTAGGAGGTAGTCGATCCGCAGCGCCGCTGTCACGTAGCGTGGCGCCTCGCCGTCGCCGGTCTGCCGTCCGGCGAGGCGCTCGGCATGCGCCGCCGCGGTGGCCATGGCGTGGCAGTCGATGAGCGCGGCGATGAGCCCGCCGTAGACGAAGCCCGGGATCGCGATGTGCTCGGACTGCGGCGTGAAGCGGGCGACGACCTCGTCGCCTTCCCAGGCGCTTTCGAGGCGCAGGCCCTTGTCGTTGAGCCGACCGCAGCCGAAGCAGTGCGAATGATCGTCGGGGTAGAACTGCTGAATATAGGGGCGCATGGCGCTGAGTATCTCAGCCGGCAGGGTCGGGAGTCAGGGCCGGGCGCTCGAGGCGTTGCCGATGCTCTGCCAGCGGCCGTTGTCGCCGCCGCGGGCGTAGAGCTCGACCCAGGTGAAGCCGTAGGCGATGGGCGCCGGCACCGGCTCCCGGCTCGTTCCAGCGGCCTCGATCTGGCACGCGAGCCAGGCCAGGGTGCCGTCGGCCGAAACCGCCAGAACGGGAAGCGCGACATCCTCGTAGCGGTGGAACTGAATCCCGGCGAGGTACGGTCCGAGCCGCGCGGCCAACTCGTCTCGCCCGGTCTCTTTCAACACTCCGCGGCCGGAGGAGAGGCTCTGCTCCGGAGCGTCTCCGAGTAGCAGTTGCACATCGCTCCGGCGATGGGCCTCGAGTACGCGCTCGTGGGCCATCGCGAGCTCCGCGAGGTCGCCGAGCCGTTCGAAGAGGGCGGTCGGCTCGGCCGGCAGGCTCGCTCCCCGCGCGAGACGAAACGGCAGGACGGCGGAGTAGCGGTAGGTGTGGCGCTCTCCGCCGTGCAGGAGGACGGCGCCGAACGGCAGCCGGACGTCATGCACAGTCCGCCAGTCGGAGAGCTCGATCGTGGTGCTGCCGCCGCCCAGTGCCTCCGGCAGGGCGAGCTGGATGGTCGCCGGCAGAGCACCTTCCTGCGCGCGGCAGAGCGTGACCGCGAGCCCGTCGTCGCCGCGCACCGGGACGCAGCCCGGCTCGGCCGCGCGCGCGTCGGCCTGAAAGCGCGTCTCGAGATCCAGCAGCATCCGATGCACCTCATGGCCGCGCACGAAGCTTGCCATCGCAGCGTCGGCCGGGGCCAGCGCGGAGAGCGCTACAGGGCCCTCCAGCGCGCCGGAACGCAGATACGGCGCGCCGGCGCCGGCTCCGGCTCCGGCTCCGATAACGAGATCGGTGACCCGTCCCTCCTTGGTCTGGCGAAAGCGCACCCGGCCGTCGGCGAGCGAGACGATCTCGTTGAGGAAGGCGCCGCGCGGACCGTCGCCCTCGGCCCGGGCGTAGATGCCGGTGACAGCCTGGCGGGACGCCGCTGGACCGATGGCCGTGGCGAAGCCCTGCAATGCGTTCGCCGCGCCAGTGTCGGCGGGCAGGCGGGAGGCGGCCAGCAGAGTGGCCAAGGCGAAGAGCCGGCGGGCGGAGCGGGGAAAGCGGCAGCGCGGGCGCATTCCCGTACTACGCAGCGGGCGGCTTCAGGTTCGTCGGCGATTGGCACCGGGCGTGCAGTTCTCCGCCTCAGGCGGCCGGCTTCCGATCGCCAGAGGACCGAGGGAGGAAGCGCCATGCCGCAAGTCAGTCTGTTGGATCGCTGGCCGGGCTATGCCCCGCAGCTCAAGTCCGTGCTCCGGATGGTGGCCGGCCTGCTCTTCATGCTCGCCGGGACGAGCAAGCTGTTCGCGTTTCCGGTCGGCATGCCGCCGGACGGCGGAACCGCGCCGCTGTTCACCCAGATCTGGATCGGCGCCGTGCTCGAGCTGGTGGGTGGGGCCCTGATCCTGGTCGGCCTCTTCACCCGTCCGACCGCCTTCGTGCTGTCGGGAATGATGGCGGTGGCCTACTTCCAGTTTCACGCCCCGGGGGGCTTCTGGCCGACGGTGAACGGCGGTGTCCCGGCGGTGCTCTACTGCTTCCTCTTTCTCTACTTCTCGGCCGCCGGTGCCGGGCCTTGGAGCCTCGACGCGCGACGCGCGCGCTAGACGCTCTTGCGCCAGCGCCCCGGGTTCGCACATTGACGGCCTGGCGCCCGACTCGGACTAGAATTCGCTGCCAGAGCGATACGCGGTAGGGGAAAGAGGAATTCGTCAAGGAGACGCGCAAATGGCAGAGAAGAAGATCATCGCCGTCGTCGGCGCCACGGGGGCCCAGGGCGGGGGACTGGTGCGATCGATTCTGGCGGATCCACGAAGTGAGTTCTGCGTCCGAGCGATCACCCGCAAGCCCGACTCGGAGAAGGGGAGGGCGCTCACCGCCGCCGGGGCCGAAGTGGTGGCGGGCGACGCCGACAACCCGGCGACCCTCGCCGGTGCTTTCGCCGGTGCGCACGGCGTCTTCGTGGTGACCAACTTCTGGGAGCACTTCTCGCCCGAGCGCGAGCTCGCGCAGGCGACGGCGATGGCGCGAGCCACCCGGGCCGCGGGCAATGCGCACGTCGTCTGGTCGACGCTCGAAGACACCCGTCAATGGGTGCCGCTCGCCGATTTGCGTGTTCCGACCCTGCAAGGCAAGTACAAGGTGCCGCACTTCGACGCCAAGGGGGAGGCCGACGCCGTTTTCGCGGCCGAGGCAGCGCCGACCTCTTACCTCGTGACCTCGTTCTACTGGGACAACTTCATCCACTTCGGGATGGGTCCGCGGCGCGGCGAGGACGGCAAGCTCGGGATCGCCTGGGCGGCCGGCGGAGCGCCCCTGCCCGGCATTGCGGTGGCCGACATCGGTGCCTGCGCCTACGGTGTCTTCCTGCGGGGTCCGGCCGCCGCGGGGCAGCGCTTCGGCATCTGCGGCGAGGTTCTCAGCGGCGAGCAGATGGCCGAGGCGATGGGCCGTCACATCGGCGAGACGGTAAATTTCACCGATGTTCCATTCGAAGTCTTTCGCAATCTCGGCTTCCCGGGCGCCGACGACCTGAGCAACATGTTTCAGGTGCAGTCCCTTTACTCGCAGGAGTTCCTGGCCCACCGCGACGTCGCCCTCGCTCGTGCTCTCCATCCTGGCCTGCAGAACTTCGATTCCTGGCTCGCAGCGAACGCAGCACAGATTCCGATCGCTTGATCTCGGAGCGGCGTAGAGCGACCACGCAGGGCGAAAGGCGGCGGAGATGATCGAGGTCGGCGGAAGGATGCCGGAGGTGACGCTCCGCAGGGTGCGGGAACAGCGCGTCGAGGCGGTCGAGACCGGCGTCTACTTCGCGGGCCGTACGGTCCTCCTCTTCGGAGTTCCCGGTGCCTTCACGCCGACCTGTTCCAAGCAGCACCTGCCGGGCTACGTCGCCCGGGCCGAGGAGCTGTTCGCTTCGGGAATCGATCTCATCGCCTGTGTGGCGGTCAACGATCCGTACGTGATGGCCGCCTGGGGAGAGAGTTCGGGCGCCACCGGCAAGGTCGAAATGTTGAGTGACGCCGAGGGCGACCTGGCGCGCGCGCTCGGCATCGAAGCCGACTTTTCCTCGAGCGGCCTCGGCCGCCGCTGCCGGCGCTTCGCCGCCGTCGTCGACGATGGAGTCTTCGCCACCCTGGCCGTCGAGCCCGCCCGCGGCATCACCGTCTGCGGCGTCGAGCACCTGCTGGAGCGATTGAGCGAGTCGCAGCCGGCGTGACCGGGGCTAGGGCACGGTGGTCCAGCGGCAAGTGGACTCGACCGCCTCGAAGTCGTCGGTGAAGATCACCGGGCGCTTTCCGAAGTAGGCGCGGTCGAACGAAAGCTCCATCCTCGTCAGCTGGTTCGCTTCCGCGCCGACGGCGACCAGGACGCTCTGCGCAAGGGCGGGTAGGGCCGGCAGGGTGATCTCGACCTGGTGCCAGCCCGGACCGACCGGTCCGGAGGCGCCATCCGCACCCAGATAGCTGCCGCCGAAGGCCCCGCAGCCGGTGTCCGAGTAGTAGAAGTAGTTGGCGAAGGCGAGAGACAGTTCCTCGTAGCTCTTGTAAGAGAAGCTGGCGTGGAATCCGCTTGTCCAGGCCGCGGCGTCGATCGGCTGGCACTGGCCGACCTCCGCCCATTGAGTGCCGACGTCGGTGGTCGAGCTGGCAATGCGCGCCGCCCCGGAGCCCGGGCAGGCGTTCGAATCTTCGCCGGTCCAGTCGAGAAGCGAGCCGAAGTAGATTGTCCAGCCGGCCTCCATCTGCGTCACATCGAACTCGGGATTGGTCAGCACGTTCTCGCCCGCACCGAGGGGGGCCGGTACGAGCGGGACGATCGAAAGAGTGAGCAACAGAATGAACACGATGGGCGACTTCATGGGCACGCCTCCTGAAGAGGTACGTGCAAAGGAAACGGTTTTCGTATCGCAGCGTGCGCGCCGTTGCTGCCCTGGTCAGAGAAAAGAGAAGAAAAGGACCGGTAAAGGAAATAGTCCGGCCCTGGCGACCGTTGCTCCCTTCGTCGATGCCCAACCGAGCCACCCGAACGTTCGCATTCCGCTCGAAACGCACGGCCACCTCTGCGCGGGCCGACTCGCTCACCAGCCCTCTTTCCCGAGGTCTTTTTCCTTTACTGGTCCTGGTCTTTTTTCTGCTGGGCTTCCTTTGGCCGAAGGTCTCCAGCCGGCTTGCAGCGCAGGTGCCGCAAGTCGTTTTGCAGGCGCCTGCCGAGCTGGCCGCCATAGGCAGGGAGGTCGAGCGGCTGGCGCCGGCGGCGATCCGCGCGGCGACGGAGCCCGTCGGCGGGGATTCGGCCGCGCTCCTCGCCGGTCTCGAACCGATCACCGTGGTGCTGGTGCCGGAGGGGAGCGACGCGGCGCGGGCGGTTCCCTCCTGGATCTCCGGCTATGCGCTCAGCGGGCCCGGGCCGGGCCGGATCGTTCTGCTGCCGGCGCGGATCGATCGCTATCCCGATTTCGGCCTCGCCCCCTTGCTGCGACACGAGATGGCGCACCTCTTCATCGGACGCGCTGCTGGCGACGGAGATCTGCCGCGCTGGTTCAACGAAGGGTTGGCGATGACGGTAGGTCGCGAACCGGGCCTGGGGGACCGGGCCCGAGTCGCCCTGGCGGTGATCGACGACGGGAGCCTGCCGCTCGCGCGGCTCGACCTTGCCTTCTCGGGCGAAGAGGCCGAGGTGCACGCCGCCTACGCGCTCGCCGGCGACTTCGTCCGCGAGCTCCTGGCGCGCCACGGCCGCGCGAGCGCGGCACGGATTCTCGCCGGCGTGGCGCGCGGCGACCGCTTCCGCGACGCCTTCCGCGCCGCCACCGGCGAGCGCCTCGACGACTTCGAGGCCAGCTACTGGGAGCACCGGACGTTTCTCGACCGCTGGGTGCCGATCGTCTCGAGCTCCGTCCTGCTCTGGGGCGGCATCGCCCTTCTCGCGATCGCGGCGATCCGGCGGCGCCGTGTGCGCGATGCGGAGCGTCTGGCGCGGTGGGGTGTCGAGGAGGGCCCTGACCCGGTTCCTCAGGCTCTCGACGATTGGCCGCCGAAGAATCCTGAGCCGAAGCGGTGGAGTCGGCGCCAGTGAGTGGCGGTCTCCGGC
>JAYTAM010000117.1:0-9523 GCA_043737505.1 Thermoanaerobaculia bacterium
CAGCTCGGCGATGACCGGATCGACCAACCCGGCGCCGGCCGCCACCGTATCGGCGGCGTGGAGCTCGGGCGAATCGCCGGCGCCCATCGCGACGGCGACGCCGCCCTGCGCCCACGGGCTCGAGCCCGACTGCAGGGTCGTCTTGGTGAGCAGGTCGACCCGGCGTCCTTCGAGAGCCAGGGCGCAGGCGAGGCCGGCGACTCCGGTGCCGACGACGACGACATCGCTCTCGCGCCGTTCGACGTCGCTCAACGTTTGGCCCCTCGCGCCACCTCGAGCATGCGCTCCACGGCGCGGCGGGCGCGCCCGGCAATCTCGGGCGCCACCTCGACGCGATGCTCGAGCGTCTCGAGGCTGCGCAGGATCTTCGGCAGCGTGATGCGCTTCATGTGCGGGCAGAGGTTGCACGGCCGCACGAACTCCACCTCCGGATGGGCGGTGGCGACGTTATCGCTCATCGAGCACTCGGTGATCATCACCACGCGCCGCGCCCCGGCCGCGCCGACCTCGCGGATCATGCCGGCGGTCGAGCCGACATAGTCGGCCGCCGCAAGAACGTCCGGCGGACACTCGGGATGAGCGAGCACGAAAACGCCCGGATCGGCGGCCCGCAGCGCCCGGATCTCGGCGCCGGTGAAGCGCTCGTGGACTTCGCAATGTCCCTTCCACAGCACGAGCTCGACCGAGGTCTGGGTCGCCACCCACTGGCCGAGGTATTCGTCGGGAAGAAAGATGACCTTCGGGACCCCCAGCGACTCGACGACCTCGACGGCGTTTGCCGAAGTGCAACAGATGTCGGACTCGGCTTTGACGTCGGCCGAGGTGTTGACGTAGGTGACGACCGGCAGACCGGGAAAGCGCTCCTTGAGCAGCCGCACGTCGGCGCCGGTGATCGAAGCGGCGAGCGAACAGCCGGCGCGTGGGTCCGGAATGAGCACCATCTTCTCGGGCGAAAGCACCTTCGAGGTCTCGGCCATGAAGTGCACGCCGCACTGGACGATGATGTCGGCTGGGGTATTCGCCGCCTGCTGGGCCAGTCCCAGAGAATCGCCGACGAAGTCGGCGACGCCGTGATAGATCTCCGGCGTCTGGTAGTTATGCGCCAGGATCACGGCGTTACGCTCGCGCTTCAGGCGCTGGATCGCGGCGATATAGGGGGCATGTACCGGCCACTCGATCGCCGGCAGCACCCGGCTGAGCCGGGCATAGATCGGCGCCAGCTCACGCTCCAACTCGGGGGTGAACGGGAGCAGATGGCTCTTCGCGCCTGCAGGGAGATGCACCTCGGTCATCGCTCGCTCTCCATTATGCTCATTGTGAGAATAAATAAGCCCCAGAAAAACCGGCGCTCGCCGGCAGCGCAGTTATCCTAAAGTTGAGTATTACTGAATGTCAAGGGGTGTCGAACTGCGCTTCGCGGGACCGCGCAGGGTCCGCTCAGGTGCCTGCGCGTAGACCGGGAAGCCCCACTCCCGCCGCCGGGCGCTCGCGCAGAACGTCGCGCCGGAAGCGAAACAGCTCGGCCGGCCGCCCGCCGGTCCCGGCCTCGAGAGTCCCGGTCCCTTCGACCAGACCGCCCTGCTCCACCAGGCGGCGGAAGTTCTGCTTGTGCAGCCGGACCCCCGCCAGGGCCTCGACTGTGCGCTGCAGCTGGAGGAGAGTGAAGCTCCCCGACAGGAGCTCGAAGATGACCGGGCGATAACGCAACTTGCCGCGCAGCCGGCCGAGGGCCGAGGCGAGGATCCGGCGGTGGTCGAGCGCCAGGGGTCGACCGAGGCGCACAACGGGTTCCGGGGACCTGCTCGCAGACGCGGGACCGGAGCGCGGCTCTCCGGAGAGGTCGCGACACGCCTCGGCGACCAGTCCGACCTCATAGAGGAGCTCGAAACGGTCGTGAACCCTCTCGCCGTTCCACGGCGCCCCCCCCTGTCCAAAACAGATGTCCGCGCGCTCGCGCCTCAGCGCGACGGCGGTCCGGTCGCCACCCTGGCGCACCCAGCGCTCGAGGGCAGGTGCGATTTCGCGCTCGAGGACCCACGGCCGGCCGGCCCGCCAGTCTTCCCAGGGAAGAAAGTCGTACCAGTTCATCCACGTCGCCCCGGTCGACCGTTCGAGCGGCGCTTCGCGCACCAGGGCAAGGTAGGCGATCGAGATTCCGCGCGGCCCGCCGGTGCGTTCACGGGGATCGCGGAATCGGTTGCCGAAGGTGTAGAGCTGCTCGACGTAACCGAGCTCGACGCCGGTCTGCCCGTGCACCCAGCCGTTGAGCGCCAGCTCCAGCGTACGGTCCTTCTCCGGGTCTAGCGGCCCGGAGGGAAGGGCAAGCTCACCGGCAATTCCGTCTTCGTCGGCCCGGTGGACCGCCAGCAGGCGCGGTTCGTCGTCGGTGACCGCGACGATGACGGCGTTCAGTCCGATCTCGAGCGCCGGGCTCACGCAGGCTTTTCCGCTGCCAGCAATGCGAGTCCGACATCTTCGACGAGCTCACGCTCGAACACCGCAGCGAAGTGCCTGCGGACGCTCGCCGACACGGCTTCGAGGGTGGGTTCCATTCCGCTCTCGCGAGCGATCGAAGTCATCTCGACATCGGGCAGACCGCACGCCACGATGCCGCCGAAGAGCGCCAGCTCCGGGGCGACGTTGAGCGCGAAGCCATGGGTCGTCCGCCAGCGCGACAGGTGCACCCCGATCGAGGCGATCTTGCGCCGCCCCACCCAGACGCCGATGCGCTCTCCTGCGCCGCCCTCCGCCGCAATGGCGAAGTCGGCGAGGGTGAGCACGAGCACCTGCTGTAGATCGCGCACGTAGCGGCGGATGTCGCGCCGGTCCGGGTTCAGATCGAGGATCGGATAGCCGACGAGCTGGCCCGGTCCGTGAAAGGTCACCTGCCCGCCACGGTCGGTCGGCTGCACCTCGATGCCGCGCGAGGCGAGCTCCGAGGGGGTCCAGAGCACGTCGGCGGCGGTGGCGTTCCGGCCCAGCGAGAAGACCGGCTCGTGCTCGAGAAGGAGGAGGCGTTCCGGGCCGGTTCCGCGCCGCAGCGCCTCGCGATGCACGACCTGCGATGCCGCGGTCGCGGCGTAAGGGACGCGGCCGAGGAAGCTCCAGCTGGTTTTCCGCGGTTCCACGCCGCTATTCTAATCCGCCCCGAGGTGCCCGAAGTGCTAGCTTTCCTCGCCATGCCCGCGAAGAAAGAGCCCACCGACCGCTCGCTCACGAAGCGCCGCTTCACCCTCTACCACCTCGTCCTGCTCGCGGCTTTCCTCGCCGTCTGGGTCTGGGCGGCGATCGACCCCGTCTTTCCCGACGACTGGTGGCTCGAAAACATTCTGGTCTTCGTCGGCGTGCCGCTCATCGTCGGCCTCGGCTTCTACTTCCGGCTGTCGAACCTCTCCTACACGCTGATCACGATCTTCATGATCCTGCACGCCGTGGGCTCGCACTACACCTATGCCGAGGTCCCGTTCGGCGTCACCCTGCAGAACTGGTTCGGGGCCGAGCGCAACTTGTACGACCGGCTGGTCCACTTCCTCTACGGCCTGTTGCTCGCCTATCCGGTGCGCGAAGTATTCGTGCGCATTACCCAGGCGCGCGGATTCTGGGGCTACTACTTTCCGATCGAGCTCACCCTCGCCTCGTCGGCGATCTACGAGCTGATCGAGTGGATCGCGGCGGCGGTAGTTGCGCCGGAGGCCGGCGCCGCTTTTCTCGGCGCCCAGGGGGACGTCTGGGATGCCCAGAAGGACATGGCGCTCGCCGGTCTGGGGTCGATCGTCGCCATGGCGGTGACCCTGCTCATCCTCTTCAGGATCGATCCGAACACCGGCAAGGGGCTTCGCGAAAGTCTGCGCATCCCAGCCGACGATCGGCCGCTGGGCGAGGTCAGGTTCCTCGACCTCCTGCGCCGGCGAGAGCGTCGGTAACCCGGAGGGGCGGGAGGGCCGGCGGCAGGATCAACGCTGCAGAATCGTCGGCTCGACGGGCGGGACGGCCGGCAGCTCGATACGCACGGTCGTGCCGCGGCCTGGCTGGCTGGTGATGCGGATGCGGCCCCCCGCCTCCTGCACGATGGAGCGCACGATCCAGAGCCCGAGGCCGGTTCCCTTGCCGACCGCCTTGGTGGTGAACTCCGGGTCGAACAACCGGTCGAGATTCTCCGGCGGAATGCCGGCCCCGCTGTCTTCGATCTCGAGAACCCAGGCGCGGCCGCTCTCGGAGGTTGTGCGCAGCGAGAGGTGTCCGCCGGCGGGCATGGCGTCGCGGGCGTTGGCCGCCAGATTCAACACCAGCTGTTCGATCTGGCCGTCCCGCAGCGCCACGGCCAGGCCCGGCGCCGCGAAGTTCTCCGCCAGCTCGACCGCGCCACCCACCAGGGAATGCAGCAGACCGGCGACCTCGCCGAGCGCCTGGTCGGCGAGCACCGGGCGCACCTCCTGCGGGCGCCCGCGGCTGCGCTCCAGCAGATGGCGCAACAGATCCGACGTGCGGCGCGCCGAACGTTCGATCTCCATCGCGTAGCGCTCGAGATCTCCGCCCGCGGGAAGCCCGGCGAGCAGAAGGTCGCAGTAGCCGAGGAGCGGCGTGAGGAGGTTGTTTCCGTCATGGGCCGCGGCCGCGAGCAGCCGGCCCAGGGCGGCGAAATGCCGTGCCTCCGAAAGCAGCGCGGCATGCTCCTCGGTCTCGCGACGATCGCGCAGCAAGACGGCCCGCATCCGCCCCGGCGCCTGCACGCCGCCGCTCGCGCCGCTCGCGCCGGCGACCCCGGCGCCCCCGGTCCCGCCGGCGCGGCGGCGAAAAACCCGCACGCGCATGCCGAGGCGGATTCGGGAGCCGTCCGGACGCTCGAACTCGGCCGGGAGCTCGTGCGCCGAAAGTGCTGCCGGATCCGCCTTGCCGTCGTCCGCTCGCGCCCAGCGCAACGAACCGAACGGGGCGCCCTTGAGGTCGGCGTCGGTGAGCCCGAGCAGGAGCTTGGCGGCCCGGTTCCAGCGCCGGATCACGCGCTGTTCGTCGACCAGGAGCAGGCCGTCCTCGACCAGATCCCAGAGTGCCGCGAAGCGCTCTTCGAGATCCGACAGGTCGAGGCTCCACTGCTCCGTGGCGCGCGCGTGCAGGGCGACCTCGGCCGCCAGACGGATCGCCCGCACCAGGCAGTCGGCGTCGAGCTCGTGAACGAGCACGAAGTCGCAAGCGCTCGCCGCCATCGCGGCTGCGACCAGCGACTCGTCGCTGCGCCCGGCGAGAAGAACGACCGGCGAGAGTCCTTCGCTCCCGGCGAGCGAGCGCACGAGGCGCAGAACCTCGCGTTCGCCGAGAGTCGCGCTGGCGAATCCGATGCAGGCGGCTCCCCGGTCGTGCAGGACGCGCAGCCGCGCCAGAGCGCCGTCCACCGTTGCCGCTTCGAGCCAGCGCGTCCGGGTCGACGCTTCGACCTCGGCCTCGAAGGCCCGCAGCGCGCGCCACTCCGCCGGGCTCATGCCGACGCCGATCAGGACCGTCTCGCGTTCGGTGCCCTCGCTATCGCGCGAGGTCCGCTCTCGCTCCACTTCCAAGTTGCCGCTCCCCCGGGAGCCGGATCTGGCCCCCTACTTAGATAGTTGCTCGAGGGCGCCGAAACGTGACAAACGAGAGAGAATCTTTTGAGCGCCGCGAAATCCGGCCGGCCTTGTCACATTTTCCGGGGGGCAAAGCAACTATCTAAGTGAGAGGGCCACTCCTGCCAGAGGGGCCGGAAGGTAGGACCCTCTCTTGCGGAGAGTCCCATGCCCCGATTCCGTCCTGCTGTCCTTGCAGCCTGCCTCGCCGTCGCCCTCACAGCTTTCCTGCCCGCGCCCGGGGCGGCCTCGCGCAATGCCGAGCAGCCTTCCGCTACCGCCGTCAGCGAGAGTCCAAGCGGCACCCTGCTCGGCAGCACCCTGGCGTGGGGCCGGAGCGCCTTCGCCTGGTTGCAGGCGCTTATCGCCGCCGAGCACGGCACCGTCGTGCAAGTCGCGCCACCCCCCCCACCCCCGCCGCCGGAACCGGAGTTCGAACCGGCCTCCTGAACCGGTCCCTGATCGCCTCGGGCGTCTCCACCGAGCCCCGCCTTTCCGGCCTCCACTAGACGACGCTACCCGGCTGGGACGGCGGTGTTACACTCCCCACAGACTTCGTGTACCCGAGGCCACTGTGAGCGCACTCGATCCGGGCCGCATCCAGGACGAACTTCCCCAGCTGCTGGACCGGCTGGAGTCCGAGTTTGCGCGCCTCTTCACCTACTTCCGGATCCCGGTGCCGGATGCGGAAGATCTGTTGCAGGACTCCCTGGTGCTCTACATCACCAAGCGTTCGCAGATCCTCACGCCGGACGCCTGGCTCATCGGCACGCTGCGCTACCGCTGTCTCCTCTATTGGCGAAAGCGGCGGCGGAGGCTCTTCGAGACGGTGGACGAGACGCTTCTGGTCGAGCTCGCCGGCGGCAGCTCGCCGCGGCAAGAGAACGATGACCTGGCGCGCGACCTCTCGGGCGCCATCGGCAGACTCCCGGATCGCTGCCGGTCGCTGCTGCGCCTGCGCTACGGACTCGGCTGTGACGACCCGGAGGTCGCCCGGCGTCTGGGTTACAGCCCGACCGGCATCCGCAAGATCGCCCATCGCTGCCTCTCGGCACTCACCCATCAGATGCTCGCCGGCGGCTATCCGGGGGGCTCTCCGGCAGCGCAGGATGCGCCGATGGCCCACTCTGCAACGGAGGCGGTAGCAGAATGAGCGAGTCCCAGCCCATGACCACGTCGTGCAATTTCGACAGCGCGCTACTCGCCCGTTTCTCCGACGGCGAGACCAACCCGGCGGAACGCCGCAAGGTTCTGAAACATCTGCTTTCGGGCTGCGAGAGTTGCCGGGCCACGGTCGCTCCTAAAATCCGGCTCATCCATGACAACCGGCCGAGCGAGTTCTCGATCAGCCGCGTGCTCGCCAACGTCGCGGACCTCGAGCGCCAGATGAACCAGGAACGGACGCTGGCCGCCGAGCAGTTCCGGGAGTTCCTGCGCCACCCCTCGGCCCGTCAATGGACCCTGGTGCGCAACAGCGCTCGCTACGACAGCTGGTCGTTTTGCGAACTTCTGCTCGACGCCGGTTTCGAGGCCATCTTCGACGACCCGCATCGCTCCCTCGATCTCTGCCGGATGGGCGTCGCCATCGCCGAGCGCCTGTCCTGCGAGAGCTACGGAGAGCGGGCCGTCGCCGATCTTCGCGCGCGCGCCTGGGGCCGGACGGCCAACTCCCTGCGCGCGACATCCGATCTCGCCGGAGCCGACCAGGCGCTGGCGACCGCTGCCCGCCACCTGAAGAGCGGTTCCGGCGAGCCGCTCGAAGAGGCCGAGCATCTCTACTTCACCGCCTCTCTACATCGCGCCGAACGACGACTGGAAGAGGCCCTGCGCACGATTCACCGTTCACGCCGGATCTATCGGATGGTCGGAGATACCCACCTCGAAGGGCGTTCCCTGATGTGCGAAGCAGCGATCCGCGATCTGCGGGGCGAAATCGAGGAGTCCGTGACCTGTTGCCGGCTGGCGCGCCAACAGGTGGACCCGGAGAGAAACCGTCGGCTGGCGATCGCCGCGCATCACAACCTGGTCTGGCAGTTGATGTGCGCGGGCCGGGCTGAAGAGGCGATGACCGAGCTCGAAGCGCTGCGGCCGGCCTATCACGAGTTCGACGACCGGATGCTGCTGCTCAAGCTGCGCTGGATGGAGGCACGCCTGGCCAAGGATCTCGGGCGGCCCGAGGAGTCCGAGCGGGCTTTCCGCGAGGCGCACGAGGGCTTCGTCGAAGCCCGGATTCCCTACGAAGCCGCCTCGGTGGCCTTGGACCTCGCCGTGCTCCTCGCCGAACAGGGGCGGGGGCAGGAGTTGAAACGCCTCGCGGCCGAGCTGATTGCCGTATTCCGTAGCCTCGGTGTGGCGCGCGAGGCTTTCGCAGCGCTCACTATGTTCGAGCGCTTCGCCCAGGCGGACACGGTGACGGTGAGCCTCCTCGTCCGTCTCAGCCAGTACTTCGCCCAGGCCCGAACTCAGCCCGACCTGCGCTTCGATCCGGAAGCCAACTAGCTCGAGCCGCGCGGACGACGACGCCGGCGTCGCAGCAAGGCATCAGAGGTACGGCTCGAGCTCCGGCCAGGCGTCGGACTCGAGCATCTTCTTCACCGAATTCATGAAGTGATCGGCGTCGGCGCCGTCGACCAGGCGATGGTCGTAGGTGATGCCGAAGTAGGCCATGACGCGGATGGCGATCGTGTCGCAACCGTCGGCGTCGGTCATCACCATCGGGCGCTTCTCGATTGCGCCGATACCGAGAATCGCGACCTGCGGCTGATTGATCACCGGCGTGCCGAAAAGGCTGCCGAACACCCCCGGATTGGTCACCGTGAACGTGCCGCCCTTGAGCTCGTCCGGCCCCAGCTTCTTCGCCCGCGCACGGTCGGCGAGATCGTTGGCCGTCTTCGCCAGGCCGAGCAGATTCAGCTGATCCGCGTTGCGGATCACCGGCACGAGCAGCCCCCAGTCCAGCGCCACGGCCATGCCGATGTGAATATCCTTTTTGAACACGACGTTGGTCCCGTCGATCGAAGCGTTGACCTTCGGATGCGCGCGCAGCGCGGCGGCGACCGACTTGAAGATGAACGGCATGTAGGAGAGCTTGGTGCCGTTCGTCTTGAAGAACTTGTCTTTGGCGCGGGCGCGGATCCGGTCGACCTTGGAGAAGTCGATGTGAAAGACGGTCGTAACGTGCGCCGAAGTGTCTTTCGAGTAGCGCATGTGCGCGGCCGTGATCTGGCGGATCTTCGACATCGGCTCGATGGTGACGTTCTCGCTCGGCTGATAGGCCGCGATCGAGAAGCCGGAGGCGACCTTCGCCGCCGGTGCAGAAGCAGCAGAGGCCGCAGCGGGAGCGGCGGATGCCGCGGGCGCTGCGGTCGCCGCAGGGGCCGCGAGGCGCTGCGGCCTGCCCTGGGCCAGGTAATCGACCATGTCCTGCTTGGTGACCCGGCCGTGGATGCCGGTGCCGGAGAGCTGGGTGAGATCGACACCCTCCTTGGACGCCATGCTGCGTACCAGAGGGCTCGAGAGCTGACGGACGCGCTCCTCGACGGAGCCTGCGGGACCCACTGGCGCTGCCGGCGCGACCGGAGGTGCGGCGGCGGGCGGCGCGGCCGCTGCCGGCGATGGGGCCTGCACGGGAGCGGCCACCGGCGCGGGAGCGGCAGCCACAGGGGCGGCAGCGGCGGCCGGAGCGGCCGCACTTGCAGCGCCGCTCTCGCCGATCATCGCCACGACCTGATTGACCGGAACCGTCTCGCCTTCCTGGTTGCGGATCTCGAGCAGCACCCCTGCCGCCGGACTCGGGATTTCGGCGTCGACCTTGTCGGTCGAGATCTCGAACAGCGGCTGGTCGCGCTCCACCTTCTCGCCGACCTTCACCAGCCACTTGGTGATCGTCCCCTCGGCGATCGACTCGCCCATCTGCGGCATTACGACTT
>JAYTAM010000118.1:0-4137 GCA_043737505.1 Thermoanaerobaculia bacterium
CGCCTGCCCAGGGGTGACGTTCGTGGTGCCGGGAGGGAGTCCGGAAGAGAGCTGGGAGGGAAATCTACGCCTGTTGCCGCACCATTCTCCGATTCATCACCCCGACCTCGTCGCCGCGGCAGATGTCGTCGTCGGCAAGCTCGGCTACTCGACGGTCGCCGAAGCGGTCGCGGCCGGCAGCCGGATGCTGTTCGTGCCGCGCCCGGGATTCCGCGAGTCGGCGGTACTGGCGCAATATGTCGAGGAGCGCCTGCCTGCCGAAGCGATGACCCTGGGTGAGCTCGAGAGCGGCGCCTGGGTCGAGCGGTTGCCGGGGCTTCTCGGACGGCCGCGACCACAGGCCCGCTCCACTGGCGGAGCCGGCGGGGGCGGCGGAGCCGCGTTCGCGGCGGAGCGGATCGCCGAGTGGTGGGAGGCGCGCAGCGGGGCGAGCTGAAGAGCCGGCGCCGTCGGGTGGCGACGCAGGCGTTTTGACGAATTCTCCTGCCGTCGCCTTCCACAGTTGCCCATCTGGCCCGGCTTCGCCGTCGCGGTCCACCTACCGGCGCGGAGGCGAAACGGCCTGAAATGGGCGTCCATCTTGCAAGGTTCTCGAACCAAGACGCACGGACCATCAACGCTTGCTGAAAGCCTCTGTAAAACGACTCAGTCTCTCCGGAGGAACCGATGACTCGAAGATCCGATCGAATCTGGACTGCATCTCTCTTCGCGACTGCCCTGGGTGGCCTCATGGCCCTCGCCGAACCGGCCGCAGGTCAGGCCGCGCCCCGTCTCGCGGCGCGGCATGCGGGTGCCGGCACCTACGAGATCCGGGGTGGCGGCGGCACCTGGGAGCTCTCGGACGCCCGCATCCTTCTCGACGCCGACGGTCGCGCGACCATCGAGGTCTCGGGGCGCCAGATCCAGCTCGCGATGCGCGGCCGGGTCACCAAGTACAACGGACGCGAGCACGTCAGCATCGCGCTCGATACCTTCGACGGCAAGCCGACCTCCGCCTCCGGTTGGATCGAGATCGATCGCCGGGGGGGGTTCTCGCGCATCGAGTTCGATGGCCAGACGCCGATGCGGCTCGGAGTCTCCTTTCGCTCCAAGGGCCCGAACGTCGAGCCGGCGGCGCCGGAACCGCCGACTCCGGCACCGACCCCTTCCGGACTGACCGAGGAGTATGGAGTCAATCGTCGCGGCGCTGACTACCGGAACTTCTCCGCCGAAGGTCTGCGCACCTGTCAGAACGCCTGCATGGGGGACACGCGGTGCCGTGCCTACGCCTACGACCTCAATCGGCGGATCTGCTACCTCAAGTCGCAGGTTCCGCGCACGAGCGAAGACCGCGAGGTCACTTCCGGGGTGAAGCAGGGCTGGGAAGGCGAAGCGGGCGGAGGGCAGAGCGGTTCCGGCGATCCCGGCGGCCCCGGCAGCCCCGGCAGCCCCGGCGGTTACCAGCCCGAGCTCACCGAAGAGCGCGGACTCGACCGGCGCGGCGGCGACTACACCGACTTTCGCGCCCGCGACCTGCGCGACTGCCAGGATTCCTGTCTGCGCGACAACCGCTGCCGCGCCTACTCCTTCGACACGGTGGACCGGAGCTGCTTCCTCAAGGACCGCGTCAACTCCCAGGAGCGCAATCGCGAGATGGTGACCGGCTACAAGGAAGAGTAAAGGCGCGCGAAAACGCCGGCGAGCGGCGGGAGAGCGCGGGGCGCGGCTGATAAGATCCCACTTCGCATGCCCAAGCGCACCGACATCTCTTCGATCCTCGTTCTGGGCTCCGGCCCGATCGTCATCGGGCAGGCCTGTGAGTTCGACTACTCCGGGACGCAGGCCTGTCGCGTGCTCCGGCGTGAAGGATACCGGGTCGTACTGGTGAACTCGAATCCGGCGACGATCATGACCGATCCGGAGATGGCCGACGCCACCTACGTCGAGCCGCTGACTCCCGAGGTGGTCGAGAAGATCCTGGAGAAAGAGCGCCCGGACGCGATCCTGCCGACCGTCGGCGGCCAGACCGGCATCAACCTGGCGATGGCGCTGCACGAACGTGGGGCGCTCGAGAAGTACGGCGTCGAGCTCCTCGGCGCCGGCATCGAGGCGCTCTCGGTGGGCGAGGATCGCGAGCTGTTCAAGCGCGCCATGCAGGAGATCGGCCTCCGCGTCTGTCGCTCAGGCCATGCGACTTCCGTGGCGGAGTCGCGCGACATCGCCGCGGAGATCGGTTACCCGGTGATCGTGCGGCCCAGTTTCACCCTCGGCGGCGAGGGCGGCGGCACCTGCTTCAACCGCGACGAGCTCGACGAGATCGCCGCCACCGCGCTCGAGGCCAGTCCGTCTCGCAAAGTGCTGATCGAAGAGTCGGTCCTCGGCTGGAAGGAGTTCGAGCTCGAGGTCATCCGCGACCGCATGGACAACGCCATCGTCGTCTGCTCGGTCGAGAACTTCGACGCCATGGGCGTCCACACCGGCGACTCGATCACCGTCGCGCCGCAGCAGACGCTCTCCGATTCCGAATACCAGGCGATGCGCGACGACGCGTTCAAGGTGATCCGGAGGGTCGGTGTCGCGACCGGCGGCTCCAACATCCAGTTCGCGGTCTCTCCCGAGACCGGCGAGCGCATCGTGATCGAGATGAATCCCCGCGTCTCCCGCAGCTCGGCGCTGGCCTCGAAGGCGACCGGCTTCCCGATCGCAAAAATCGCCGCGCTTCTCGCCGTCGGCTTCACTCTCGACGAGATTCCGAACGACATCACCGGCAGAACCTTCGCCGCCTTCGAGCCGACGCTCGACTACACGGTGGTCAAGATTCCGCGCTGGGCGTTCGAGAAGTTCCCCGGCGCCTCGACCACGCTCGGGACGGCGATGAAGTCGGTCGGCGAGGTCATGGCGATCGGAGCGACTTTCAAGGAGGCACTGCTCAAGGGGATCGCTTCGCTCGAGCTCGATTCCGGTGGCGCTCGCGAAGAGCGCGCCGCCGACCCGGTTCGCCTCAGACAGCGCCTCGCGACGCCGAACTGGGAGCGTCTCTACGCCGTCTTCGCGTCGCTGCGCCAGGGCTGGACGGTCGAAGAGGTCGCCCGCATCACCCACATCGACCCCTGGTTTCTGCGCGAGATGAGCGAGATCGTCGATCTCGAGGCCGAGGTCGCCTGCTGGCTGCTCGAGTCGCTGCCGGTCGAGCTGCTGCGGCGAGCGAAAGCGACCGGCGTCACCGACGCCCGGCTGGCGCAGCTCGTCGGCGCACCGGAAGCCGAAGTTGCACGCCATCGGAAGAGCGCCGGAGTTCGCCGCATCTTCAAGCGGGTCGACACATGCGCGGCGGAGTTTCCCGCCGAAACTCCCTATCTCTACTCGACCTTCGGCAGCGAGAGTGAGGCGGAGCCGTCCTCGCGGCGCAAAGTGATGATCCTCGGATCGGGGCCGAACCGGATCGGACAGGGCATCGAGTTCGACTACTGCTGCGTGCACGCTGCGATCTCGCTCCGCAAGCTCGGGATCGAGACCATCATGGTCAACTGCAATCCGGAGACGGTGTCGACCGATTACGACACTTCCGATCGCCTCTACTTCGAGCCGCTCACGCTCGAGCACGTTCTCGCGGTCTGCGAGACCGAGAAGCCGGACGGAGTGATCGTGCAGCTCGGCGGTCAGACGCCGCTCAAGCTCGCCAAGGGACTCGAGGCGGCGGGCATTCCGATCTGGGGCACCTCTCCGGGCGCGATCGACCTCGCCGAGGATCGCAAGCTCTTCGGCGCCCTGCTCGCCGCCGAAGGGATCCGGCAGCCCGAGAACGGCACCGCGCGGACGCTTCCCGAGGCCCTGGTCGTCGCCCGCCGACTCGGATTTCCGGTCCTCGTCCGCCCTTCCTATGTGCTGGGCGGGCGGGCGATGGCGATCTGCTACGACGAGGAGACTCTGGCGCACTTCATGGCCCAGGCGGCGGAGGTGTCGGACGGTCATCCAGTGCTCCTCGACCGCTACCTCGAGGACGCCACCGAGTTCGACCTCGACCTGATCGCCGACGGCGAGCGCGCCGTGGTCTGCGGCATCCTCGAGCACATCGAAGAGGCGGGCGTGCACTCGGGGGATTCGGCGGCGGTGCTGCCGCCGCATCACGCCTCGGACGCGGAGCTCGACGAGCTGCGC
>JAYTAM010000119.1:0-4136 GCA_043737505.1 Thermoanaerobaculia bacterium
CCGGCGTCGCGCTCGCGCAGGAAGCGCAGGGCTCCATCGCCCGTCAGCGCTTCGATGCGGCGCACGCCGGAGGCGACCCCACGCTCCGAGCGCAGCACGAACGGACCGATCTCACCGGTGTTCGAGACATGGCATCCGCCGCAGAGCTCGAGCGAGAAGCCCGGCACCTCGACCGTGCGAACCCGGTCGCCGTACTTCTCGCCGAAAAGCGCCATCGCCCCGGCCGCGATCGCCTCCTTGGGATCGCGGTCGGCGGTGATCCGCACCGGCGCCGCCTTCATCACCCGATCGTTCACCAGACCACTCACGCGCTCGACCTCGTCGTCCGTCAGCGGTTTCCCGTAGGTGAAGTCGAAGCGCAGATACTCCGGGGAGACCAGCGACCCGGCCTGCCGCACGCCCTCGCCCAGAACCGATCGCAGCGCCGCGTGCAGCAGGTGCGTGGCGGTATGGTTGCGCTGGGTGGAGCGACGAAAGTCTTCAGAAACAAAAAGCTCCAGTAAAGGAAAAGGACTCCGAATCGCACCCTCGACGACCTTCACCCAGTGCAGAACGCGCCCAGCGTTGTCCTTGGTGGTGTCTTCGACCATCGCACGTCCGCCGGGCCAGCGAATCTCACCATGATCACCGACCTCGCCGCCGCTCTCGGCGTAGAAAACCGTGCGGTCTAGCACGAGGACGCCAGATTCACCCTCGCCGATTTCATCGACGCGCTCCGCCGATCCGATGGCTTCGCCAGGCCCACGCGGCGGCTCCGTCCCTCCCACCGCGGCGACGATCTTCATTCCCTTTACTGAAAGCTTTTCATACCCTTCGAAAGCCGTTGGCGTCTGGGCATCGGGGTTCTTGGCCAGGGCGAGCTCAACCGCCTGCTTCCCGCGCAGCGCCGAGCCGGTGGCGGCGCGGCTGCGCTCGCGCTGGCCGGCGATCGCGGCTTCGAAACCGGCCTCGTCGACGCCGAACCGCTCCTCCTCGGCGATCTCGCGCAGGAGCTGAATCGGCAGGCCGTAGGTGTCGTAGAGCCTGAATACCTGCTCGCCGGCGAGCACCTTGCGGCTGGCGCGCTTCGCCTCCTCGATCGCCTCCTGGACCATCCGCGAGCCGATCGCGACGGTATCCAGGAACTTCTCCTCTTCCGCCCGGATCGTCGAGGCCGACGCCGCCTGGGTCGCCGCGAGCTCCGGGTACGCGCCGGCCATCGCCTCGCCGACGATGGGCAGGAGGCGACAGAGGAACGGCTCTTCGAAGCCGAGGCGCATGCCGTGGCGAACGGCCCGGCGGATCAGGCGGCGCAACACGTAGCCGCGCCCGTCGTTGGTCGGAATGACGCCGTCGGCGAGCAGGAAGGCGGTAGCGCGCAGGTGATCGGCGATCACCCGTAGCGAAGTGTCGTGGCCGGCGTCTCGTCCATACGCTTTGCTGGCCAGCGTCGCCGCGCCGGCGAGGATCGGCTGAAAGAGGTCGGTGTCGTAGTTGGAGTCGACGCCGGCGACCACCGCCGCCACCCGCTCGAGCCCGGCGCCGGTGTCGATCGACGGCTTGGGCAGCGGCGTCAGAGTACCGTCCTTCGCCCGCTCGTACTGCATGAAGACGAGGTTCCAGATCTCGAGGTAGCGGCCGCTGTCGGTGCCTTCCTCCCAGGCGATCTGAGGCAGGTCGGGACGGCGATCGACGTAGATCTCGCTGCAGGGACCGCACGGGCCGGTCTCCCCCATCGCCCAGAAGTTGTCTTTCTCGCCGCAGCGGACGATCCTCTCGGGCGCGAGACCCGAGATCTTCCGCCAGAGCTCCGCCGCTTCGTCGTCCTGCTCGTAGACCGAGGCGAACAGATGGGCGGGCGCGAGACCCCAGACCCGGGTAACCAACTCCCAGCCGAACTCGATCGCCTCCGGTTTGAAATAGTCGCCGAAGGAGAAGTTGCCGAGCATCTCGAAGAAGGTGTGGTGACGCGGCGACGGCCCGACGTTCTCGAGGTCGTTGTGCTTGCCCGAGACGCGGAGGCATTTCTGGACCGTCACGGCGCGCGGGAAACCGGGGCGGGCGGCGCCCGTGAAGTAATCCTTGAACTGGACCATGCCGGCGTTGGTGAACAGCAGAGTCGCATCGCCGTGCGGTACGAGCGGCGAACTCGCCACCGGGCGGTGGCCGCGTTCACGGAAGTAGTCGACGAAACTCTGGCGAATCTCGGAGCTCTGCATCGGTTTCACGTCGGGACTCTCTCGGTTCCGGATCCATCTTCGGCCGCCAGATCCTCCTCCTGATCGGAGTCGGACGGAGCCATCTCTTTTAGAACCTTGAGGATAGCATTCCCGGTGAAGCCCCGGCGAGAGAGGTGCCTTGCAAGAGTCGCTCTGTCGCTGCGATCGGCGCCAGCGCGCCGGCGCCAACGTGCCGCCGCCTCGCGCGCCGCCTCGAGGTCGTCTTCGATGGAGACGCCGGCCAGCGCTTCCGCGGAGGAAGCTTCGGGCGCTCCGCGGCGGGCGAGCTCCTGCGCTATCCGGAGGCGCCCCCAGCCCTTGCGCCGGGCGACGGTTTCGACGAACGACCGGGCGAGCGCGCCGTCATCGAGGAGGCGCAACCGCTCGAGCTTGTCGAGAGCCTCGGCGATCTCGTCGCGCTCATAGCCGGCCCGCGCCAGCTTCTGTTCGAGCTCGCGGCGAAAGTGCGGCCGCAGCGCCAGCAGCTGCGCCGCCTTGGAGTCGGCCGGAGGGCGCTCGGTGGTGAGAGCGACGGTCGCAGGCGTCGACTCGCCAGTCTCGCCCCCTCCCTTCGCCGCCTTGCTCCGCTTCCAGGCGCTCAACCGGGGCCCGCGCTCAGTTCTTCAGTTTGCGCACGATGCGCCGCAGGGCGGAGTCGCCCTCGAGACGGCGCTCCACGTCCTCGAGACTTGCAGGCAGGAGGAGGACGTTGCGCTTCTTGAGCTCGACCAGCAGGAGCTCGATCTGGTCGGCGCGCTCCTCGGCTCCGGATGAGAGAAGCCGGCGAAGAGTAGCCCGCCCGTCGAAGCCGTCGAGGAAGGCGCGCTCCCGCAGCGGTGCCGCTTCGAGCTCCTTGGCCGGCGGTTTGCGGATCCAGACCGGGACGAGAGACTCGATCGCCTCGAGCGGAAAAATCGCGCTGGCGCTGCCGACCACCACCGCGTCCTCGGCCTGAAGGCTCAGCATGAGCTCGCGCAGGTCGATCTCGCGCGAGGCGGCTGGGCTCTCGGCGGCGTTGCGCACGATGTCCAATGCCCCTTTCACGATCAACCGCGAGCAGGCGGCGAGAAAGGGAAAGTGCACGCCTCCCGTCCGGATGTAGAGGTCCGAGAGCGACGCTTCGGGCGCGGCGCCGCCGACGATGCGGCGCTCGTACGGCGACAGGTCCAGAGCCTCCGAAGTCGCCTTCGGACCCGGGCGGACGACGACGCTGTCGCCGGTCAGCACCTTGCGGATTCGCGCCTGCTCGTCGATCCACTGCGTCCCCTCGAGCAGCAGCTCCGTGGTCTCGAGCTCGACCTCCAGCCGCGAGTTGCGCGGTGCGGCGTCCTGGAAGTAGAACAAGCCCTGCTTCCAGAAGAAGAGGTCCTGCACCGACTCCTGAATCGACTGCGCGAGGGTGACCCGCAGAGTCGCCTCGTCGAGCAGACCGAGATCGGCGAGAGTTTCGCCGAGCGGCAGCCGGCGCAGGCGGCACTGCGCGAGTGCCGTCGCCAGGTCCTCGGCGCCGAGAATGCCGTGCGCGACCAGGTGCTGCCCGAAATGCTCGGCGGTCTGATTCGAGCGGCAGTCGAGAATCTTGCCCAGGCGGAACCCGATCCGCTTCTCGCGCTCGGTGCGGCGCACCACCAGCGTGCCCGTAGCGCGCTCGGTCAAAGCCCATTGCAGGAGATTCGAGGCGGGAAAAGCGGACAGCCGGCCGGTGAACTCCATGTTGGGATCCTAGCCCGACCTTCTCACCGGCGGTCCGGTTCGCTGGCTGCGGCGCACGGGCGGGACTTCAGCGCTTCGGGCCCTCGATACGCTCGATCTCGAACGCCGACTCCTCCGTCACTCCGAACGAACCCGGGGCTTCGAGCGACGACTCCATCTGCTCGCGTGAAGCGTCGGCGGTGAACTGCACGCCCTGGATCTTGAGCTTGAACTCATCCGGATTGG
>JAYTAM010000120.1:0-9484 GCA_043737505.1 Thermoanaerobaculia bacterium
GGCTGTCCATCGCGCCGAGGAGCGCGAGATAGCTGTTGGCGTCGAAGCGATCGACGAGCTTCCGCCCCTGGTGCTCGAGGTAACGTGTTACTTCGAAGCGACCGTCACGCCGGTCGCGTCCGAAGCGCTGCTCGAAACCGGCTCGGCTGCGATAGCTCGTCATCGCGATCGCCCGGGCCAATGCCAGGCCCGCCGTCGGGGGGTCGTCGGCCGGATAGTGCCCGCCTCGGAACTTCGGATCGAGAGCGAGCGCCCGGCGGCCGAGCTCGGAGAGAGCGATCCCCCAGGGCCCGTGCAGAGCCGGGGCGGACAACACGGCGAGCGTCTCGACCCGCTGCGGATCAAGCAGCGCCCACTCGAGCGCCACCATCCCGCCGAGGGATCCGCCGATGACGAGGCGAACCCTTTCGACCCCGAGGAGATCGAGCAGACGCTGCTGCAGGCGCACCTGATCGCGCACCGTGACCGCCGGGAAGTCGGCGCCCCATGTCGTTTGTCCGCCTGTCGGGCCGGAAACGGAAGGGGCGCGCGGCGAAAGCGGGCCGGTGGTGCCGTAGCAGCTGCCGAGAAGATTCGCCGCGATCACGAAGTCCGTTTCGGGATCGAGCGCCCGGCCGCTGCCGAGGAGCCTTCCCCACCAACGGTCGACGTCGGCCGAGCCGGTGAGCGCGTGGCAGACGACGACCGCGTTGTCGCGCGCGGGTGCGAGGCTCCCCCACGTCCGGTAGGCGATCTCGACCTCGCGCAAACGCTCGCCCGACTCGAGAAGAAAGGTCCCCGGCAGCCGCACGAAACGCGTCTCCGGCGAGATGTGGAGGTGGAAGCTCACGGTGTGACCTCGACCCCGCCGGCAATCTCCGCCGTCAGCTCGCCCGGGGAGGCGGCCGGAGCGAGCGCCCGCGCGAACGCCTGCTCGAAGTCGGCCTGGATGTCGCCCAGATGCTCGATGCCGACCGACACCCGCACCAGCTCCGGCAAAACACCGGCGCTCGCCTGCTCCGCGCCGGAGAGCTGCTGGTGAGTCGTTGACGCCGGATGGATGACCAGAGTCTTGGCGTCACCGACGTTGGCGAGGTGGCTCGCCAGCTTCACCGAGTCGATGAACTTCCGCCCCGCCGCGAGCCCACCGCGGATGCCGAAGGCGAGCACCCCGCCGAAGCCGTTCGTCAGGTAGCGACGCGCGCGCTCATGATAGGGATGCGAAGCGAGGCCGGGGTAGCTCACCCATTCGACCGCCGGATGCGCCTCCAGCCACTGCGCCAGACCGAGGGTGTTGTCGACGTGCCGCTGCACCCGCAGGGAGAGGGTCTCGAGCCCCTGCAGGAAGAGGAACGAGTTGAACGGCGAGAGGGCCGGGCCGAGATCGCGCAGCCCCTCGACGCGGGCACGGATGGCGAAGGCGATGTTGCCGAACGGGCCACTCGGACCGAAGACCTCCCAGAAGTTGAGGCCGTGATAGCCCGGCGCCGGTTCGGTGAACGCCGGGAAGCGGCCGTTGCCCCAGTCGAAAGTCCCGGCGTCGACGATCACCCCGCCGATCGAAGTGCCGTGGCCGCCGATCCACTTCGTCGCCGAGGCGACGACGACGTCGGCGCCGTGCGCGATCGGACGGAAGAGGTACCCGGCGGCGCCGAACGTGTTGTCGACCACGAGCGGCACCCCGGCCTCGTGCGCCACCGCCGCGAGCGCCTCGAAGTCCGGGATGTTGAAGCGCGGGTTGCCGATGGTCTCGACGTAGAGCGCCTTCGTGCGGCCGTCGATCGCCCGTCGGAACGCCTCCGGATCGTCGCCGTCGACGAATCGCGTCTCGATGCCCAGGCGCGGCAGGGCCACTTTGAACTGGTTGTAGGTGCCGCCGTAGAGAAAGGTCGTCGAGACGATGTTGTCGCCGGTGCCGGCGAGAGTGGCCAGGGCCAGAAACTGCGCCGCCTGGCCCGACGCAACGGCGACCGCCGCCTTCCCGCCCTCGAGCGCCGCGATGCGCTTCTCGAACACGTCGGTGGTCGGATTCATGATCCGGGTGTAGATGTTGCCGAACTCCTGCAGCGCGAAGAGCCGCGCGCCGTGCGCTGAATCCTGGAAGGTGTAGGAGGTCGTCTGGTAGATCGGCACCGCGCGCGCGTTGGTGCCCGGGGCCGGCTCCTGGCCGGCGTGGATCTGCAGCGTGTCGAAGTGGTACGGCCGGCTCCCGGGGCTCCCCGGGCTTCCGGCGCTGCTGGGGTTGCTGTCGGTGCTCGTCTTCGTCGTGTCGCTCATGATGCTCTCCTCGTGCGGGTAGTGGTCCCGATCCCTGAGAGAGCTGCGACGGCGGTACGAAGGTGGCCGGAAATGCAAAAAGACCCGCTTCGGCTGTGCCGTCGCGGGTCTCGAGGTCGTTGAACCGGTGGAAGTGCTCTTCTACTCGGTGAACGCTCCTTGCCCGCGCGCATCCATACAACACATGCACATGGGGCAGGACTTGGAATTCGTCAGGGGCTGGAAAGCGCGTCGACCGGAACTCATGGAGCGGGATTTATAGGACGAGACGCAGCCGGCTGTCAAGGGGGCGGGAGAATCGGACCACAGGTCGAGCCTCACACAGGCCCACCGAGGCCTGTACTAGAATCCTCGAAGCCATTCGCAGGCGCAGCAACGCATCGTCTGGTTCATCCCATTTCGCCGGCCCCTTCACTCGATTCCACAGGGAGATTCCGATGCCATCACAAGCTCATCGTGAGCGACACTCGCGCGCAGGCCTGGTTTTCTTTCTGTTGGCTGCGGCGGTACTTCTCGGGAGCTCCGGGGTGATGGCTGCGATCGGTCCGGACGTCATCGTCTTCGAGCTGCCGAGCGCCCAGAACTACGGCACCTCTGGCGGCATCCGCGGCTACGCGGTGGGGACGACCTCCTGCAACATCGGCGACGCGCCGCTCAACTGGTGCGACGCGGCCGGCGGTTGCGGCCTGGGTACGACCAGCGCCGATCATCCGGTGATCGGTCAGAACATCTACCGCCTGAAGAACGGCCGCTTCGACCAGATCGGCGCCAGCTGGCTGAAGCACGGTTACGTCTCGCTCAACAACAGCTCGGCGGGCTGCGGCGACGGCAGTTGCGCCAATCCTCCCCTGGGCGGCAACCAGCTCGGCGTGGGTTGCACCGACCCCTACAGCGCGGGCCTGAACGGCAGTCGCCCGCTGGGCCGGAAGTCCGAAGTCAACGCCACTACCGGCGTCTACCCGATGCCCCCGGGGGGCGGCGGCAGCACCGCCAACGTCTGGAACCAGCGCGTCGCGGTCGCCGAGACCGACCTCGACGCGGCCTTCAATCCGGCTGCGCGCTACTTCATGGAAGGTCAGTACGTCGCCCCCGACGACGCGCAGCAGGGCAACGGACTCAACAACGCCTCCTACCGTGAAGTGACGGTGGCGCCTGTATCCTTCAACCTCTCCGTGTTCGGCGGCACGGTGCGGGAAAAGTCGGCGATCGAAGTCTGGCCGGTGATCGATCCGACGGTGGAGCTGATCAACGTCGACGTGCCGTCGGTGCCGGTGGAGCGCTTTCACGTCGCCCGCAAGGTGACCGATCTCGGCGGCGGCATCTGGCACTACGAGTACGCCGTGCACAACCTGAACTCCGACCGCTCCGCCGACGGACTGGCGATTCGTTTCTTCGGCACCACGAGCTTCACCAACATCGGCTTTCACGATGTCAATGCGCACTCGAACGAGCCCTACGACACTACGGACTGGGCGCAGACGGTGACCGCCGAAGAGGTGAGCTGGAATACGGCCGCGTTCAGCCCGCCCGCGGACGCCAACGCGCTGCGTTGGGCGAACCAGTACAACTTCTGGTTCGACGCCACCCGTCCGCCGGCCGAGATCGAGACCCATGTCCTCGGGCTGTTCGAGACCGGCACGCCCACCGAGCTCGAGTTCCTCGCCGGATCGGATCTGCTCTTCGCAGACGGCTTCGCCAGCAACGACACCTCGGCCTGGAGCTTGACCGTCCCGTAGCCTCGGCCGCGGCCTTCGCACGAACCGCCGGCCTCTCTCCCATTCTTCCGCCGCTCGCCGCTCTGGGAGAGGGGCTCGCAGTCGAACCTCCGTGAGAGAATCTTCTGGTGATCGTCGAACGCATTTCCCGCCATCTCCAGCAGCCATCTCCGGCGTCGCAGGGGTCGCCGTCCGCCGCGACCGAGTTCGCGCGTCTGGCGCTCGACGCCTTCGCCTACCAGTTCGGCCAGCTTCCGGCCTATCGCTCCATGTGCGAACGCCTCGGCAAGACGCCGGCAACGGTCGCCGCATGGTGCGACGTGCCGATGATCCCGGCCACTGCCTTCGCGTCGCTCGAGCTCGCGACCGATCCGCCGCAGGAGATCTTTCGCTCGAGTGGCACGCTGGGCGCCGACACCGAGTCGGGCCGGAGCGTGCATCACCATCCGTTCCCCGACCTCTATCGCGCCGCGATCGACGCCTCTTTTCCGCGCTTCTGTCTTCCGGGCGGAGGGCGGCCGTCGATGCTGGCGCTGGTGCCACCGCGCGCGGTCGCTCCCGACTCGAGCCTCGGCTTCATGGTCGAGCACCTGCTGCAGCGCTTCGGCGGCCCCGGCAGCGACTACGCCTTCGGCGCGCGCGGCGTCGAGGGCGCCAAGGCGCGCTCCTGGTTCGGAGCGCGGCAGCGCGAGGGCCGCCCGGTGATGCTCCTTGCCACCTCCTTCGCGCTCGCCGACCTGCTCGACTTTCTCGGCCGCATCGACCTCAAGTTCCGGCTGCCTGCGGGTTCGGTGGTCTTCGAGACCGGTGGATTCAAGGGTCGCGCGCGCGAACTCTCGCGCGAGGAGCTCCACCGCCGGCTCGAAGAACAGCTCTTCATCGGCGCGGAATCGATCGTCGGCGAGTACGGCATGACCGAGCTCACCAGCCAGGGTTACACCGCGACGCTTTCGGGCGGTGACCCGGAGCTCTTCGTCCCGCCGCAATGGATGAAGGTCCGGGTGCTCGATCCGGTGACCCTCGCCGAGCTCCCGCCGGGAGCGACCGGCCTGCTCGCCTTTTTCGATCTGGCGAACGTCGGCTCGGCGCTGCACCTGCTCACCGAAGATCTGGGGTCCCTCGAAGGCGACGGCTTCCGCCTCGCCGGCCGCGCCGCCGAAGCCGATCTCCGCGGCTGTTCGCTCCTCGCCGAAGAGCTCGGCAGCGTCTCGCGCTGAACTCTCGTCGGGCGGAAGCTACTCCGCCGCCGGCTCGGCGATCCGCGTGGTCTGCACGCTGACGATCTGCCACTTTCCCGCCCGCCGGAGATAGACATCGATGTAGCGGTAGTGGCTGGTAAACGGCTTCCCCTGATAGCGCCCGGTCATCCGCGTGCGGCCGGAGAGCAGGGCGGTATCGCCGTAGATCCGGACGTCGAACTCCTCCACGAGGTACGGATCGATCGTCAGATCGGGGGAGGTGAGGTCGCGCACGAACGTCGCCTTGTCGGCCACCGACCCGTCGCTGCCGATCTGCCGGAAATCCTCCGCCATGTTCGCCGCGATCGCCGCAGGGTCCTTCTTCACGATGTCCTTGTCCCACTGATCGGACTGCCGCGTAAGGGCTGCGACGAGCTCGGCGTCGGAAGCCAGAGCGGCAGCAGGAGCTGCGCCCACCGCAGCGCGAGCCACGGCGAATCCGGCGAGCAGGAGGAGGGCGGCGAACGTCGGGCGAACCTTCGGCATCTTCGACATGCCAAAACTCTAGCAGGCGCGGGAGTCCGGAGAGCGGCGCTGCGCCGCCGGGAGCGCTAGGGAACCTCGGCGCTCCAGTGGGTCGTCCAACCAGAATCGAAGCCGTCGGCGAAGAGCACGGGACCGCAGACCAGCTCGATGTCGTCGATCTGGGCGTAACCTCCTTCGACGCCGCCGTAGACGGTCGCGTGCTCGAACATGAGCTCGACCGGCGGACTTCCGCCGAGGGGCAACGGCAGGTCCCAGGTCGCCGACTCGCTCTGGCCGAACCACTCGACCAGAGTCGCGCTGCCCCCGTCCTCCAGCAGGAGCCCCACCGCGAGGTAGTCCCACGGCGGGCTGCTGCCGGCGAAATCCGGCACGAACACACCTTTGCCGCGCAGCCTGGCGAAGCCCTGGCCCGCGACGGCGAGCGGCACGCTGAGCACCGCTCTGGCGGGCGTGGTCGTGGCGTCGAAGTTCGCCACGCACGCCGCGCCGCCGGTGCCGCCGGTGCCGCCGGTGTCGTTGGCGTCGCAGAAGACCGGGTCGCCGAAGAAGGGCGGTGGTGCCTGTACCCAGCCCGGACCGCCGCCGGTCTGAACGTCGTTCGTCCAATCGAGCGGCAGCGGTGCCGGAGGCGAGCCGGCGCCAAAATCCTGCGGTCCGGTGTTGCAGCCGCCGGAGGCGAGAAACAGATTGCGGAAATTCACTGGATCGACGTTGGCGCAGGTGGGATAGCAGCCGGCGGGCGTGAATCCGCGGAAGCTCCTGAGGCTGAATCCGAACCGCTGGCCGGCCTGCGCCCGGAGCGGCGCCGGCCCGGCGAGCGGAATCGCCATCTCGTACGTCACTCCGCCCGGCTGGGTCGACGCCCGGAACGTCAGTCGATCGATGATGCTCTCGGCGGGGCAGCTGAAACCCTGGAAGTAGAGCTGGTAGAAGACGTTCAGGTCGGCGAGGGTGTAGATGACGCCTTCGCCGAGATCCGGCGTCGGCAGGCAGCCGGAACCGCCGAAGGCGCTGTCGTCGAGGACCGGCGGCGCGCCGCCCTCGTCGTCGAAGTAGAACGACAGGCCGTCGCCGTTGCCGAAAGTCATATCGCCAGAGTCGACGACCGAAAAATAGAGCGTACGCGCGTCGTTGCCGATCCGGGCCGCCACGCCGGAGCCGAGATCGAACGCCGCCGCTTCGTTCCACTCTCCCGCACCGATCTGACCGTCGATCCGCGGTGCGCGGCTCATCCAGTGCGAAACCAGCCGCCCTGTACCGGCCGCGACCGCGTCCGGAAGGCCGGTCAGAGCCGCAAGTCCGATCGTCGTCCTCAGAATTCGCCAACCGCGTGTGCCGACCGTGGGCATCCTGCCTCCCCGCGCCGCCGTTCGAGCACGGCGCCTGCCAGGTACCGTGCGATCGGCCCCCATTCCGTATCACGCCGACCGCACTTTCGAGCGCCGCCGTCAGCGCGGCTTGGCGAGCCTCTCGCGCTGGGCGTCGACCTCCGCGGCAATATCGGGTCCGAAGTCCTCGGCCTCCCAGAATGGGCGGATCTCCAGGTCGCTCGGCCCCGGCATCGGGTTCGGGCAGCGCTTTGCCCACTCGACCGCCTCGTCCATCGAACGCACCTGCCAGATCCAGAACCCGGCCACGAGCTCCCTGGCCTCGGCGAAGGGGCCGTCGGTCACCGACCGCTTCGTGCCGCTGAAGTGGACCCGCTTCCCGAACTTGCTCGGTCTGAGCCCGTCCCCGGAAAGCATGATCCCCGCCTGAATCAGTTCGTCGTTGAACTTTCCCATCGCCTCGAACATCTCGGCGGCGCCTTCGGCATCGACAGGGCTGTTCGCCGCCTCGGACTCCTCCGTCGCCTTCACGATCACCATCACTCGCATGTTGCCTCCTGGGTTGGGTTCCCGCGGAGGCTCCCACCCCAGGGGGGTAGGGCCCGCTCGGGCTTCATACCTTCGACGAACGGGCGGAGGAGAATTCGACACTCCTACAACCCCAGCTTCTCCTTGAGCCGGTCGCTGGTCAGATGCTTGACGACGTCGAACGGCTCGCATTCGCCGCTCGCGGAGCTGAACTCGATCGGTCCCACGGCGCGCGCGACCGAAAGCGCCGCCGCGTTCAACACCGCGCTCCGTTTGCCGATCCCCATCAGCGCCGCGCCCATGGCCAGGCGGACACTCTCCGGTTCGGTCGCGATCTTCTTCGAGATGCGCTCGACATGGGCGAGGAAGAACGCCTCGGTCGGCGCCTTCTTGCCGGTGAGCTTGGACGCCTCGTAGAGCAGCCCGTAGCCGCAATCGCGACGCACGGGGTCGTCGCTGCGGACCCACTGGTCGGCCAGTTCGACCGCGAAAGTCGTCTTCGCCAGCGTCGCGTCGCAGGAGGCGAACACGTGCGCCAGCATGCCGCCGGCCAGCTCCTCGACCTGTTGCTCGGCCTGTTCCCGGGTGATGCGCGCGGGATCGTCGACGAGGAGCGCGAGCACCCTGGCGTCGTAGAGGTCGGTCTTCCAGAGTGCCTGCGCGAGCTCACGGTCGCGCCCAATCCGCTTGGCCAGCTTGCGCAGCCGGGTGACCCCGATGCCGTAACTCCTCAGGCCCGCGGTTCTCGAGCCCATCTTCTCCCAGTGCTTCATGCCCCGTTCGTCGCGTTCGGCGTGGAGAAGCGCGAGGACTTCGGTAACGGTCATCGGAGAGATCTCCTTCCTGTATGCGACGGAGCCTACCGGGTGTTTCGGCTCCCCGGTGCGGGTGCCTGCGGCTTTCGTCTGTGAAGCACTGAATATCGCCTGCGCGAGCGCGTGCTACCCTCGCGTCCCATATGCGAAAGATCTCTTCATCGCTCGGAGCCGTCATCGCATCGCTGGCGTTGGGCGTGGCTCCGGCGCGTCCGGGCGATCTTCCGGCCTTCCCCGGCGCCCAGGGATTCGGCGCCAAAGCGACCGGCGGCCGCGGTGGCCAGGTGTTGCGGGTCACCAACCTCAACACCTCGGGTACCGGCAGCCTGCAGTGGGCGCTCGACCAGGCGGGGCCGCGGATCATCGTCTTCCGGGTCTCCGGCCTGATCCAGGGCGATGTCCGCATTCCCCACGGCGACGTCACGATCGCCGGTCAGACGGCGACCGGCGCCGGGATCACGATTCTCGGGCACCTCTACACCGACTTTGGCGACCCGACGAACAACATGATCCTCCGGCACCTGCGCGTCCGACCGCCGAACCCGGACGCCAACTGGCCTGCGTCGCAGCACGACTCGATCCAGTTCTCAACCGCCCATACCTTCATCCTCGACCACGTCGACGCCTCGCACGGCGCCGACGAGACGATCGACGCCTGGGGCGGAGCCTACGACGTCACTCTGCAGTGGTCGGCGATCACCTATCCGATCTACGACCCGGGCAACGGCTGGACCCACAACTGCGGGATCATCAACCACCGCGCCTGCATCGACGACGCGAGCTGCGGAGCCTCCGATCCGCTCGGCGGCCGGATTTCGATCCACCACAATCTCTTCGCCCACGCCCGCAACCGCACGCCGGCGCTCTCGACCGGTCCGGCGGACGTCGTCAACAACGTGGTCTACAACGGGCGCGAGGGCTTCGTGCACCACAACCTCGTGGGCGCGGCCAGCACCAGCGCGACCGCGATCGGCGATTTCAACCTGATCGGGAACTGGTACATCGACGGGCCTTCGGCGACGCTTGTCCCGCTCTGGTTCGACCCCGAGAACCCGTCGCCGCCGATCCCCACGCGCTACTACTCGTGGGACAACTGGGTGGAGGATCCGGGCACCTTC
>JAYTAM010000121.1:0-21293 GCA_043737505.1 Thermoanaerobaculia bacterium
TCCTGGCGGCTGCTGCAGCCCTTCGCCACCGTCATCATCTGGGCGAGCGTTCTGGCGCTGATGTTCATGCCGCTTCATCGACGGTTTCTCAAACGGACCGGCAAGCCGAACCTGGCGGCAGCGCTCACCCTCCTGGTCGCTCTGCTCGCCGTCCTGCTGCCGCTTGCCGGGCTGTCGATCGCGGTCGCGAACGAGGTCGGCACGATCGTGGAGGAGGGGCCGCAGCGATGGCGAGCCTGGGTAGACGCCCCGGGCAACCGCGAGAAAATCGCCAGCTGGCAGACGGACCTGGCGACCCGCTTCCCGTTCACCAAACGCCTCGACGGGAAGTCGCTCCAGACCAGCCTCGCGCCGCTGGGAGAGAAGCTCCTCGCCTTCTCGGTCGGTTTTGCCGGCGATCTCGTGCGGGGAGTCGTCCGCTTCGTCGTGATCCTCTTTGGCCTCTTCTTTCTCCTCCGCGATGGGGAGAAGTTCGAGGCCGGCCTGCGCCATCTGCTCCCGCTGAGCGCGCCACAGAGCGATCGGCTGCTCTCCCGGACGGCCGAGATCATCCAGGCCTCCGTTCTCGGAGTCGTCGTCGTGGCCTCCATTCAGGGAGCCATCGGCGGCGTGACCTTCGCCCTCCTCGGCCTCCCTTCGCCGATCCTCTGGGGCGTCGTCATGGCGTTCTTCGCCATGATTCCCATGGTCGGTGCAGGGGTGATCTGGCTTCCGGCGTCGATCGTCCTGCTGGCGACCGGGACGCCGGGAAAGGCCCTCGCGCTCGTACTGGTCGGAGCGTTGCTCATCAGTACGATCGACAACTTCCTGCGCCCGCGGCTGGTCGGCGGTCGCACCGGCCTGCACGAGTTGGTCATCTTCTTCGCCGTCCTGGGCGGACTCAAGCTCTTCGGTCTCGTCGGGCTGCTCGTCGGTCCAGCGGTTCTGGCGATCGCCTGGTCGCTACTCGAGCTCTTCCGGGAGCGCGATCCGGAGGCTGACGACGCGTCGCCGTTGGAGAGCGCGTCGGAGATGGCTGCGCCGCGCACGGCACGGCCGGTGGAGATGGTCCGCTAGGCCAACGGGCTCATGCACCAGCAGGCGAGTAGCCGGAGCTAGCGCCCGGAACTTGCGCCGACTCGCGCTCGCTCCGAAACACTGGCGACGGTCGCCACGAGCTCCGACGGCTCGATCGGCTTCGCGATGTGTACGCTGAATCCGGCCTGCAGCGCCCGTGTGCGGTCTTCGGATCTCGCGAAAGCGGTCAGGGCGATGATGGGTACGTCCCCACCACGGCTCCTGCCCAGACGCCGCACCCGGCGCAGCAGCTCATAACCGTCGACTTCGGGCATGCCGATGTCGCTCACGACGACGTCCGGGTGCTCGGACTCGATGACCTGGAGCGCCTCCGCCGCCGAGCCTGCCGTCAGCACCTGGGCTGAGCAGTCCGAAAGCACCCGGCAAATCAACTCGCGAACGTCCGCCTCGTCGTCCACTGCCAGGACCTTGGTGCCGGCGAGACTGATGGTGCGGAAGTCGATCGGTTCCCTTGCCGGCACTCTCGGAGGCGAAGTGGGAAGACCGAGGCTCAGGCTCTGCGACCCGGCGAGCGGCAACAACACCCGAAAGCTGGAGCCGCGCCCGGGGCCGGCGCTCGTGGCGCTCACGGTCCCGCCGTGCAGCTCCACGAGGTTCTTCACGATCGCGAGGCCCAGGCCAAGCCCGCCCTGGATTCGCGACGTCGACGAATCCGACTGTCGGAAGCGCTCGAAGACGAGCGGAAGGAAATCGGCGACGATTCCGGCGCCGGTGTCGGAGACGCCGATCTCTATCGACGAATTCACGCGCCGGAGCGACACTTCGACGCTGCCGTCCCTGTCGGTGAACTTGATGGCGTTCGAGAGCAGGTTCCACACCACCTGCTGCAGGCGTGCCGGATCGCCCAGGATCGGGACAACCCCGGGATCGAGGACCTTCTGCAGCTGGATGTTCTTGGCCGCCGCCGCCGGACGAACCGTCTCGATCGCGGCATCCACGACGAGTGCCAGGTCCACCTGCTGCACATCCAGGCGGAGTTTGCCGGAGGTCACGCGGCTCATGTCGAGGAGCTCTTCGATTAATCGGGTCTGCAGTCGGGCGTTGCGTTCGATCGTCTCCAGTCCCTTTGAAAGATCGGCGGCGTCCAGGGCACCTCGCCGCAACACCTGCGCCCAGCCCAGGATCGCCGAAAGGGGCGTGCGCAGCTCGTGCGACAAAGTGGCCAGAAAATCATCCTTGAGCGAGCTCATCCGCTCCGCGTCGGATCGGGCATGGCGCTCGCTCTCGAGGAGCTTCATGCGTTCGTCCGCCGCCTTGCGCGCCGAAGCGTAGAGACGGGCGTTGTCGAGGGCGATCGCCACCTGCGCCGCAATTCCGACGACCAGGCGCTCCGAACGCTCGGTGAAGGCCCCCGGGCTCGAGTGCAGGAGATACAGCCCGCCGCGGCCCCGGCCGTCTCCGCGTGCGATCGGTACGGCGAGGAGGCTGCGGATCCCGGAAGGGGCTGGAGACGGTGAAGCGGCACTCTCCTCGACCGTCACAAAACGCAGATCGAGAAGCAGATCGTCGGAGCGGACAGGCCCGTTCACCAGCAGGTCGGGCTCCAGAATACGCGCGAGCGGAAGCTCCTGCGGATCGCCGAAAGAGCGCGTCGAGACGCCTGCGATGGTGAGACAGCTATCGCGGTCCCCGTCGTCGTCCCACGTCTCGTAGTGAAACAGCCCGCATTCCGCGGCCGAAATCTCCGTCGTGGCGTCGATGGCGGCCTGGCGAAGGGCAGTGAGGTCCAGCTTCGAGGCGCTCAGAATCAACCCTGTCCGGTTGAGCAGCTCCAGACTCCGGGACTCCTCGTGCAGGGCCTGCTCGAAGAGTTTGCGCTCGGTGATGTCCTGCACGACGGCTACGAAGCGGAGCGGTGAGCCTGCCGCGTCCCGCAACAGGGTCACGGAGGTAGCGCCCCAGACGGTCTCGCCGTCTTCTCGGACATATCGCTTCTCCATAACGAAGTCGCGGAGCTCGCCCGCCAGGAGCTGCGAGATCCGTTCCTCGCTATCGTTCAGGTCGTCGGGGTGGGTAATCTCACGAAAGGTCCGGTCGTGGAGCTCTAACTCGGAATAGCCCAGTAGGTCGCGGAACTTCTGATTCATTTCGACGAATCGACCGGAAAGGTCGGTCACCGCCATGCCGACTGCGGCCTGGTGAAAGGTCGCTCGCTGCCGCTCCTCACTGATACGTAAGGCTTCCAGAGCCTCCCGACGCCCTTCTTCGGCCCTCTCCCGCGCTACGAGAATGCTCGAGGCGTTCTGCAGCGCCACCGAGCGCAGGAGCTGATCTTCTGGGCCTTCTGGAATCATCCACTCTCTCCGAGGGCCTCCAGTGCAAGGCCGGTGCCGAGGACACGTGCCCGGATTTTGGCGAACGCCGTTGCGCGGCTCGTCGAGCGGTCGTCGCTGAATGGGGCGAAACCGCAATCGTCCGTCGTGCCGAGCTGGGAAAGAGGAATCTGCTCTGCCGCCTCGAGCACACGGTCGCGGACGACAGCAGGGGTCTCGATGACTGGATCGATCGGCGCAATGACGCCGATGAAGACGCGCTGATCCGGCTTCAGGTAGGTGCGGATGATCCGCAGCGCCCGCTTGCGGTCTCGTTCGCCGGCCATCGCAACGTAGAAGTTTCCCGCCTTGAGCTCGAACAGGCTGGGCAGGAGCTCGGCATAGTCCACGTCGGCGCTGTGCGTCGAATCGCGGTCGCCCCCCGGACAGGTATGAATCCCGATGCGCGCGCGATCGGCCGCAGAGAAACGTTCCAGCAGCAGATTGTTGAGGTCGATGAAGCGGGTCAGCAGCTCGCCGGAGGGATCGACCTTCATCGCCAGCCGACCTTCGGTGAAGTCGAGCTGTACTTTGTGCGCCCCCGCCGCCAGACAGCGGCGAATCTCGCCCTCCGACTCGCGCAGCAGGTCGTCGAGGAACTCCTCGCGCGTGTAGTCGGGGATTCCCTCGGCGGGGTACATGAGGCTGAGCGCGGACGGCGAGATGATCGCCTGCTTCACCGGCAGGTGCGTCAGACGCTGCGCGGCCTCGAGATAAGCGTCCGCATAGCGTCGATAGCGGAACGGTCCGCGGGTCAGGCGGTGCATGCGCCGCTCGTGCCCGCTGGCAAAGGGGATGCGGAATCCGTCCGCCGCGACGTTCGGCGAACCGTGGACCGGATAGGTCCAGAAGTTGTGGAACTTGCGCTGCTCCCCGTCGGTGACGACCGGCGAACCGGTGGCCGCAAACTCGGCAAGCGTGTCGGCGATCGCCGCCCGAAAAAGCGGTTCCAGGCGCGGATCGTCCAGGTCCTGGCTGGCGTCGCTGGCGTCGCTCGCGTCGCTCGCGTCGTTCGCGTCGATCGCGTCGATCGCGTCGATCAACTGCGTCGGGCGCGGAATGCTGCCGATCGGTTCGGTCGGAATCTCCACCTGCCACCCCCGCTGTAAAACTCCATTCTACGGGGAAGGCCCGAGTGTCCGCCGAACGCAGATAGAGTCCGAGCGTGGCGCCTCCCGCTTCGAAGTCCGAGCTCCGCGAGCGTCTCCGCGGCCGGATCGAGGCGATCGATCCGGCGACCGCCGCTCGAGCCGCCTCCCGGATCGCCGATCGTGTGCTGGCGCTTCCCGAGATCGAGCGCGCCGAGCAGATCCTGACCTGCCTCTCATTCGGCAGCGAGGTCGACACCTGGCGCCTCATCGAGCGGCTGAGGAGCGCCGGCAAGAGCCTCTTCGTGCCGCGCGCCGATCCCGGCGACGGCCGCCTCCACGTCCACCCCTTTCCGTGTCCGCTGCGCACCCTGGCCTTTGGCCTGCAGCAACCGCGGCGCGACGCGCCAGAGCTCGAGCCCGGTGCGCTCGACGAAACGCTGGACGCCGCCCTGGTGCTCGGGCTCGGCTTCGACCGCCGCGGCTTCCGCCTGGGCTACGGCAGTGGCTACTTCGACCGCTTCCTCGTGCGGCGCCCCTTCCCCGCGATCGGCCTCGCCTACGCCGCCCAGATCGAGGAGGCGCTGCCGGCCGAACGGCACGATGTACCGATGCAGCTCCTCGTCACCGAGGACGGCGTCTACCGTCCACCGGCTGCGTAGATTCCGTAGGGAATCCACGGCCTCTGTAAGGGGCGGACCTGCGTAGAAACCTCGCCCCGCTGTCGGCCCGAAGGTGCCCGCGTGGGAGCGCCTGCTCAATTCTGCAATTCGCCCGGTTCTTTGCTCCCGTGACGCCTCCTTTTGCCGGCACTCCGTTGAAAAGAAACGGGTTCGCGCTCTGGCCTGTCCCTTGCAATTCGCCCTGGGAATTGAGCCGTTTGAACAAGTTCCCGAAAGGCAGGCAGACATGACTTCCAATCGCTTCGACGCAGTTTCCACCCTAACGCAGTACGCAGCTGGAGCACGCTAATGCTCATGACCGTCCTGATCGTCCTCGTCGTCCTCTGGCTGCTCGGCATGGTGACTTCCTACACCATGGGCGGCCTCCTCCACATCCTGCTGGTCGTGGCAGCGATCATCCTGGTCGTCCGACTGGTTTCGGGGAGAAAGGTTCTCTGATGAATCCGATCAAGCTCGTCGCCATTGCCCTCGTCGTACTTGGCATCGTCGGCCTGATCTACGGCGGGTTCACGTACACCAAGACGACCCATGACGCGAAGCTGGGTCCGCTCGAGCTGTCGGTCAAGGACAAGGAGAGAGTGAACATCCCGATGTGGGCCGGTGTCGCGGCGATCGTCGTGGGTGGAGTGCTGCTCGCCTCACGCAGAACATCCTGACCGGTCCCAGCGCAACAAGCGCCGGAAGGATCGTCTCGCAAGATTGTCTCGATAAACGAGCCCGGACATCTCACGCCGATAGACGGCCGCTGAGGTGTCCGGGCTAGCTTCGGTTCGGATCGATCCATCCCCGAAGTTGCCTCGCAACGCGCCAGGCGCTCGTTACCAGCCCGAAGCCGCGAGAGCTCTCGATCGCTGCGAGCGTCGTCGCCAGCTCGTCACGGCGGGCGGCGGCGGCACTTACCGCACGTTCGAGCTCGGCTATTCGGAGCCGGCTCTCGGCGAGTGCCTGGGCATCCCGCTTCTGACGCTCCTCTTCGATCACCGTCCACCGCAGGGAACCGCCCGGCGCGCCGGACTCGCTGGCCAAACGCGCCTGAAGCAGATCGTCGTACAAGCTCGCGACCGGTTCACGCAGGCTCTCCCCCTCCGATTGAGCTGAGCTCGAGCCCGCCGGCGACCTTACGCCAGCTCCGGTCCAGGTGGACGGCAGGTCCGCTCGCGCTTCGAGTTGTGCATACAGGGCCAGGGCGCCCGGCATCAAGCCTTCCCATGCCGGGAAAAGGCGGCCCGTGCCGAGCTCCCGGGTGAGCTCCTCGGGCGCGAAGGGCGATGCCTCCCCGGGCGTGCCGAGCGGAAGATCGAGTTTGCTCGCGACACGGCGGACGAACCGGGGCAGATCGGCGGCCAGCGCCGGCACCTGCGCCACGAAGCACTTTCGCGGGTGGCGTGCGAGAAAATCGAGCAGGCGCCGATTGTGAACCTCCCAGGAGCGGATCCCGATCCAGGGGTCGGCGTAGAGTTCCGAGTCGGTGGCCCGCCGCCTCAGGGAGAGTGCCACCTCGATCGGATGCCGGTAGAGAAAGAGATAGCTCGACTCCGGCAGCAGCGCGTCCCAGAAATCGAGCAGCAGCAGCGTGCGCGGATCCTTCCAACCCCAGAGATCGAATCCTCCCCGATCTTCGATGAGGTTGCGCGCCCGGCGCTCGAAGCCTCCTCCCGCGGGAGGTGCGAAGTCGTCGTCCGCGGCGAGGGAAGTCGCTCCGGCGGCGGCGAGCATCTCCTCGTGCAGCCCGTAGAAATCGCCGTCTTCGAAGTGTCCGCGCCAGTTCCCGGGCGCGGGCCCCATCAGGTTCCAGCCGATCTCGAGCCCCGCCTCGCGCAGGACACTGGCCACAAGGGAGGTCCCGGAGCGGTGCATACCGGAGATCACCAACTGCCGGCTTCGGCCAAGCTTCTTCGCGGGTCGCCAAGCGGGTACCGGCATGGGCCACTTCCCGATCAGCGCCGCGTGCTCGAGGATCCACTCCAGCTGCTCCGGCGATACCCCGAGCTTCGCCATCGTCGCGCAGGCAAGGTCGCGATGGTTCGCGCGCAGCAACCAGTGGTAGTGGACGTGAAGCGGTCGGATATCGGACCACTCCTCGCTCCACCGCCCCGGTGCGCTCAGTTCGTGCAAGGGCACATTGACCCGGCGATCGAGCTGCCTCACCCGCTTCGTCGTCGACCAGGCGGCGATCGACAGCGCGGCCTGATTCGATCCCCAGTACTCACTCGCTTCCGGCAGCACGAAGCCGGTCGAGGCAAAGACACGATGATCTTTTGCCCCCTTGTAGGGGCGGAGGTCGGCGCTCACCGAGCGGGTAAACAGGTCCGCCGTGCGCTCGAGGATTCCACTCGACCGGCGCACCACTGCGTAGCCGGCGTTGTACGATGCCCGTACCCGCCGCCGGTCGAGGACGGTCTCGACGAAGGGCAGCGACTCGACCGAAATGCCCGCCAACCCGCAGAGCGCGGCCCAGTAGGGCTCGAACGGATCGCCTTCCCCCTCCGATGTGGCTCCTTTGAGATCAACCGGACGCATTGCCAGATCCCAGTCGCTGCCCAGCGGCTCGGGTTCGGCGAGAAAGAGCGTGTCGCTGTCGAGCACGAACAGCGTCTCCGCCTGGCAGTGGCGCGCCGCCCATGCGCCGGCGTAAATCCGGTTGGCACTGCCGTATTCCGGGCAGACCTCGTTCAGAGGCTCCTCGAGATAGGTGGCTTCGAGGGCGTCGAGCCGGTCCCGGGTCGAAGTATCCACCCCGAGGCCCCGGCGCGGCGCGACCGCCAGCACCTGGCTGCCGGCGAATCGACCGCCGAACTCTCGCAGGCTCTCGATCAGGAGCAGAGCCTGGCCGTGCACCTCGTTGTTCTCGATGCACAGAACGAACGCCGCGCTCGCCGCAGGGGGAGCGGCAGCGCCCGCAGCGAGCGCAGCGCGGGCGGTTTCCGGCGTGATCGCGCCGTCAGACAACGAGGGCTCCGGGCGCCTGCGTTTCGCCGGCTTCACGGCGGCGCTCTTCGCGCTGCTCACGGTGCCGCGCCTGCTCACCCACGAGCTCTGGCGGGACGAGGCGTGGCTCTGGCTCGTCGTGCAGGAGAGCACCAGCCTCGCCGACCTCGGCTCGCGTCTCGGCAGAACCGGCCAGGGCGCCCTGTTTCCGCTCCTGTGCTACTTCGCGAGTGGATTCTCGACGTCGCCGTTGGCTATGCAATGCGTCAACCTCGTCCTCGCCGCAGCAGGCGTCTTCGTCTTCGCGCGCTGGGCGCCGTTCAACCGCACCCATTGCACTCTCTTCGTGCTCGGCTACCTGCCATTCTATGAGTACGCGGTCATCAGTCGTCACTATGCCGCGGGAGTCCTGCTGCTCTGGCTGGCCTGCGCGGCGACGCGGCTCCGCAAGCCGGCGCTCGCCCTCGGCGCGGCGCTGGGCCTGCTCTGTCAGACAACGGTCTACGGCCTCATCCTCGCCGCGGCCGTGGCGGGTGGCTGGCTGCTCGCTCGCTGGTTGCAGAGCCGTAGCCACGCGGAGTCGCGCGGTCTGCCTTCGCAACTGCCGCTGCCCTCGGCGCTCGCAGGCGCCGCGCTCGCTGTGGCCGGCGCGCTCGCCGGTCTCGTACAGCTCATCCCCGCCAGCGCAACGAGCTTCGCCGAGCCTTGGCGTTTCGGCTGGAGCGGCGACCTCGCGATGCGGGTGCTCCAGATGCCCTGGCGTGCGTTCGTACCTTTGCCGCGGCCCGGATTGCACTTCTGGAACAGCAACCTGCTCGACCCCTGGCCCTGGCTGCAGGCAGGGGCCGGAAGCCTCGTCCTGCTCGGAGCTCTCGCCCTCCTATGGCCACGCAAGGCGGCCCTGGCGACGATGCTCATCGGCGCCGCGGGTCTCGGCGCCTTCGGCTACATCAAATTCATCGGCGCCATCCGGCACGACGGCCACTGGTGGCTTCTCTTCATCGCGGCGCTCTGGGTGGGCGGCGGTCTCAAAGCAGCAACGAGCCACCGCCTCGGCGAAGGCGCGTTCCTCGCCCTCCTGAGCCTGCACTGCGTCGCGGGCGTCTACGCCAGTTTCATGGATCTCGCGCTGCCCTTTTCGAACGGCGCCCGGACTGCCGTGGCCATCCGCGAGCGGGGGCTCGACCGGCTGCCGCTCCTGGGCTATCGCGAGCCGCCGGCTGCGACGGTGGCGCTCGCGCTGGGCCAGCCGCTTTTCTCCCCCACACGTGGAGTCTTCGTCACGCATCCCGATTGGGGACCCGAACTGCGCAACCTGCCGATGCCGAGTCTGCGCTGTGCTGCCCGGGAGCTCGCCGCGAGAGAGGGCCGCGACATCGGCCTGGTGATCAATCGCGAGCTGCCAGCGTGGCCGGAGCTGGATACGGAAGGCTCCGTCGTCGGGGCGATTCAGGTCAGTGAGGATTACCACCTCTATCGTCTGCGATTCGAACGACTCGCGGAGACTGCGCTGCTGGCGAACTGCGACCTGCGCCGACCGTGATCGCGGGTGCTCGCCGGCGCTCGGCATCGGCGGGCATCGGCGGGCATCGGCCGACGTGGGCCGGAGTCAGTCGGCAGGCGCGCCCATACCTTCGCTGGTGTCGACCGAGAACAGGCGCGGGCTCGAGTAGGTAGCGAGCCCTTCGAGGTCGGCCGGCCAGGCGCGCTGGCCGGCAGTTGCCGACAGCTCTTCGCCGAGCGGAATCTTCTCGTACCACTCCCACATCTTCGCCGGCACGAGGACGCCGAGTCTCGCGTCCTCGCGGAACCAGACGTTCATCACCCGTCGCGCTCCTGGTGAGTAGCGCAACTCGATCCGCCGGAGCCGGCCGCTCTCCGGTTCGACCCAGGCGCGGCCGCGCGCCGGCATGTCGATGCCGTGCGCCGAGGCGGCGAGCGTCGGGCTCGCGTCCTCGCGAAACTCGAGAATGGTCGTCTTTACCCCGTCGACCTCTGCGTCGCTGCCGCGCGAGAAGAAGAGCCGGGAGTGCATCGCCGGCGCCAGATAGAGCAGCGGAAGTGTCGGCAGGTTGGTCGTGCGCTGCATACGGCCGAGGTTGAAGCGGGCACTTTCGGCAGCGATGCGGCCGAGCTCCAGAACGCTCTCTTCGGTGCCCGAGAGGAAGAGCTTCCGGACCCGCTCGCTGCGATCCTGCAGCATCTGCCCTTCGACCTCGTAGACGTCGCGGTAGCCGACGCGCAAGCCGCCAGGAAGTCGCACCAGAAGCACCTCCGCGCGCAGCTGGCGGCGGGCTACGACTCCCTTGGGCTGGACCTGCCCGGTGCCGGCCTGCCAGGCGAGCAGCGGATCCTCGCCGGGATTTCGAGATTCGCGACAACAGGGTTGGCGCAGCAGCTGGACGTAGCTCTCGTCGAGCACCGCGGCCTCCATCTCGGCCTGGAAGCGCTCGACATAGGCACCGACTCGTTCGACCAGCGAGTCGAGACGCGCGCGCCGCGAAGCGGAGTCCGCCTTCTGCGCCGGCGCTTCCGCCGAAGATGCGACGGCTGAAGCCTGCCCCAGCGCGCCTTGGCTCAAGTAGAAACCGAGCGCCAGGGCGGCGACCGTCACCAGCGCGGCGCGCGCGCTCAATCCTCGGGGCGATGCGGCACGCGGCATCATGCAGACACCTTTCGATCCAGGCGGCAGCGTACCATCGAGCGCCGCCAGAATCGGGCGCAGGTGGCGAAACGTACGGCGGCCGCGGAAGGCTCTGGCTGTCTCGCGAGAGCGAGTAGGATGTGCGTGGGGGAGGATTTCCGCATGACACTCAGAGATCGCTACTCGCTCCGGTTCAACCTTCTTTCGACTGCAGTCGTCCTGGCGCTCGCGGCCAGCGCAGGCCACGCCGTCACCATCGACGCCCGCCTGGTCGCCCCGGCCGGCAGCGAAGTCGAGCTCAAGTCGACGCTGAGCCTGGAGGTCCAGGCGCTGCCCGCGACCCTCCTGCAGCCGGTGGCGAAAGGCGCGGTGCTGGTGGAGATGGATGTCACGAAGGTACAGAAGGAGCTCGACGGCCAGAGGAAGACCCTGGCGAGCGCCCAGGAGGAGCGGCGCCGTCTCGCGACGCAGCGCGGGGCGACGAGCAGCACGCCGGCAAGCAACAGCCGGGTCGACATGTCGAATGCGCAGGCAGTGGCCGACGCGCAGATGGCCGAGTCCAACGCCATCAGCGACCTTGCGCGCCTGCAGAGCGAGCTCGCCACGGCCAATCTGCGCGCGCCCGCCGACGGCTACGTCGTGAAGCAACTCTTCGCCGTCGGCGCCAAGGCCAAGAAACGCAAGCCGCTGGTGGTGTTCGTCGAGGCCCAGAAGGCGGTCCTCGAGGCAGCGGTTCCGGCCGCCGAAGCGGTTCCCTTCACCGCCGGCGCGACCGTCCTTATCCAGGACGCCGCCAACCCCGCGCGCGCCTTCCGCGGCAAGATTCTCTCTGCTACACCCTCAGGTGAGACCGTCGAGCTTCGGATCCAGCCGCTCGTTCTGCCGTTTCTCGCCCTCGACGCCACGCTACAGGTCACTCTGAGCAAGGCGCCGTAAAAGTCGAAGCACCCGGGCGAGACCGCAGCGCGCCGCCCGGGTGCGTTCATTCCACCGCGCCCAGTCAGCGCCGACCGCGCCAGTAGTATCCGCCGCCGCCGAGAAGCAGAACCAGTACGATGATGATCAGCAGTGTTTGCGTGCTCATGTGGCCTCCCTTTCCAGGAGCACCCAGCCTAAGTCAGTGCCAGTCCGGCGCAGAAGCGCACTTACTACCCGAGTTCGATGCCGCTGACTGGGTAGTAAACCCGCTCTTGCCCTGGGCGGCGGAGGTGGGGCGCGGGCTGCCACCTGAAAACAGAAACGCGCCGCGGACTCCTGCCCGCGGCGCGGCTCACTTCGACTGCCGTTCGAATCCCCGCTCGATTCAGAGACCGCGCGGCGGCTTCTGCTCGTCCGCCTGCTTCTCCTTCTCGTTCGGGTTCGGCTGGGAGGCCTTGCCTTTCTTGCCCTTCTTGCCCTGGTTCTCCTCCGCCGGCGGCTGAGCCTGACCCTTCTTTGAGCCACTCTTGGCGGCGGCGCTCTCCTGCGCGGCCTGGCGTTCGATGCGCTGCCGGTTCTTCAGTTGCTCCGCCTCGACCGCACGCAGGCGCTGCTGCTCGGCGAGCTCCGCAGCGTGCCGCTTCTCCACCTTTTCGGCGTTCTTGTGGCTCTGCGGCTCCTGCGACTGCTGCGGGTTCTGCGCCTTCTGCGGATTCGACTCTTTCGCCGCGCCGGCGTTGGGATCGCGCCCCTGCTGCTTGTCCTGACGCTGCATCTGCTGCAGCGTGCGCTGTTCCTTCTCCTGCTCCGCCTGAAGCTGTTGCTGCTCACGCCGGAACTGACGCTCATCGACCTTTTGCGGCGCCGGCGCGACACGCGGTGCGACCGGGACGGGGACTTCCTTCCGCTCACGCTGATACGGATCCTGCACTTTCGGCGGCCGCGACGGCGTCGAGGGCTGCCCCTGAGGTGCCGTCATCGGAGTGCGCTCTCGCGTAGCCGGTGCTTCGGAGCTCTTCTCGCGCGCCGGCCTGCGCTTCAGCCCGGCGTTGTTGCGCTCTGCAACCTTGACCGTCTCGAGCTTGCTCGCGGTCGGCCGGTAGATGCGGACGACATCGCGCTCGACGCGGGTTTCGCGGGGCGAGTTGGATTCAGCGACACGCAGGCGCTGCGCCCGACGACCGGTCGCGCGCTCGACGCGCTCCACCGACACTCCGCGGTTGATCACCTGGTTGTTGACCACGGTGTAGTTGGTGATGTTGGTGGTGTTACGGATGATCGTGACGTTGCGTGCTTCGGGCACGATGTAACCGCTGACCCGAGAGTCGAGGAACCGCCGCTCGTCGACGAAAGCGAAGTTACGCGGAGCGATTCCCACACTCAGGCTGAAGCCGCCCAACTGCAGGCCGACCCGCATGTCGAATCCGACCGCCGGCGGCAGCGGAGCCCAACCGATGTAGCCGTTGCCGTGCTGCCACGCAACCCACGCCGGTGCCCACTGCGTGCCGGGAACCCACAGCCAGCCAACATAGCGATCCCACATCCAGCGGCCGTAGTGATAGGTCGCCCAGCCGAAAGGCTCGTACGACACCCACGTCCAGCCGTAGTCGCTCATCACCCATCGACCGGCCGAGTACGGCCGCCAGCCGGCGCGGACATGGCGCGGAAACCAGACCCAACCGTAGTAGGGATGGCGCACCCATTCGCCGTAGGGCGACAGCTCGTTGTAGAAGAAGCCGACATCCATCGCCGGCGCGTGGCGTCCGTAGCGATCGCCGCCAGAGCCGTAGCGATCGTTGCCGTTGTAGCCATCGTTGTTGTCGTTGTAGCCGTTGTTGTCGTTGTTGCCGTTGTAGCCGTTGTCGTAGCCGTTGCCGTTGTAACCGTCGTTACCGTTGGAGTCGCCGTAGCCGTCGTTGGAGCTGGCGTCGTACCAGTTGTCCGACTCGCTCCATTCGTCGTCCTGGTAGCCATCACCATAGGGATCCTGCGAGTCGTATCCGGGCCGACCGTACGAATCCGACTGGCCGTAGGCGACACCTGCGAACGAGCCGGTGAGGAGCAGCAACAAACCCATTGTGCAATTTTCTTTCCAGAGCCTCATTACCTTGGTCATCTTCGAACTCCTTTGGTCACTTCATCAGCCTGAAAGTCAGCCGCCGTATCGAGTAGCGCAGGAACTACCTACCACTAGGCGCCTTCGTAGGTAGAAACAACGCTTCTCGCTCACCAGCTACGGACCTAATCTCCGCGTCAGCGGGACTCACGGTGCAATCAGCCCCGTGCGGAGAGACTGCAAAGGAAATGCCATGGCAAATCAGGAGACACGCGGGACAGTCAAGAAGCTAACGGGCCAGGCGAAAGAGGCCGCCGGAGTGCTGGTCGGCAACGAGAAGCTGGAGCGGGAAGGTGCCGCGCAGCGCGCCGAAGGAAAGGTGCAGGAAACTCTCGGCGGGGCGCGGCGAAAAGTCGGTGCAGCGATCGCCGATGTCGCCAAAGCGGTCAAGGGTTAGACGATGGCGATCTCTCTGCCAGCCCTCCTCCTGCTGCTTCTGATTGCCGCGGTCTGCGGTGCGCTGGGAAAGGCTATCGCCGGCGACGTTCGCGGCGGTCTCCTGGTGACGATCGTCCTCGGCTTCATCGGTGCGCTGATCGGCCCCTGGATCGCCGGCAAGCTCTCGTTGCCGGAGCCGCTCAGCGTCACGATCGGAGGACACCCCTTCCCGGTACTCTGGTCGATCATCGGGTCGGCGCTATTCGTGGCGCTGATTCACCTGCTCTCCCGGCGCCGCTGACAACGGAGGCAGGCGCCTCCGGCGCGCGCTCGAGCCAGCTGCAGCTTTAGCTGGAGCGCGCCGGGGGTCCGCCACACCGGTTTGCTACTCTTCGAGGTTCATGGAGCCCCTGATCCACGAGCCGCTGCGCCAAGAGCCTGCCGTCCGGACGGAGTCGATCTCCTCCGTCCTGTCGGAGCTCGCTGGAATCGCTTCCGAGACCCTCGAGCTGCAGGAGGTCTTCGACCGCGTCGCGACTTCGATCCGGCGGCTCATTCCGCTCGACAACCTGGGAGTCGTCCGGATTCTCGACGGCCAGTCAGCCGTGCTGCACGCCACCACCGTGCCCTGCGGCTGCGGCGAGGACGGCGAGGGCGGCGACTGTTTCGACCCCGAGCCCCTGGCCTCGTGGTCTCCGCGCTTGCGTCCGCGTCCGGGTCCGATCGCACGCGTCAACGACGCCGCCATCGAGCTCAATCCGGAGTTTCCGCTCGATGCCTTCCTGATCGAGAAGGGCGTCCGCTCCTCGATGTGGGAGCCGTTCCGGATGGGTGACAGGTTCAGCGGCGGGGTATGGGCGAGCAGCTTTCGTCCGCATGCTTTCTCCGCCGCCCACCAGGAGATGCTGGGCCCGATTGCGGCGCTCCTCGGCTCGGCCGTGGAGCACTGGCGGATCTGGGATGGCGAGCGCCGGCGCCGCGAGCGGCTGGAGCAGCTCGAGTCCTGCATGGAGCACTTCTCGGAGTCGCTCGACGTCAGCGAGATTCTGCGCCGGGTTTCCACCGGGCTGCAGCCGATCCTGCAGCACGACCTCCTGGTCCTCACCGAGCTCGACGCGCAGCGAAAGACCCTGCGTATCTCGGCGAGTGTCGGCAAGGCCGACATCGACGTTCCGGATGGACCCATGCAGCTCACCGACGACGAGCTAGTCCTCCGCGCTCGCGACAGGGTCATCGTGCGCGATCGCCAGGTCGATGTCGCCGGTGCCAACGAACGAGAGCGTCTCCTGCTGCGCTCCGGAATGCGTTCCTCGCTCCGCGTCCACGTCTGGACGGGTGACGAAGTGCGCGGCGGACTCGGCCTTTTCTCGCGCGAGCCGGGGCGCTACCGCGACGAAGACATCGAGGTCGCCGAACGCCTCGCCGACCGCGTCGGACTCGTGCTTTCCCATCAGCGTCTCGCCGAGGAGGCGCGCGTCGCCCACGAGGCGAGCGAGCGTGCCGACCGTCTCGCGGCGACCGTGCAGACGCTCGAGCGTGAGCTCGCGGCGCGCGGGCGCGGCCGGGTGGTCGGGGTGTCGGCGACCTGGCGCGAGGTTCTGGCGCAGATCGGCCGCGTCGCAGCCTCCGAGACCACCGTCCTGGTCACCGGCGAATCCGGAACCGGCAAGGAGATCGTCGCCCGCCTGGTGCACGAGGGCTCGCGTCGCCACGCTCGGCCGCTCGTCGCGATCAACTGCGCGGCGCTGCCGGAGCAGCTTCTCGAATCGGAGCTCTTCGGGCACGAGAAGGGGGCGTTCACCGGCGCGCACTCATCCAAGATGGGCCGGATCGAACAGGCGGCGGGCGGAACGCTCTTCCTCGACGAAATCGGAGAGATGAGCCCGCTGGTTCAGGCGAAGCTCCTCCGCGTACTCCAGGAGCGCGAGTTTCAGCGGGTCGGCGCAACCCGCCCTTTGCGCGCCGATGTTCGCGTCGTCACCGCCACCAATCGCGATCTCCAGTCGGCGATCGCCCGCGGCCACTTCCGCGAGGACCTCTACTACCGGTTGAACGTCTTCGAGATCCGCATTCCCCCGCTGCGCGAGCGGTCGTCCGACATCCTGCCGCTCGCCGAGAGCTTCCTCGACGAGCTCGGCCAGACGATGGGCCGGCCGGCAGCGGGAATCTCACGCGATGCCCGCGAGTGGCTGCTCGACCACTCCTGGCCGGGCAACGTGCGCGAGCTCCGCAACGCCATCGAGCGCGCGATCCTGCTTTGCGACGGCGGGCTCATCACCCGCGAGCACCTTCCGGCGGCGATCGGCCGTGCGGAGAGGCATGCCCATGGCGGCATCACCGAGAATCCGAGCGCCTCCGAGGCCGCCCTGCCCGCCGGCGGCGTCGACCTCGAAGGCGTCGAGCGGGGCTACATCGAACGCGCCCTGCGTGACAGCCGGGGCAACAAGTCGCGGGCCGCGAGGCTTCTCGGATTGACTCGCGCCCAGCTCTACTCCCGGCTGGAGAAGTACGGTCTCACTCCCTGATCGCGCTGTCGGCGGCGGATCGAAAGCGCGCGAAGCGGTAGCCCAGCAAGAGGTGATCCCGGCCGTCGCCGTGGTCGTTCGAGCTCCACGCCAGCCGGATCCGGTCGTAGACGGTCAGGCCGACTTCGACCACCGCGCCGAAAGCCTCGACGTGCGGTTCGAGGAGAGCGAGGTCGGCGTCTCCCCAGCGAACTCCTGCCAGCAGGTCGACGGCGAGCGCCGGGAGCGGTTGCCAACTCCACTGCGCCGCCACGATCGCATGCGACGAGAGCGCCTGCACCCACTCCAGCTCCACCCGCGAGCCGAGGGCGAAGGATCCGCCTGGCGACCAGGAGCGCTCGGCGGCGAAGGCGAGGCGGCCGTGCAGGCTCGGGTCCAGATAGACGAGCTCCAGCTCGTCGCCGCCGATCGCTCGATGCACCGTGTTCTGGACCTGCTCGCCGAAGATTCCGCGCCCTACGCGAACCGCGCCGACCTCGGCATGCGGCCTCCAGCCTCGCCAGCCAGGTAGCGGACGCCCCATGCTCCAGCTGGTCTGATCGAAGCGGAAGCCGGCCTTGCGATCGGTGAAGGCAGCCTCGCGTAGCGCGAATGTCGTTTCCTTGCGCTCGACTTCGAGAGCGACGGAGAAAGTATAGAGGTCGTCCGAGGCCTCGTCGTCCGCGAAGAGGTCGTTCTCGGTGACGAACTCGATCTCCTGCGCCGCGAGCGCAGCGATCGAGGAGGCGAGGGCGAGGGCGAGGGCGAAAGCAAACTTGCGCGCGGCGAGTTTCATGCTCGCCAACATTCCAATCCGCCTGCCAGCTGCTCCCTGGCGGGTGAAACTCACTGATGGGACGCAACTTGGGTCTATTTCGGCCCAGAGTTCGGCGGACGCAGCGACGCCTGGAATTCGACAAGTTGCTGATTTTTCGACAGTCTCGGCGGGGGCGGACTTGCGCCCGAACCGGGACTCGCGCTCTGAACTCTCTTGAAACCAAGGACTTGCTGCGCCGTAACCCTCCTTCAGCCGATTGGCACGCATATTGGGTTGAGCACTCCCTCCAGCGCGACGTTCGATGCCGGTCCACCCCGCGGCAGCGGGGCATCGAATCGAAAAGGGAGTGCGAAAAGTGAGTCAGGGAAACGTGGAGCGCATCGTGGGCCGACTCGTCACCGACGAGCGCTTCCGACGTCGCTTCTGGCAGGAGAGAGCGGCGACGCTCCATGAGCTGATCGAGGCCGGTTGCGAGCTCAATCCGTGCGAGCAGCGGGCGCTCGCCTCGATCTCCCAGGAGTCGGTCGAGCGCTTTGCCGCAGCCATCGATCCGCGCATTCAGAAGACCGATCTGTGCTCCGGGGAGCGCAGCCAGGACAGCGGGCACTAAGCAGGATTTTCACTCAGGAGATTGTCATGACGAAGCGCATGCTGATCGTGATCGGGACGATGGTGGTGATCATCGTCGCTCTCGGCGCGACGAAGTTCTTTCAGATCAAGGCAGCGATGGCCCAGGGAGCGGGCTTCCAACCGCCGCCCGAAGCGGTGACGACGGTCGTCGCAGACGAACAGGAGTGGCCTTCGACGCTGCGCTCGGTGGCCTCGGTGGTCGCCGTTCAGGGCGTGACGGTGAGCGCGGATCTGCCTGGAATCGTCGAGAGGATCCGCTTCGAGTCCGGCGCCAAGGTGCGTAAGGGCGACCTCTTGACCGAGCTCGATACCAGCCAGGAACGAGCCCAGCTGGCCGCCGCCGAATCGGCCCTGAAGCTCGCGCGGGTGAACCTCGAACGCATCCGGGACCTGCAGCAGAAGGGAGTCATCGCGCAGTCCGAGCTGGATCAGGTGCAGGCCACGGCGGAGCAGTCCGATGCGCGCCTCGGCGAGATCCGGGCGACGATCGAGAGGAAGCGGATCCGGGCGCCCTTCACCGGCGTCCTCGGTCTTCGCCAGGTGAACCTCGGGCAGTATCTTCTGGGAGGCGATCCGGTCGTCTCGCTCCAGACTCTCGACCCGATCTACGTCGACTTCGCCGTTCCGCAGCAGGAGGTGGCCCGCCTCATGGTCGGTCACTCCGTCACCGCGACGCTCGAGGGGCCGACCGAGTCGGTCACCTCCGGCAAGATCGCAGCCATCGATTCGGTGGTCGATCCGGCGACCCGCAACGTTCGCGTGCGGGCGAGCTTCGTCAACGAAGGTGAGAGGCTTCGCCCCGGGATGTTCGTCGAAGCGCACGTAGCGCTCGGCGCGGGTCAGCGCAGCATCACGCTCCCGACGACGGCGATCAACTACGCACCCTACGGCGACTCCGTATTCGTCGTCGAAGAGATGCAGGGACCGACCGGCCAGTCGTATCTCGGGGTGCGGCAGCAGGTGGTCAAGCTCGGCGCCTCGCGCGGCGACCAGGTCGCTGTGCTCTCCGGCCTCAATGCGGGAGAGCAGGTGGTGACGTCCGGCGTCTTCAAGCTGCGCCCCGGCGCCGCGGTGCTCGTCAACAACGACGTGCAACCTTCGAACAGCGCCACTCCCAAGCCCGAGGACAGCTGATGAAATTCACCGACATCTTCATCCGCCGGCCGGTCCTGGCGATCGTCGTCAATCTGGTGATCCTGATCGCCGGCCTGACCGCCATCCGTTCGCTCTCGGTGCGGCAGTTCCCGAAGAGCGACATCGCCGTGATCAAGGTGACCACGGCCTACATCGGCGCCAACGCCGATCTCGTGCGCGGCTACATCACGACCCCGCTCGAACGCGTGATCGCCGCCATGGACGGCATCGACTTCATGGAGTCGTCGAGCGCCCAGGGCGTCTCGACCATCACCGTCCACCTGAAGCTCAACCACGACACCAACGCCGCCCTCACGCAGATCCAGGCGAAAGTGGCGCAGGTGCGCAACGAGCTGCCGCCCGAGGCCGAGGCGCCGATCATCGAGCTCGAAACCGCCGACAACCAGTTCGCGGCGATGTATCTGGGCTTCTCCGCCACCGACCTCGATCCGAACCAGATCACCGACTACCTCACGCGCGTCGTGCAGCCGCGGCTGTCGGCGATTTCGGGCGTGCAGCGTGCCGAGCTCCTGGGCGGGCGGACCTTCGCCATGCGCATCTGGCTGAAGCCCGATCAGATGGCGGCACGCGGGATCTCGCCCTCGGACGTCGAGGAGGCGCTGGCGGCCAACAACTACCTCTCCGCGCTCGGCCGCACCAAGGGCTCCATGGTGTCGGTCAACCTGGTCGCCAACACGGACCTCCAGACGACGACGGAGTTCGAACAGCTGGTTGTCAAGCAGTCCGAGACCGGCGGCGCGGTCCGACTGGGCGAGATCGCCGACGTCGTGCTCGGCGCCGAGACCTACGACCAGGAGGTCCGCTTCAACGGCGAGAGCGCCACCTTTATGGGTATCTGGGTGCTGCCGACGGCGAACTCTCTCGACGTCATCGGCGAGATCCGCAAGACGATGCCGCTCATCCAGGCTCAGCTTCCGGCCGGCATGACCGGTGGAATTCCGTACGATTCGACCGACTACATCCGCAGCGCGATCAAGGAAGTGCTCACCACGCTCACCGATACGCTGTTGATCGTCGTGGCGGTGATCTTCCTCTTCCTCGGCTCCTTCCGCTCGGTGCTCATTCCGGTGGTCGCCATCCCGATCTCGCTCATCGGCGCTGTCTTCCTGATGATGGCCGGAGGCTTCACCATCAACCTGCTGACCCTGCTCGCCATCGTGCTCTCGGTGGGGCTGGTGGTCGACGACGCGATCGTCATGGTCGAGAACGTCGAGCGTCACCTCGCGCTGGGTGAGAATCCGATCGACGCCGCCATTCACGCGGCGCGCGAACTGGTCGGCCCGATCATCGCCATGACCATCACCCTCGCCGCGGTCTATACGCCGCTCGCTCTGCAGGGGGGGCTCACCGGCTCGCTCTTCCGCGAGTTCGCCTTCACGCTCGCCGGAGCGGTGATCGTCTCCGGAGTCGTGGCGCTCACGCTCTCGCCGATGATGAGCTCGCGGCTGCTGCGCGCAGGTCATGCGGAGAAGGGCTTTTCCGGCATGGTCAACCGCCATTTCGAGCGCGTCCGGCGGAAGTACTCGCAACTGCTCGAGGGAACACTCCAGTATCGACCGGTGGTGCTCGTCCTCTGGCTGATGGTCGTGCTGTTGATCTTCCCCTTCTACATGTTCTCGCAGCGCGAGCTCGCGCCGCCCGAGGATCAGGGGGTGGTTTTCGGGATCATCCAGGCCTCCGCCAACTCGACGATCGACCAGACGAAGTTGTTCGCCAACCAGATGATCGACGTCTTCGAGACCTTTCCGGAGTCGCACGCCACCTTCCAGCTCACCTTTCCGACCTTCGGATTCGGCGGCATGGTGACGAAGCCGTGGAACGAGCGCGAGAAATCCTCGGCCGATCTCCAGCTGGAGGCGTCGCAGCAGCTTTCCAAGATCCCCGGCGTCCGGATCATCCCGATCACCCCTTCGCCTCTGCCCGGCGGCAGCGACTTTCCCGTCGACCTGGTGATTGCCTCGACCGCCGAACCGAGGCAGCTCTTCGAACTCGCCAATGAGCTCGTCGGCAAGGCGTTCCAGAGCGGCCTCTTCATGTACGCCGACGCCGACCTGAAGTTCGACCAGCCGCAGGCGGAGGTGG
>JAYTAM010000122.1:0-21208 GCA_043737505.1 Thermoanaerobaculia bacterium
CGCCCAAGGGCGTCGAAAGCTCGGCGCGAAAGCTGCGCTCGAGTTCCCCGAGGTCGAGAACCTGTCTGGCGCGCCCGGATCCTTCGTAGCAGACGCGGTGCAACTCAATGAGGGGCTGAGGCGTGCGACTTCCGGCAATTGCCAGAACTGCGTGAAAATCCCGATAACCATGTCGTGCCGGGTCGAGATGAGGGTCGATGAACTGCAGGGAGTTCGCGCATCGCAAGATCGCGGCAAGGTTTCGCTGATACTCGCCCAGGCTTCTCGTCAGCCTCACTGAAGGGCTCCGACTGGTCCACCACGGCGCCTTCGCTAGCTGATCGATCCTCTCGACGAGCGCTTCACCTGGATGAGCAGCCTTCACGGACTCCGTTACGATGATCCCACCGGTCATCGCTGCCTTCCCATGACAGGCGAGCGCCTCCCCGCACCACTCGCGATCGTCGGCTGGCAAGGTGGCCTGCGTACATGGAAAGCCGATTAGTCGACTTTGCGTGGCGAGCTTCTTCACGAGCTCCTTCGCTCGCCGGTGCCAGGCGCGGCCGTCACTTGAGAAGACACTTCGCCACTCCCCGGCCCTGAGGTCGCGCACGACCCCTTCGGTCACTAGAATTTCGCGAATCCTATCCAGGTGGAGGCCGGCGACCTCCTCGCTGGAATACGAAGCCTGGTCAAAGACATCAGGCGTGATCGCGTAGTCGCGGAGTAGCATCAGAAGATCTCGCGCAGACCTTCCTCGAAGAAGCCGCCTGGCCAAGCCCTTACCAGCTCGCCCCTCTCATTGAGGGGCATCTCCCTGACCAGGCTCTGCGGGCCGTCGGGCTCGACGAAGAGCACCATGACGTCCTCGGGTCTCACCTCGGGCAGTCCCGGGGGGAGCCTTCCTTCGAACGTCTCGCGCATGCGGCGCATCAAGCGGAGCAGCAAGTGCTCGCTGTGGCTCTCAAGCAAGAGAGTGTTGCCGCGTTCGCTCAGTGCCGCTTCGAGAAAAACATCCCCCAGCTCAGCCTGAAGTGCCGGGTGCAGGTGAATCTCGGGCTGCTCGATCGCGAGGAGCTTGCCTTGTGAGGCGTAAGCCGAGACGAGCACAGGAAGTACCTGGCTGATGCCGATGCCGACGTCGCGGTGGCTTACCGGCGTCCCGGAGCGCTTGTCCACGAGGACGAGATCCTGCAGCGCTTCGGGACGCGCCTCGACCATCTCCTGCGTCCATCGCTCGGAAAGCGCGTCCGCGTCGGTCGCGGCTGCCACCAACTGCTCGATCTCCGGGACGGTGTCGTCGGGGTCTTCCGGGTCGAGCTCAGCGAGCCTCTCGGATAGGTCGGCCGCCAGAGCCGCCAGGTCCGTAGGCTCATCACCCTGCAATCGCCCGAGGAGCGCCGCCGCCAGATCGTGGAGTGCCTTCGAGAGCTTTGCCGGCAGCTCTCCGGCCACAGCGGGCGCTGGTAGGAGATCGCGGACCTCCAGCTCGTAGGGCGTCTTGAGCCGGTTCGCGTCTCCGAGCCATCCGTTCACACGCCGGCGCACGTCCTGGCGATTGCGGACGACATCCCACGCGTACCCGCCCCCAGCGAACCAGTTCGGGTCGTGCTGCTGGGAGAACGCCAGGTGACGGGGCGGATAGGAGCGCAGCGGCCCCAGGTATCGTAACCGGCGGATGTCCTCCTCGAGCACCGCACCCAGTCCACCTATCAGGTCACGCAGTGCCTTGGGCAGAAACAGTCGGGCGGCGGTGCCGAGGTCCTCGCGACGGCGGCCACGGCTAACTGGCACTAACGTGTCTCCGCTGGTGCGCTCCGGCTTACCCGAGGAGGACTCCTCCTCGATCCGAGGGAAGAGCCCGTCTACTCGCGCTGTAATCCCGGGCACGAGCGCGTCGAGCACCTCGCCGAGCGCGACGAAGTCGTCCTCGCCGACCTCCTGCGTGGTGGTCGCCATCATGAGGAGGCCGCGGAAGAGCTCACGAAAGACCGGATGTCCGTGGTCGAGCCGGTCCAGGCGCAGGATCCCGCCGGCTCGCGCGCTCATCGAAAGAAGCGGCGCGCCATCGGCCACGATCTCGAACCGCTGGACCCGTGCTCCGGCCTCGGGGGAGAACACGCGATCGCGGTCGCCGAAGAGCGTCTGCTGTTCGCTCGTGATACCCGCACCGATCGCCAGCTCTACCGTCACATCTCGCGCAGCGCGCAAGAGATTGGCCGTTCGCCCGGAGAGCCGCTCGGGATCGACTTCGAACGCGAGTTCCACGGACCGTTCGCGCTCGCGCCGGTGAACGTACTGTCGGAAGCCCCCGAGGTCGATCGACTCGCCGCCAATCTGCGTGCGCTGCGTGTCCAGTTCACCGGTCTCGACTGCGTGGTGCGCCAGAGCCAGCGCATGCAGAATGCTCGACTTACCGGCGCTGTTGGCGCCGTAGACCAGCGTGATCGGGCGCAGCGGCACCCGTTGCGCAGCTGCGAAAGCCTTGAAGTTGGCAATACGAAACGCGGTGAGGGTCATCTGGCAAGCTCCACGGCCTTGGCCACCGCATCGCGAAGAGGCTGGGGGATGTTGTCTGCTTCAGACCGCGCTGCCCACTCGAAGGCGCGATCGACCTTCTCGCTCTCCTCATGCGGCAGTCCGAGCGCAGATTCGAGGTCGGGGTCGGCCCAGAACAGGCTGTCTTCCCCACAAGCACTCTCGATGTCTCGATTCCAGCTCTCGTGCTTCACATTGCGCTTACGTACCTGTTCCTGGCGCTTCTCGTTCCAGGAGGAATCGACCCGTCGAATGTCCTTGTCCGCCAGGACGACGGCCGGGATCTCCAAGGCGGCGCACACCTTGGAGAAGAGGGGAATCTTGGTCTTGCCGCCGACTTCGACGACCGAGATGCCGAGTCTGTTGAGGTCGTGCCCGAGCATCCGAAAGAGAAGGGGGAGAACGACCTTCTCCGTGGCGCCTTCGACCAGGAGCACGCTCCTGGCGAAGAACAGCTCATTCCGCTGGGTGTCGAACTCGGTGAGAAGACGCAGGGCCTGACGATCGTTCTCGGCGAGAGCGGCCCCTGTTGCTTGCCGCACCCTCGTACCTTCTGCTTGGGTACGGCGCACGAGCGCGATTGACTCAGGCCGATCGAGCTGCACGAAGATGGGCGAGTGTGTGGTGACGAACACCTGGTTCCCTTTCTCGCTGAGACCGCGCAAGACTCCGGCGAAGTAACGTGCGCGATGCGGGTGTAGAAAGACCTCGGGTTCCTCGAGGGCAAAGAGGGCTCCCTCACGTTTGAGTTCCTCATAGGTGCGGAAGAGGGCCACTACGATCGCACTCTGAAGACCGGCGCCCACTTCGCCGGCTGGGCTCGTGATGCCCATCTGCTGGACATATAGCTGGAGCGACCGAAAGGCATTCGTGGGGTCGTGGCTCTCGAAATGCAACTCGACCTTGTCCCGCCCCGGGTCGAGGCCCATTTGCTCCGTCGCGTTCGCGGCGAGCCTCTGCTCAATTTCTACGAAGGCATCGGTGCGAAGGTAGGTGTAGGCGTCCTTGACGGCAGCTTCGAAGGCCTCCCGCCTTGTCATTTCGACGATAGGCCCATTGGGCCGCTCCAGCCTTACCTTGGTTTTGTCGGTCAGAAACGCGGCGTTTACCTCGTTGAGGAGGCGGCGCAAGACAGACCAGCGACTCGTCGCGCTATGACGGTCATACTCGCGTTGGACGCTGACGTAGATCATAGGAAGCTGCCCACGAATGTCGCTGCTGACTCGGGCCGGGAGCCACTGCCCCTTGAACTGCTGCCCCTTCGCCAGAGGCTCGGAAGGGACCTTCAAGTGGCTGCCCTGACAGTCAATGCAAACGTAGTCGACGGACAACGTCCCCGCTGGCTTCTCTTTGACCTTCCTCTTGTACGCCTTGCAGCGGAGCTCCACGCCTCCAATCTCGATCCTGTGCCTATTGCGCCACTCCTCAATTGCTTCATTGAAGAAGATCTGAATCACGATGTCATTGGTCGTATCCTGGTTGTGGAAGTCTTCCTCGGAGAAGCTCCGCTCCGAGGGCCAAGTCTCACCCAGGGCCAAGTTCAGTGCGCGCAGGACGTTTGATTTGCCGGAGTTGTTCTCGCCGATCAGTACGCAATATGGGCCCGGTTCGAAGTCGAGCTGCTTGATCGACCTGAAGTTCTCGATGTGGATCCGCTTTATCTGCATGGCTCACACCGCTGCCAGCGCGTTCGCCTGCTGCTCCATCTCCTGAAGCAGCTCCTTCATGTGGGCCTCGCGCCAGGGGGCGGTAAGGGAGCCAGAGAAAGCTCGCTGAAGAAGCGCGCAGAAGAGGTCATCAACGCGGGCATTTCGCTTGCGGACAACGTCGGCGCCCCGGCGGAGGTCGATCGCAATCTCGGCGAAGCGAGCCTGCAAGTCACGTGGCGGGATTGAAAGCTGAAGCCGTCGAAGATCCGTTGACGTGACTCCTGCAACAATCTGTCCAGTGATGGACGCTCCGAGCTGTGCGCGGACAATGGAAGAATACCTAAGAGATGCGCTGAGATACTCCGGCTCTATGCTCTCAGCGAGCTGGATTCTGTAGACGTGCTTCGTGCAGATTGCTGGCTCAGGCAGCGAGGGAAAGACGCAGCACCGCCCCACGGTTCCCATTATCGTGACGAGAACATCGCCCGGCTCTAGGGTGAACTTCTTAAGTTGTTCGTACTTCGAGGCGCTGATCCGACGATTCCGACCCTCCGCGAACTCCCCATCGAGCACGTTGTCGATCCCCACGACTCGAACTGGTCCGTTCTTCACGAAGTCCGAATTATGCAGCTGACTCCCGAACGGGCCGCTCTGGAGGGAGCCCTTGCCTCTGCGGAGGTGCTTTCCAAGAGGTTCGCTCGGCCAAGGTGAGGCCTGATTCAGAAAGAAGTCGCTGTACAGCGCAGGGAGGACGCGGTTGGTCCTGACGTCGGCCTCGGGGCAGAGGCGGCGGAGGCCGTCAGCCTGGTCGAGAATCTCGACGATTCGGCGCTGTTCTGAGATGGCAGGGAGGGCGATCTGAAGACGATACGCGTCGTTTCGATTGAGGCCCGGGACGCCTGTAGTGCTCGCCAGCAACTCGAGACGGAGAGTTCCCAAGAGGTAGTAGGCCCAACGCATATCGAGCGGCAGGCGCGGAACCACGAAGTAGGTTGTATCAATCGGCCAGAAAGCGCCTTCGTACCAGTACACTTTCCCTGCCGACCCCTTCCGACCAACTACGACACCCGGCCCCTCGACGATGGCTTGCGCGTGGGTGCCGGCTGGGCCATTGGAGCCAGCTACCTGGTAGTCACCATTGGTGTCGCGCTCGCGGGCTGGGAGTGGCTTGCCGTACTCCAGCGATAGCACCTTGCCGAGCGAATACTGCGGCCACTCCATCATCTCCCCTCAACTTCCCCCAGCAGCGCCTCTAGACCCTGGACAATTGCGTTCTCAAGCCCGAGCACCTCGCGAATCAGCTCGGCCGGATCCTCGATTGAAGCGGGCTCGGCGACCCTAGGCTTGAAGCGAGAAGCGGCGAGGTTCCAGTCGTTGTTGGCGAGGGCATCTAACGGCGCCCACCACGAGCGCGGTTTCTCGCTGCCAGCCCCGAGCACAGTGCTGGCTTCGACACCCGGGGGCTTCTCGAACCTCGACGCCTTGTACTCAGCCCAGGCTGTGAGCAGACCTGGGATGTCATTCCTCTCCGGCGTTTCGGGCCGGCCGCCGCCTTCGATTCTGTCGGGATCGTAGCCGTCGTTCGAAACCTCGTAGAACCAAGCGTGCCGAGTGGCGGGCCGGCCCTTCGCAGGTTCGGTCTTCGGACGCCGGAAGACGAGCACCGATGTCTTGACCCCGGCGTACGGCTTGAACACACCGGCCGGAAGCGACACGACGGCCAGGAGCTCGTTCTCGCGCAGCAGCTTCTCGCGCAGCTCCCTGTGGGCGGTCGTGGAGCCAAAGAGTGCGCCCTCGGGCACGACCACCGCGCAGCGCCCTCCGGGCGCCAGCGAGCGCAACATGAGGGCCAGAAACAGGAGCTCGCTCTTCTTCGACTTCGACGGAAGATCCTGGCGGATTGACTCGCTGGGGATTTGGCCTGCGAAGGGCGGATTCGACAAGATGACCTGGTAACGGCGGGCGAGATCGTCCTCGGTGAGACCGCTCATCTCGGATAGCACGTTGGCGCGCTTGAGGCGCGCCTTGCGCACCCCGTGGAGCACGAGGTTCATCATCGAGATCCGCATCATCTGGCGTGAGACGTCGGTGCCAAAGATCGAAGCCTCGAGCCGTCCCCAGTCGGGGATTTTCTCGCCGGCGCCCTTGCGGTAGATCTGGAGGTTCGGGATCTCCCGTTTCGCCTCCTCGAGGGTCTGGCCGCGCTTCTCGAGCCAGTCTTCGCCGTAGATCGGCACCTCCTGGGGCACTTCGCTGTAGCGGGCGAGGATGTGGTCGATCGCGTCGATGAGGAAGCCCGCAGTACCGCAGGCGGGGTCGTAGATCGTGTCCCCGAGGTCCGGGTCGACCATTTCGACCATGAAGGCGCGGATCTGCCGCGGCGTGCGGAACTGCCCGTTCAACGCCGACTGGCCGAGGTGCGTGAGCAAGTACTCGAAGACGTCGCCCTTGACGTCGGGGCCGAGCTTCCGGAAGTCGATCGCGTCGAGCTCGTCGATCACCTGCTTCAGCACATTTGGGTCGACGATTTCGAGCACCGCGTCGCGGAAGTACTCCGCCACCTGCGGCTCGTCCTTCACGAGCGAGGCCATGTAGGGGAAGACCTCGTCGCGCACGAAGTCCCGCAGGTCGTTCCCGCTCTTGAATCGCCACTTCGACCAGCGGAAGCGCTCGGCCTGACCGGGGAAGAGGCGCGCTCCGTCGCCGGCGCCGAGCCGGCCCTTGAGTTCGCGGCTCGCCTCCTCCTCATCGAGGAGCTTGAGGTAGATCAAGTAGGAGATCTGCTCGATGTAGGTGACGGGGTTAGTAACTCCTCCCGCCCAGAGGATGTCGGTAATCCGGTCGAGCTTTCTACGAAGACCCTGGTCCATTCTCTTCCTCTCAGCTCGCCGTCTTGAAGACGCTTTCGTTCAGGTCTTCAACCACCTGTTTGAGTCCATCCTCACCGAACAGCTCGATCCCCTTTCCCGCAGCATCGAGGATTGAGAGAGGAGGCTCGAAAAGGTCCTCGAGCCGCACTCGGCCGGTGGCGATTCCGCGGTTTTTGAGCAGACAGAGATACTCGGCCTGTAGCGGCGTCAGAGATCGCGAAACCAACCAGGCTCGGAACGCCTCTTCGAGCTTCTCTTCGCGGCCCTTGAGTTGGAGCCTGCCGAGCGCTGCCCGGATGAAGTCGATCAGATTGCCGCCGGGTTCACGATAGGCGCGTCGAAGGTTGTCTTCGTTAAAGTAGCGCTCGGGCTGATTGAGGCGCCTCGACAGCTCCTCCTCTTCATGCTCTTCGAGCGGCTCCTCGTCGCGGACCTTGCGCAGGAGCGGATCCTCGACCTCCCTCGTGCGGACGGTCCTCTCCCAGTCGGTGACGTACGCTCGCTTGTCGACCCGCTCGCCCTCGGGACCAACCTCGATGTAGTTGACAGCCTCGAGCCACTCGTCTTCGAGCGCGAGCTCGATAAGGTCGCCAGGTGGCTTCGGAGGGGAAGGAGGGCCACCAGGCGCCCGGCCTCCGCCCGCACCTGTGAAGATGTCGGTGTCGCTGTCGTTGAAGTACTGATGGTTGCGGAAGAAGTCGTAGATCACGAACTTCTGCTTACCGATGTGATCCGCAGTCCGCGTGCCGCGGCCGCGCATCTGCTGGTAGAGGATTGGGCTGCGCACTCTCCGACAGAGGACGAGGTGGAGAACCTCTCGGCAATCGAAGCCCGTGTCGAGCATCCCTACGCTCACAGCAACCATCGGATAGGTCTCGGTCTTGAAGCGGCGAATTAGCTCGTCCGGCGCCGCGACGTCGGAGGTAATGACCTCCGCGTAGCGCCCCTTCAGCTCGGGGTGGAGCGCGTTGAGATATTCGGCCAGCCGAGCGGCGTGGTGTTTGGTGATTGCGAACACGATCGCCTTGCCGGGCCCCGGGCTCTGACCGGGAGCGAGCTCCTGATAGGTCCCCCACGCGAGCCGATCGAACTCCGCCATCATGAGGCGGTTCGTGTCCTGATTGGTCCACTGCCGCTCGAAGGCTGCGGGATCGTAGTGCTCGGCGTCGACGTCTGCACCCTCGGCCAAGAGCTCGGTGATTCCGGTCGCGAAGCGGTACGGGACGAGGTACTTGTAGAGGAAGGCGTCCTGGATCGGATACGAGAAGTCCGGCTTTCCGGGCTGGCACTGGTAGAAGTCGTAGGTGTTGCGTTCGATGAAGTTCGCAGGGGTCGCCGTCAGGCCGATGTGAATGGCGTCGAAGCGGGTGAGCGCCCCTTGCCAAGCGCCATAGATCGAACGGTGGCACTCGTCGGCGATCACGACGTCGAAGTAGCCGGCAGTGTAGTCGTCGACGCGGCCGATCAGGGTTTGGAGTAGAGCGACCGTGATTTGCTGCTCTTGTCGCGCCATGCCGGGCCGCAACCAGTAGCTGGGGTGTTGCGGGAGGACGTCCTGAATCGCCTCGAGCGCCTGCTTGGCGAGCTGCTCGCGGTCGACGAGGACGAGAACCTTTTCAGCCCACCCAGCCGCGAACAGGCGCTTGAGGTAGAGACAGATGAGGTCGGTCTTTCCCGTGCCCGTCGGAAGCTCGATCAGGAATCGGCGCTTCCCAAGCTCGAAAGCGTGATCGAGGGCCTGCATCGCCTCGGCCTGGTAGGGCCGAACGGTGCGGGTCTCGCCCTGCCGAATGTAGTGCTCGGGAATGGGGATCGTGGCAAGCGCAGCGCGGCTCCCGCGCATCTCGACCATACGCTCGAGATCGCGACGGGAGAAGAACCCGTCGATCTGCCTGGCGTCGTCGTTGACGTAGTCCCAGAAGTAGGTCAGCTCGCCATTCGTCAGGAAGACGAACGGGGCGCCGAGCGCCTTGGCGTAAGGCAGTGCCTGCTGCTTGGCGACATAGGGGTTGATGGCGTCCTTCTTCGCTTCGATCACTGCAAGCGGCCTGCCGCGTTGGTCGTAGAGAACGTAGTCGGCACGCCCGCTGCCCGAGTCCCCGTCGACTGGCTGGAGAACTGCGACGAACTCGCCCATCACCAGGAGATCTCCACCCTCTTCTCTCTCGAACTCGAGCGGCAGATAGGCAGGGTCCGGGTTGAGTGGTTCGAGGCGAATCGAGCCGTGACTCCAGGTCCCATCCGGGGATGCCACCTTGGTGCTTCGGTAGCGCTTGACGGAGAACTCGCCTCCCAAGGCGGGGTCGGTGCAGCCCCGCTGCCAGACGAGCACGAGCCTTCCCTCGTGACTTCCGCCGCGATTGGTCCGAAAGAGACAGTGCGAACCGCTCGGAATGGAGGGTTCCATCGAGTTGCCCTCGACCCGCGCCACGAAGTGATCCGGAGTCAGGCGCTGGTGGCCGGGTACCTGCATCCAGCCGATCTCTTCTCCGATCGAGCCTACGTGGCGGTCCGTGCCGAATGCGCCGGCCGCGGCGACGAGGTCGTAGACCGGCGCATGTCTCTCGAATGGGCGCGCCTCAGCTCGATCCACGAACGAAAGCCGAACCCCAGGCGGAGTCGCGGGAATCTCAGTTCTGACTTGCGATTTGTCGCGGGGATCCCATCCTGCAGCTCGCAACCGCTCGTCGATCTCGATGCGAGCATCGGCTTCGCTCCCACCGCGAGTCATCGGATCGTCCTCGTACATTCGAGGAGTCCATTGAGCAATCGGCGTGCCATCATGCGTCGACCCCGTATCGCTTCATCCAGTTCGTGAGCGTCTGGTAGCTCGGCAGGCCAACCAAAGCGGCCGCCTTGGTCTTGTTGCCGGCGGACTCTTCCAGAGCTCTCCCAAGGTAGTGGCGCGCCACCGTGCCCAGAATCTCGGGTAGATCTAGGCCAGCTCCGAGAGGGCGGTCGAGGACTGCCTCAGCGGCAACACCGTCGCCGGCTGGAAGCAGCGCATCGCGGAGCTCCTCGGTCGAAAGAACAGGTTCCGAGGACCAGATCGCGGCTCGCCGGAGCGTGTTGAGCAGCTCACGGACATTGCCCGGCCACGGGTGCGACAGTAGGAGTTTTCTTGCGCCCGCAGAAAGCTTCTTCTCGACAAAGCCCGGCTGCTCCCGACCCTCCTGGTTGACCTGGGCGAGCAGCCGGTCGATCAACAGAGGCAAGTCCTCCCGTCGTTCGCGAAGTGCCGGCAGTTGCAGCACGGCGACGGCGAGCCGGTGGAAGAGATCGTCGCGAAATGCTCCTCGAGCAACCTCGACGATCAGCGACCGGTTCGTCGCCGCGATGATGCGCACGTCTACCCGCTGCGGGCGTGAGCGGCCGACCGGCAATACCTCGCCCTCCTGGACTGTCCGCAAGAGCTTGACTTGAGCGAGCTTAGGGAGCTCGCCAACCTCGTCGAGAAACAGCGTGCCACCGTTCGCTGCGACGAAGTGGCCGTCGCGCCGCGCCGTCGCGCCGGTGAACGCTCCGCGCTCGTGTCCGAAGAGCTCGGATTCCACGAGCTCGGGTGCGATAGCTCCGCAGTTCACCGCGACAAAAGGGGCCTGGCGGCGTGGGCTTGCGCGGTGAATGGCGCGTGCGAGGAGCTCTTTTCCGGTTCCTGTCTCGCCTTCGATCAGCACCGGGACCGATCGCGTTGCGACCCGCCGGGCTCGCAGGACGAGGCGCTTCATGGGTGCGCTGCGATAGGCGATGTCGGAGAATTCCGGCGCCTCCGCCGGGAGGCCGGCGCTAAGTCTCTCGAGCTCCCGGTCTGGATCCCGCAGGAGATCGGGCAGGAAGTCGACGGCGATGTCGAACGGAACGATCGCGGAGCGCACGCCGTGCTGACGCGACGACTCGATGAGTTCAGCTGGGAACCTAGTCTTTGCCACCAGGATCCAGACCGCCGCCATGGCGGGTGTTCCGGGGCTCAGATGGAGTACGAGTCTCACCGCACCCCCGTGCGCCCGTACAATGCCCTCGAGAGCCTCGACCGCGTGGCGGTAGATCTCGCCGAAGTTCGTGGGTCCCGTCAGCGGGCGGTACTCGACTCTCACCTCTGAGGAGCTACGAGTGCGGAGCCACTTCAAATAGGGCTCGACAGCGCTCCGCTCGAAGTCCGAGAGTAGGACGATCTCGTCAAAGTTTCGAGCCGCTAACGCCTGAGCGATCGGTCCGACCCCTACTGCATTCTCCTCGGCCGGGGCACGGAGGTCGGTCGATCCCACCCAGGCGACCAGGACAGATGGCGGCTGCACCGGAAGAGACTACAAGAATACTTGTCTTGAGAGAACGATTCTTACTCCAACCCCGTTCGGCGGCGGCTGATCCCACTCGGAGACCGCCTAGGTCTGGATTAGGAGCAAAGCCAGGAGACGCTGAGTCAGCTGGCCGGCGCTTCTCGGGCGACGAGACAATTCAGATGAGAACGCGGCCTCGAAGAACGTCGAGAGGCCAGCCGAGCTCGCGAGAAACCACCTTGTGCGCGGTCTCGCGCGATCCCGGTCCGTGGAACGAAGCGGTAGACTTCGACCATGGCGCTACGCTTCGGAGTCAACGGCCTCGGACGCATCGGCCGGGCGCTCATCCGTATCGCGGCGACCCGTCCCGAGCTGGGGCTCGAGTTCGCGGCGGCCAACGACTCGGCCGACCCGAAACAGCTGGCGCGGCTCCTGCGCCACGACACAGTGCACGGGAGCTTTCCGGTCGAAGTGGCGTCGCAGGAGGGGATGCTGGTGCTCGCCGGGCGGCCGGTCCCGCTCACCCGTTCGCCGACGCCGCAGGAGATCGACTGGGAGTCGAGCGGGGTCGAAGTCGTGCTCGAGGCGACCGGCCAGTTCCGCCGCCGCGATCTCGCAGCCGGGCATCTCGGTCCCCGCAACCCTTCGCTCCGCCAGGTGATCGTCTCGGCGACGATGCCCGATGCCGACTTCACGCTCTGCCTGGGAATCAACGACCGCGACCTCGATCCGCAGACCCAGCGGGTGATCTCGAACGCCTCGTGCACCACCAACTGCCTGGCGCCGCTCCTCCTCGTACTCGACCGCAGCTTCGGTGTCGACCACGCGCTCATGAATACGGTGCACTGCGTCACCAACAGCCAGAACCTGGTCGACAACGCGCACGCCGATCCGCGCCGCGCGCGTTCGGCGCTGGCCAACATCATTCCGACCACCTCGGACGCGATTCCCTCGATCGCCCAGGTGATGCCGGAGATGCGCGGCAAGGTCGAAGGGCTCGCGATGCGCGTGCCGGTGGTCGCCGGTTCACTGGTGGACCTGACCGTGAGCCTCAGCCGTCCGGCCAGCCGCGACGCCGTCGCCGACGCTTTCCGCGCCGCCGAGCGAGGGAAGCTCGCCGGTATCCTCGGCACCACCGACGAGGAGCTGGTCTCCTCCGACGTCATCGGCGATCCGCGCTCGGCGGTCGTCGACCTGCCGCTCCTCTCGCTTGCGGGCGACCGGCTGCTGCGCGTCGTCGCCTGGTACGACAACGAATGGGGCTACACCAACCGCCTCGCCGAGCTGCTCGCCCGGCTCGGACGGCTGGCGCGGACGAGCGCAGGATGAATCCGCTGGCTCGGTTCAGCATGAAAACGGTACTTCTGCCCGAAGGGGGAACGGCATGACACAACTGCTGACGCTCGAAGATCTCGATCTTGCGAACCTGCGCGGGACGGTAGTGCTGGTGCGGGTCGATTTCAATGTGCCGATGAAAGAGGGCAAGGTCACCGACGACACGCGGATCGAGGAGGCGCTGCCGACGATCCGCGAGCTCTCCGCCGCCGGGGCGCGGCTCCTCCTGTGCTCGCACTGCGGGCGGCCGAAGGGCGAGAGGAATCTGAAGTACTCGCTACGGCCGGTAGCGGAGCGGCTCGCGGTTCTACTCGGCCGGCCGGTGCACTTTGCCGAAGACGCGATCGGCGAGCCGGCGGCGGCGGTCGCCGCCAAGCTCGGCGACGGTGACGTCGCGCTGCTCGAGAATCTGCGCTTCCATGCCGGCGAGGAGAAGAACGACCCGGCGTTCGCGAAGGCTCTGGCCGCCCCTGCCACCGCCTATGTCGATGACGCCTTCGGCAGCGCCCATCGTGCGCACGCCTCGGTCACCGGCGTCCTGCCCTATCTGCCGCGCAAGGCCGCCGGCCGGCTGATGGTGCGCGAGGTCGAGGCGCTGTCGAAACTGCTCGGCGAGCCGCCGCGGCCATTTGCGGCGATCCTCGGCGGGGCGAAGATCGAGGGCAAGATCGACACGCTGGAGAATCTCCTGCCGCGGCTCGACATCCTCATGGTCGGCGGCGGCATGGCCAACACCTTCCTCGCTGCGCAGGGTCTCGATCTCAAGGCCTCGCTGGTGGAGCGCGACCGGCTCGATCTTGCGCGGACGATTCTCGAGCGCGCGGCGGCGCAGGGGACCGAAGTCCTCCTGCCGTCCGACCTCGTCACTACCGACAGCTTCGACAACCCGCAGATCGTGCAGACGGTCGCAGCGGCGGAGATCCCGCCCGGCTTCCTCGCCGTGGACGTCGGACCGCGTACGCGGAAGGCATTCGCCGCCGCAGTCGAGCGCGCGCACACCCTGTTCTGGAACGGTCCGCTCGGCGTCTTCGAGAAGCCGCCCTTCGACGAAGGGACGCGCGCCGTGGCGGTCGCGCTCGCCTCCTGCCCCGGCTTCACCCTGATCGGCGGCGGCGAGACCGTCGCCGCCGTGCACCAGGCCGGCGTCGCCGGGGAGGTCGGGCATGTCTCGACCGGCGGCGGCGCCTCGCTCGAGTTCCTCGCCGGGAAGGCCTTGCCGGGCGTCGCGGCGCTCTCGCGTGGCGCCGCCGGTCGCGGAGGCGCCGGATGAGCGCTGGCGCCGGAGTCGCCCCGAGCCGGCGTCGGCCGCTGGTGGCCGGCAACTGGAAGATGAACCTGGTGCGCTGGGAGGCCGACGCTCTCTGCCACAAACTCCTCGCCGCGCTGCCGCTCGCCACCGAGGTGGCTCTCTTTCCCTCGTTCCCGCTCCTTCCGGGGGTCGTCGAGGTGCTCGCCGGAAGCGGCATCGGCGTCGGCGGGCAGGATCTTCATCCGGAGGCGAAAGGAGCGCACACCGGCGACGTCTCGGGAGTTCAGCTCGTCGACGTCGGTTGCTCCTGGGCCCTGTGCGGGCACAGCGAACGGCGTCTCGCCCACGGCGAAGGGGACGAGCTGGCGGTGGCGAAGGCGCGGGCCGCCGTCCGGGCGGGCCTGAAGCCGCTTCTCTGTGTCGGCGAGACCGGCGAAGAGCGCCTCCGCGGTGAGACCTTTGCTGTCCTCGACCGGCAGATCGCGCCGCTCGCCGCCTTTCTGCCCGGCGACCTGACTGGGCTGGTTCTCGCCTACGAGCCGGTGTGGGCGATCGGCAGCGGCGAAACCGCCACCCCCGAGATCGCCCAGGAGGCCCACGCCCACCTTCGGCGCCGCCTCGGAGCCTTTTGGGGAGCGCCGGCGGGCGGCTTGCGAATTCTTTATGGTGGGTCTGTAACCCCTGATAATTCAACGAGTTTGGCTGCTATGCCCGACATCGACGGGGGCCTCGTCGGAGGTGCGAGCTTTGACGCTGGCAAATTCCTCGCTATCATCTCTTCTTTCGCCGCCTGACGCGGTCCGAGGTTCTCCGTGATCTATCTGCTGTACACGCTGCACATCATCATCTGTATCTTCCTGATCCTGGTCGTCCTGCTGCAGCAGGGCAAGGGTGCGGATCTCTCCGTTTTCGGCGGTGGCACCACCATGGCCGCCTTCGGCGCTCGCAGCGCGACCAACCTGCTGCACCGGATGACGGTCGGCGGCTTCGTGGCGTTCATTCTGACGACGCTGGGCATCGCCTATCTCAAGGGCCACGTCGAGGGCTCGTCGGTGATGAAGGCCGCTGGCCCGTCGGGTACCGCGGCCCCGATCTCCGCTCCGGCGACGAACCCGGCCCCGGCCCCGGCTCCGGTTCCGGCTCCCGCCGACGCTGTGCCCGCGACCGAGATGCCCGCCATCGCTCCGGTGGGCGCTCCGGTGGCCGCTCCTGTCGACTCCGGCACGCCGCCGCCCGCCTCCTCCCCCACGGATACGCCGGCGCCGGCACCGCAGCCGCCGCCCAATCCGTAGAGCGACGATTCGATCCTTCGATGTTCAAGCTAGCCGAACTGGCGGAATTGGTAGACGCGCACGTTTGAGGGGCGTGTGGGGTAACCCGTGCCGGTTCGAGTCCGGCGTTCGGCACCATTCTTTGCAGGATCCGCAGCACCCGTAGCATCTGTAAGACAGCGCAGGGCCGCCCTCCAGGCGGCGGTAAAAGAAAAAGGCGGCGTGCGGAGGAATCCGCGAACGCCGCCTTTTCCGTTTCCGGACCGGCTGTCGAACCTTACGGCAGGAGCGTCACCTTCTGAATCACCACCGCGGTCTCGGGCACGTCGCCAAACTGGCCCCGCGTGCCGGTCTTCACCGCCCGGATCTTGTCGACCACGTCCATCCCTTCGACGACCTTCGCGAACACCGCATAGCCCCAGCCGCGCGGGGTCTTGCCGGTGTGATCGAGGAAGGCGTTGTCGACCGTATTGATGAAGAACTGCGAGCTGGCGCTGTTGGGGTCCATCGTGCGCGCCATCGCCAGCGTCCCGCGCTTGTTCTTCAGGCCGTTGTCGGCCTCGTTCACGACCGGCGGCTGCGTCGCCTGCTGCTTCATCTCGGCGTTGAAGCCGCCGCCCTGAATCATGAAGTCCTTGATCACGCGATGGAAAATGGTGCCGTCGTAGAAGCCCGTCTTTACGTAGCCGAGGAAGTTCTCGACCGACTTCGGGGCCTTCTCCGGATCGAGCTCGATGACGATCTTGCCGAGCGAGGTCTCGATCGCGACGCGCGGGTTCGCCGACTTGGTCGGCGCCGGCGCCGGTGCGGGGCTCGAGGTCTGTGGGGTGGGAACCGGAGAATCGGCTCCCATGAGGGCGGCGGCGAACAACAGGATAGCGGGGCTCATGCTTTCTCCTTGGGGAAGTGGGGTTTGCGCGAGCTCGAATCGTAGCATCGCGGGGCTTTTCCGGCCGCGGACCGGGCAGGCCGGCCCAGGCAGGAGGCGCGAAACTGCCTGGTCTGGACTTTGCTACCCTTCCCGCAGGCTCCGGCTGAAGGACAACAACCCCGGAGGAACCCAGGAGGGTTTCCGATGCATCGCAAGTGGCTTTTTCTGTTCACTCTTTTTGCCCTGTTTCTCGTCCCCGTGGCGGCTTCTGCCCAGAACCCCGACTACTCGACGAGCGCCCTCACCCGCGGGCGCTTCGAGCTGACGCCGACCTTCTCGTACAACTTCGGCGGCACGCTCTCGGCCCAGGACAGCGAGTTCTTCGACTTCGACCTCGAGGCCGACGACAGCGAGGCCTACGGCGTGACCTTCGGCATTCCGCTGTCCCCGAATACGCAGATCGAGCTTCTGGCGAGTCGCCAGTCGACGCAGCTCGCTTACGACGAGGGTCTCTTCGGCGGCACCGTCGGAGTCGCGGACTTCGACGTCTCCTACTACCATGTCGGCGGGCTCTTCCAGTGGGGCAACGGCCAGATCCATCCGTTCTTCGTCGCCAGCCTCGGGGTCGCGAATCTCGAACCGAATGTCCCCGGAGCGCGCGCCGAGAACAAGTTCTCGGGTTCCATCGGCGGCGGCGTGAAGATCTTCTTCACCGACAACGTCGGACTGCGCCTCGAAGGCCGCGGCTTCTGGACGCTGCTCGACAGCAACGACGACGACTACTACTGGGACGACTGCTACTGCGACTACGGCTACTCGGAGACCTTCGACCAGGGCCAGGCTTCGGCGGGGCTGATCATCGCCTGGTAACCCGGGCCGGTCAGCTCGGAACGATCTCGGATTCGGCCGCCTCCACCCGGTTGCGGCCGTTTCTTTTTGCGCTGTAGAGCGCTGCGTCGGCCGCCTGTAGAAGCGGTCGCGCTCGCGTCTTGCCGTCCCCCTTCACTTCGGCCCGCCCCGCGACCCCTATCGAAAGCGTGACCTTGAGCGGCTCGCCGATGTCGATCGCGATCTCCAGCGCTTCGATGCGTTCACGGATCTTCTCGGCGAGCCGGGTCGCCCCGTCGAGCTGGGTTTCGGGCAACACGATCAGGAACTCCTCGCCGCCGAAACGGCCGATGAAGTCGGTGTCGCGCACCTGAGCCCGGAGCTCCGCCGCGACCCGCTGCAGCACCAGATCGCCGGCCAGGTGACCGTGGCGGTCGTTGATCCACTTGAAACGGTCGAGGTCGGCGAGCGCGATCGAGAGCGGACGGTCATAACGAATCGAACGGCTCCACTCGCGGTCGAGAATTTCGAGCACCGCCTCGCGGCGGTAGAGACCTGTGAGACCTTCGAAGGTCGCCGATTCGAACAGGCGGGCATTCTCGAACACCGTCGCCGCCTGACTGGCGAGGAGCCTCAGCAATTCGAGCTCCTCGGCGACGAAGCGTTCGCCCCCCTTCTTCGCCCCCAGCAGCAGGAGTCCGACCAGGCGGTCGTGGGAGAGCATCGGCACGGTCAGCTCGGCTCCGGCTCCGCGCACCCGCAGGGCGAGCGAGCCGCCGGCGCGCTCGAGCTGCGAGGAGGTGATCGGCCGCGCCGCGCGGGTGAGAGCGCGCAGGCCGGTGTCGTCCGGGGCAAGGAGCACGGTCTGCTCGAGATCCTCAAGCGCGATCCCGGAGGAGGCGAGACTCATCAGCTGCCCCATCGGCGGTGCGGCGATCCAGATCGTCGCCGAGGCGAGGCCGAACGTCCGGCAGAGCTCGTCACACAGATACTCGCCCATCCGTGGGAGCTTGCCGCGCGAGGGGAGGTCGGTGACCAGTCCGAGGACGCGCTCGCGGAAGGCGGCACTCTCCGGAAAGAGCCGGCGATCGATCAGCCCCTGCAGGCGCTTGCGCATCGGGTTGAAGATCAACCCCAGCCCCAGGGTGGCCGCCGAAACCACCCAGACCGATTCGCGCCCGCCCTCGAGCGTGCGCGCGAAGAGCGCTCCCCCGGCACCCAGCGCGGCGTAGAAGATGAGCACCAGCGAAGTGGTGAGCGCGCCGTAGAGCAGGCTCTTGCGGATCACCAGTTCGATGTCGAAGAGCTGATAGCGGAAGATGGCGACGAACGCCGCCACCGGGAAGGCGAGAAGCACCAGCGTCCACAGCGCCTGCGGCACCGGGATGAGAGGGAGGCCGAGTACCTGCCGCGCGGCGGAAAAGATGACGACGCACATCCAGGGCAGCAGTCCGAGAAGAACCAGTCCCGCCTGCTGTCGGCCTTCGCGCCGCGGGTGGTGGAGGAAGCGCTCGCCGAGCAGCAGGGCGATCGTCAGCGCCCAGACCGGCAGCCCGAGGTCGAGCAGCACGAACTCCGCCTGACTGGAAGTCCACGGCAGCCTGCCGCCCCGGTTCTCGACCAGGACCGCCACCGCAGTGCTCGCCGCGACGGCACCACCGACGCCATAGAACAGCGCGACGATCCACGGCCGCGCCTTGAGCCAGCTCGGCCGTTCCGGCACGAGCGCCGAGAGGTGGATCTCGGTCCCCATCTGCAACCCCGAGAGGAGGTAGAAGGCGACCGTCGACCAGAGTCCGAGCGCCAGCGTATTGACCGGGTCGAACGGCAGAAGGAGCTCGGTGGCTACGGCCAGGGAGTAGACGTAGAGCAGCCGCGCCCTCATGTCCCGCCCGGCTTGATCCACTGCGACGAAGCCGAGCGCCAGATAGGCCATCGCCACCAGCAGATCGAAGAGCAGGTTCGCCCAGGAGACCGGAATTCCCGGCACCAGGGTGAGCGTCAAGCGCTGGCCGGCGCGATCGACGATGACCGGCACCGGCTCGCCGCGCGCGAACAGAATCGCTGCGTGGTCATAGTCGGCTTCGACGCGGATCTCTCTGCCGGCGATTTCGAGCAGCCGGTCGCCTCCGCGGAGTCCCGCTTTCTCGGCTGGATAACCGGGAACGATCTCGCGCAGGCTGACGCCGGTCGCGCCGTCGTCGAGCGAGAAACCCACACGGCGGCCGTTCGCGGAGTCGGCGGTGACCGCCTTGAGATAGAAGAGGCCGGCGAGCACCAGCACCGGCAGGAAATAGATCAGCCCTCGGCGCACAATCGGAGAGATGTTGGGCAAGTGGATCTCGTGGCGCTCCCGGGAAGAGTGCCGGCTAGTCTACGGCGGATCGGCCGTTCCTGCAGCGGTCCACGGCCCGCAGCGCACCAGCCGCCGGAGGGCGCGGAAGTTGCCGGCGACGAAGCCGTCGCGCGCCACAACCGCCGCCGCGTACTGGCTGCACGACGGAGCGAATCGGCAGCGCACCCCACCCTTGTGCAGCCAGGGTGAGATCCACTTCTGGTAGCGCTGGATCGCAGCCAGCTCGACTCCGGCGGACACCTGCTGCGACGGGGCGCGGCTCCAGTCGAGAACGAGGAGCAGGGCGACGCCGAGGCCGGCGAGCCGAAGGCGCCGGCGGCTTGCCCGTGGAAGAGGGCTCGTCTTCACCGGTTCGACGGAACTCACGCCGGGAGGGTTCCACTGGCGAAGCGCACGAGCCAGACGACCAGCAGCAGCAGGCCTGTGCCAACGGCGAGACGGGGCGCGACTCGCCGGAGAGTGTCGCGCGCCAGACCCCAGGCGAGCCAGACGAGAGCGGCTTCCGCGGCGAGCGGGACGAAGAGCGGATGCCAGCGCACGGACTCCGCGAAATCGCCATGCGCGAAAGCCGCCGCGGCGCGGGTCAGTCCGCAGGCGGGGCAGGCGACTCCGGCCAGACGGTGAAAGAGGCAGTAGTCGGGACCCGGTGCCCGGGCGGGATCCCAGAAGGCGAGAGCAAGAAAAAGGGCGGCGAGCCCGAGGCCCGCCGCCCACCAGATCCGAACCTCCGACTTCGGCTGCGTCGTCGAGAGGCTCCCCAGATCAGTTCCCCGCCGCTCCCGACATCGCCGCCAGGATCGCCATTCCGCCCATGAAGAACATCCAGACCAGGCCGAGGGCGAGGAGGATGGTTCCGATGATGCCGAGAACCATGCCGGCCATGGCGAAGCCCTGGCCGGCGGCCGGGCTGTTCCCATCCTTGATCGCCTGGACCTCCTTCTTGCCCATGTACCAGGCGAACGGCGCGCAGAGCTGACAGCAGAGAAATCCGAGAATGCCGAGAACCAGTGCGGTGGTAGCGCGGCTCGATCCACTGCTAGCGGGAGACATCGGCGGGGCCGGCGGAGCAGGCGGCGGAGACATGTACGGTTCAGTCATCTCAGAACTTGTCCGCGAAATCGGAGAGGCCGGGGATGATGAAGCGCTGGCCGTTGACCGCCTTCATGATCGAGAGAATCGTCACGATCAGCATCGGGATCCACAGGAAGAGCGAGATGATGCTGGTCACGCAGCCGACTCCAGGGATGAAGGACAGGATCGTGAACAGCACAAAAATGATGATCCAGGCGAAGAACTGCACCAGACCGTGCTTGGCGTGCCACTGGACTTCCTTGTCGTCCTTTTCGGTCAGCAGCGGCACCAGCGCGAGCAGACCGAGGTAGGCGAGCACGAGCATCAGAGTCTTGTTGCTGTTTGCCGCTGCGGGGGGCGGCGGAACGGACGGTTCGCTCATCGTCAGCGTCTCCTCACGAGAAGTAGGTCATCTGCAGGCTTTGAAATCGCCTTCGAGTTTATACCCCGCTACTGGGGCCGACAAGCGGCAGAGGCGCTTTCGCAATCGTGGCGCGTTGCAGCACCGCCCCGATCCCGACCAGCACCTTGAACACGCCATCCGGCGCCGGAACCGGACAGCTCCGCCTCGGCACGGCCGACCGGAACCGGGTAGCCCTCCGTCAGGAGGAGGCCAGGGTACGAGCCGCCGGAGCCGCATCGTCCATACCCGCGAGCACCCGCTCGTAGAGTGCGCGGTACTGCCCGACCACCTTCTCCTGGGCGAAGCGTGCGACGGCGCCTTCGCGCGCCGCCAGGGCGAAGCGCGCATGACGCGCCGGATCGGCGAGCAGCTCGATGGCGCCTGCAGCCATCGCCGCGACCTCGCCGACCGGAAAGAGCAGGCCGTCGATGCCGTCGCGGACGACCTCGGGAATGCCACCGGCGGTGCTCGCGACGACCGGCACGGCGCAGGAGAGGGCCTCGAGCGCGGC
>JAYTAM010000123.1:0-9411 GCA_043737505.1 Thermoanaerobaculia bacterium
GCGTCGGCGGCGGCGAGGAGATCGCCCAGGGGTCGGAAGAGCTCCCGCGTCAGCCACCAGGAGACCAGCGCCACCAGGGCGAGCGCGGCCACCACCGCCAGGAGCAGAATGCGCGCGAGGTGACGTTTCAGCTCGGAGATCGCCGACAGTGGCTGGCCGAGGCGCAAGATCCAGGAGCGCCCGGCGCCGTCCTGAACGAGACGCGCCGCATAGAGGGTGTCGAGCCCGGTGGTGTCGCTGTGGCGAACGGCGCTGCCTTCGCCGCGCGCCAGGGCTTGGGCGATCTCCGGCCGGTCGCGATGGTTGTCCATGGCGGCAAGCTGGTCGTCCCGCCGCTCGCTATCGGCGAGGACCGTGCCGTCGAGGGCTACGACGGTGATGCGGAAGTCGGTGCCGGTCACGAGCTGGCGGAGCCGCGTCTGGAGCACGAGGTCGGGGGCGGCGAAACCGGCCGGCGTCGGTACCGCCGCCATGAGCAGCCGGGTCTCCTGGGCGAGCTGTGCCGTAGCCGCATCGGCGAGGGTCCGCGGCAGCAGAGTTGCTGCCAGAACGGCCACCAGGGCGAGGGCCGCGAGGGCCGGCCAGAGTGGCGCCAAACGCAGTCTGGGGGCGAAGGAGTAGGCCATGAACGAGTGGGGCGGGAGTGTACAACGCGCTCCAGCGGGCCTCCGGAGTGAGTCCTGAGGGTTTCTCCGCAACCGAGGTGGAAAAGGCTGTGGAAAACGTCCCCTTTCGGAGTCCCGGAGTGCGCCCGCTAGGTGCCTGTCAGCGTTCTGCACTGTTTCTTGTGCAACTTCTGGAACTTGTTGTATACAAAAGAGTTGACGTCCTGCGCGCCAATTGTCGCGGCGCTTTTCGAGCAGCTCGCCCGGCAAATTTCCGCAGCTCGCCTTGCAGCGATCGCGGAAGCCGCTGTTAACTCCTTGTTACAGTGCGGATTAGCGCTTCCGGGAGGGCTTTTCGAGCCCCTGCCGGAAGGTCAGACGGCGGCGGAAGAGCTGCTCGAAGAGCGCCGCGCGGTGGAGTGCCGCTCCGAGCTCGAGATCGACCTCGAATGGCGACATCACCTCGATGACCACCTCGCGACGCCCCTTGAGCGAGGCGTAGAGCTCGACCACGCGGGTGGCGTGGGTGCGATCGAGCGCGTTGGCAATGCGCAGGAGGGCGGCGAGCTTCTCGACCGCGCGCTGCTGCCAGGCTCGCAGGGCCGCGAACGAGGCGTGGCGGGCACGCGGCGGCGCCCCGCGATGGTAGCGCGCCACCTCGGCGATGACTTCGATCTCGCGCGGATCGAAGCCGTCGAGATCGGCGGTGGTGATGAGGTAGTGGGAGTGCTTGTGATGGCGCTCGAAATGGATCGAGTAACCGATGTCGTGCAGCAGCGCCGCGAACTCGAGCCACTCGCGCTCGCGCTCGCCGAGATTGTGGACCGGCGCCGTGATGTCGAAGAGCCGGACGGCGAGGCGCGCCACCTGCTGCACGTGCACCAGCATTCCGGGTGCGCGGCTCGCGAGGTCCACCACCTGCCGGCGCCGGACCTCGCCGGCGACGGGAGCCGCGGACGCCGGCGCGCCGAGCGCTTCGAGCACGAGGCCCTCGCGGAGCGCCCGGTCGCAGAGGAAGAACCGATCCACGCCGGCCTTCGCGGCGAGCTCCTGCAGCAGAATCGCCCCCGAGAGGATCGATCCGGCGCGCTGCGCGCCGACCGGCGGTAAGGCGGCGATCTCCTTGACGGTGAGGGTCTGCAGGGAGGTGACCACGCCTGCGAGGTCGCGCAGGCGGAGCTCCCGCAGGCCGCCGACCATCGTGCCGCGCTCGCGGCCGGCGAAAAGGTCGGCGAGGTCGCCGCAGCAGGCGGCGGTGCCGGAGGTGGCGATGAGGCGGTCGGTCTTCGCCGGCGTCTTGAGCTTCGAGAGGCCCTCTCGCAGGCCGCGGCGGAGCCGCTCCCTCGAGCGCGCCACCGGCGGATCGCCGTCGAGCATCGCCGCGCAGCGGAGCGATCCCAGAGGGACGCTCTGCACCGAGCGCAAGTCGCCGCGCCGCGAGACGCACCATTCGGTCGAGCCGCCGCCGACATCCGCCAGCACGACGGTACCCTGTGAAAGATCGACTGCATGCTGCACGGCGCGGAAGATCAGCGTGCCCTCTTCCTCGCCCGAGAGAACGCGGACGTCCAGTCCGGTGAGGGCGCGGACCTGGGCGAGAAACTCGCGCCCGTTCGCCGCCTCGCGCACGGCGCTGGTGGCGACGGCGACGATCTCGCCCGCCCCTTTGAGGCGCGCCAGGGTGGTCATCTTGAGCAGGGCCTCGAGCCCTTTGCGCATGGCCTTGCCCGACAGGGCGCCGTCGGCCAGCGCCGACTTCCCGAGGCGCACCATGTCGCGCTCGCGCGCCAGCACCTGGTAACCGCCAGGGGCGCCCGCGCCGCCCTTCCCGCCGCGTTCGACAACCAGCATGTGGATGGAATTCGAGCCGATGTCGATGGCGGCGATGCGGCCCGGAGCGCGGACAGCCACCCGCTTGGTGCGCGGCGATCCGGCTCGGTGCTTGCGGCTGGGCGGGCGCGGGCTCATGGCGACGCGCATTGAATCAGAAAAGCGCCGGCGAATGAAGAATCAGAGGAGGCGGCCCACCGTGAAGTAGAACAGCGCGGCGACCGCGGCGGAGATCGGGATGGTGAGCACCCAGGCCCAGACGATGCGGCCGGCGACGCCCCACTTCACGGCCGAGAGCCGCTTGGTCGCCCCGACCCCCATGATCGCGCCGGTGATGGTGTGGGTGGTGGAAACGGGAATTCCCGCGAGCGTGGCGCCAACCAGCGTGATCGCGCCTGCCGTCTCGGCGCAGAAACCTCCGGTGGGTTGGAGCTTGGTGATCTTCGATCCCATGGTCTTGACGATCCGCCAGCCGCCGAAGAGGGTTCCGAGGGCGATGGCGAAGTGGCTGATGAGGATCACCCACATCGGCACCTCGAACTTGGCGAGGGTTCCCGATGTGACCAGCAGGCCGGTGATGATGCCCATCGTCTTCTGGGCGTCGTTGCCGCCGTGGCCGAGGCTGTAGAGAGCTGCTGAGACGAGTTGTGCCCGGCGAAAGAACCGGTCCGCTTTGTGCACACGGGCGCGGCGGAAGATCCAGCTGACCGCGACCATGAGCCCGAAGCCGACGAGCAGACCAATGGTCGGGGCGAGGACGATGAAGATGAGCGTCTTCGTCCAACCGCCCCACAGGATCGCCGCGAACCCCCCCTTGGCGATCGCCGCGCCGGCGTAGCCGCCGATCAGGGCGTGCGAGGAGGAGACCGGGATGGCGAAGTACCAGGTGAACAGGTTCCAGAAGATCGCGCCCAGGAGTCCCGCCAGGATGACCTGGGGAGTGACGATCGAAAGGTCGATCATGCCCTTGCCGATGGTCTTGGCGACGTGGGTGCCGAGCACGAAGGCGGCGACGAAGTTGAAGAAGGCCGCCCAGGCGACCGCCTGCTGCGGCGAGAGAACGCGCGTCGAGACGACCGTCGCGATCGAGTTCGCGGCGTCGTGGAAGCCGTTCAGGAAGTCGAAGATCAGCGCGACGAGGATGATGGCGATGAGGAAGGTCATGGTCGAGAACGGAGGCGGCTCAGGCGTTCTTGATCACCACGTTGCCGATGATGTGGGTGAAGTCCTTGCAGGAGTCGCAGGCGTCCTCGAGGTTCTGGTAGATCTCCTTCCACTTCATGGTCTCGATGGGGCTCCGGCCGCTGTCGGCGCGGAAGAGGTCGGCGATGACGGTGAGGAAGAGGTCGTCGCCCTGGTTCTCGAGCTCCGAGATACGCACCATCTTGTCGCGGATCGCCGGCTCGTTGCCCAGGTTCCAGATCAGGCGGGTGACCGAGTCGATCTCGCCCACCATCTCGAGCAGGATTTCGGCGAAGCGGGTGAGCGGCTCGGGCGCCTCGTCGATCTGGAAGATCACCAGGTAGTGCGCGATGCCCTCGAGGTAGTCGAGGATGTCGTCGAGGTCGACGGCGATCGAGCGGATGTCCTCGCGGTCGAGCGGAGTGATGAACGAGCGGTTGAGCGCCTCGAAGACCTGGCGGGTGATGTTGTCGCCTTCGTGCTCGAGCGCCTTGAGCTCGACCAGCTTGATCCGCCGGTCTTCGAGCCGGGTGCTTCGGGCGATGACGAGGAAGAGCTCGGCCGCACGGGTCAGATTCTGCGTGTCCTTGAGGAGCAACTCCTGAAAACGCTCCTCGCGAGGCAGGAACTTCTTGATGATCGAGTCGAGTCTCATGGGCCCTCGGGCGGATGGACAGGGTGCGGTTGCGAATCTCTCTCCGGCGAGAACGCAGCTTACCATCCGCTGTCACACGATTGTCACATCGTGGGGCCTGGAACCAGCTCAACCCGCTCCGGCGAAAAGCGCCTCCGGCTCGCCTATTGCGGCGCCCGGAGAGCAGGGATCCGCCGCCGTCGCGAGCTCCGGCGCACCGGGGAAGAGGCTGCCGAGGAGGCGCGTCCAGCTGCAGGTGGTCGCGTGTCCGCGGGCGGCGGCGGCCAGACGATGGCGGAGCCCGGAATGAGCGATCAGAGCCGCCATCGCGTCGCCCAGGGCCTCTGGCCGGTCGAGATCGACGACCAGCCCGGTCTCGCCATGGCGCACTTGCTCGGCGGGCCCGCCCTCGCGAGCGACGATCGGCGGGAGGCCCGAGGCCATCGCCTCGAGGACGACATTGCCGAAGGTATCGGTGCGGCTCGGAAAGACGAAGAGGTCGGCGGAGGCGTAGGCGGCGGAGAGCTCCGCGCCGGCGAGGTAGCCGGTGAACGCGACGTCCGGTGCGTTCCAGCGCATCTCGAGCGCCCGCCGTTCCGGGCCGTCACCGACGATGGCGAGGCCTGCCTGAACGCCGCGTTCGCGCAGGTGCCGGAACGCCTGCAGAAGTACCCCGAGGTTCTTCTCGCGGCTCAGGCGGCCGGCGTAGAGCAGGACGGGCCCAGGCGGCAGTCCCCAGCGCGCGAAATGATCCGCCTGGCGCCGGTCGGGCGAGAAGAGCTCGAGGTCGACGCCGCGCGGCAGATCGCGCAGCCGGTCGCGCTCGATGCCCATCCGCACGAGCTCGTCTGCATAGGCCGCACTCGAAACCAGCACCTCGTCCATCTGGCGGTAGAACCAGCGGACGTAAGAACGGGAGAGGTCCTCGATGCGGGCGTCACCGCCCAGGGCGGCGACGTAGCGCGGAAAGTCGGTGTGGTAGATGCCGGCGGTGGGAACGCCCAGTAGCTTCGCGGCGGCGAGCGCCGCGAGCCCGACCGGGCCGGGAGTCGAGATGAGAATCTTGCCGTAGTTCTCGCGCTCGCAGTGTTCGATGAGCTCGATGGCCGGCGGTACGCGCAGGGTGAGCTCTTCGTAGCGCGGGACCGGCGTCTCCCAGATGGGCGCGAAGTTCTCGCAATCGAAGTCGTACGACGGACGCCGGCTCTCGCTGGCGAGTACGGTGAGCGGCAGCGAGAGCTTCCTGGCGAGGGTCGCCGCGCTGGTGACCGTCCGCGACACGCCGTTGACGTCGTTGAGGGTGTCGGTAGCCCAGGCGATGCGCGGGCTCTTCTCTGCGAGGTGAGATGCGGCAGGAAAACGCTGCGCCACCGCGCGATGCAGCGGCTCGTCCTTGTGCTGGAAGCGGAAGGCGGCGACATAGGGCGAGAGCGCGACGACGACCGGAGCCAGATCGGAGATCGCCGGCAGCGCGTTGAGGAAGTCGCCGCGCTCGAGCTCCGAGACGACCGACTCGAGAGTACGCGCCGCGGCGCGCTGTCCCAGGCTGCAGGCCGACTCGAAGGTGCGGCGCTCGGCCTCACGCGCGCGCCGCGCATCTGCGCCATCGTCCGGTATCGGACTCGCCGGGAGCTCGGGCCTGAGAAGCTGCGCCGGAGGCGCGAAGGCGAGGAACTTGCGCACCGTCCTGCCCAGCGGCGAGCCCTCCGGGTTCGCCGGATCGAGCTCGCCGCCGGCGATCCGGCGCAGGAGATCGGCCAGCGGATCGTTCTTCCACCGCGAACCGCCGAGGACTTTGGCCCGGTAGTAGTCATGGGCCAGAGTCTGGAAGCTGCGCGCCAGCTTCAGCGAGGAGCCGGCTTCGCCTCCTGGGCGGCAGGCGCCGGCCGCGAGTTGGCCGAGGAACTCCTCGACCGAGTCGGTGGCGGCGGTCTCCGTCCAGGTGGTGGCGACGTAGATGCCGCCGTGGTCGTCGCTCCCCCCGGTCATCGCGTAGCGGGGCGGCGCGGCGGGATCGAAGTCGAGCTCGAGCCGATGGCGCAGCGCGAGGTCGGCGAGCTCGGCGCCGGTGAGCGCGCCGAGCACGGCGTCGAAGAGCCTGGTGGCACGTGGATCCCGAGTGCCGTTGATCCCCTCGAAGTGCCGGAACAGCACCAGCACCTTCTCGAGGTGTTCGAGTGTCAGGCGATCATTGACGCGGAACAGCGGATGCGCCACGACGTGCACGATGCCCTCGCTCCGCGCATAGGCGCGGAAGTCGTAGAGATTGCGCTTCAGCCGCTGCAGCTCCCGATGCTGCGCTTCGGTGACACCGAGAACGAGTATGTGCAGGTCGCAACCGTCCTCCGGGAAGGTCACGGTCTCCTCGCTCGACAGGAACGTCCCGGGGAGGTGGGCGATGTCGAGCGCACCGGCGATCGAATCGTGATCGGAGATGGTGACGAGGTCCATCCCGCGGGCTTTTGCCAGACGATAGATCTCGAGCGGCTCGGTGAAGCTCTCGGGCGCCCCGATTCGATCGAGATACCATTCGCTCGGGCGATCCGAGCGCCGGCTGTGAACGTGGACATCGCAGCGCGTGAGCATCGTAGATGGCTCCTCTCCGGATGGCAGAGATCGTAGGCGCTGGATGGGGCGTCCGAGTGACCGGCGCGGGTCGCCCGGGTCACGCTCGCGCACCGCGTAGCCGGCGTCCGCGGTCGTCACCCCGGCGTCACCCCGGGAGAGTAAACTCGCGCGGCACTCTTGGTCGAGGCGGAGCCTGCAGCAGAGGTAGAGCCTTCAGCGTGAGGGAAATATGACGGAAACGGGCACCGGGATCGAACTGGAGACGAAGAGCCCGCAGGAGGTCGGCGTAGACAGGGACATCTCGCCCTTTCTCAACCGCGAGCTCTCCTGGCTGGAGTTCAACGCGCGGGTCTTGGCGGAGGCCGAGGACCCCGATGTACCGCTCCTCGAGCGCCTCAAGTTCATCGCCATCTTCGGCGGCAACCTCGACGAGTTCTTCATGAAGCGGGTCGGAGGCCTGAAGCTCCAGCAGCAGAGCCAGTCTCAGAGCCTCTCGCCCGACGGCCGCACTCCGGCGCAGCAGCTCGCCGAGATCGGTGCCTGGGTCCGGCCGCGGCAGCGGCATCAGCGCGCCCTGCTGCTCGAAAGCGTGATACCGGAGCTGGCGAAGAACGGCGTCGAGCTGCTGACCTTTCGCAATCTCACTCCTGCGGAGCGCGGCTTTCTCGAGCGCTTCTTCTCGAACACCGTGTTCCCGATCCTCACGCCGCTCGGGCTCGACACCTCCCACCCGTTTCCCTTCATCTCGAATCTCTCGCTGTCGCTCGCGGTCGCCCTGCGCTCGCCGACGAGCGCCGAAGTCCGCTTCGCGCGCCTCAAGGTTCCCGCCAGCCTCCCGCGCTGGATTCAGCTGCCGGACTCCCTGCGCTTCGTCCCGCTGGAGGTGGTGATCGCCGAGTTCCTCGAGCGCCTGTTTCCGGGAATGGAGCTCCTGGAGTCGTATCCGTTCCGCGTCACCCGGGCGGCCGACGTCGCCAAGGACGAAGAGCAGGCCGAGGACCTCCTCGAGTCGGTGCAGGAGGACCTGCGGGCCCGGCGCTTCGCCTCGGTCGTGCGGCTCGAGGTCGTGCCGGAGATGCCGGAGTGGATGCGTTCGCTGCTCGCCGACGAGCTGCTGGTGGGGCCGGCGGATCTCTACGAAGTGCGGCAGCCCCTGGCGGCACGCGATTTTTTTCAGCTCGCCGCGCTGCCGCTGCCCGCTCTGCAGGTACCGAAGTGGCGGCCGCAGATCCATCCGCGCCTCGAGCCGGCGGGCGATGCGCGCGAGGCCGACCTCTTCCGGGTGATCCGCAGCGGCGACCTTCTCGTCCACCACCCGTACGACGCCTTCTCGAGCTCAGTCGAGCGTTTTCTCCGGATTGCGGCGGAGGATCCAGCGGTGCTGGCGATCAAGCAGACGCTCTACCGCACGTCGCGCAACTCGCCGGTGGTGCAGGCGCTCATCGAGGCCGCCGAGCGCGGCAAGCAGGTGGCGGTCCTGGTCGAGCTCAAAGCGAGCTTCGACGAAGCCCGGAACATCGAATGGGCGGAGGCGCTCGAAGGCGCCGGCGCGCACGTGGCCTACGGAGTGCTGGGCTACAAGACGCACGCCAAAGTCTCTCTGGTGGTGCGCCAGGAGGCCGACGGCCTGCGGACTTACGTCCACCTCGCGACCGGCAACTACAACACCGACACCGCCGAGCTCTACACCGATATCGGCCTGTTCTCCTGCGATCGCGGGCTCGGCGCCGACACCGCGCAGCTCTTCAACCTCTTGACCTCCGGGCACATCGGCGACCAGCGCTTCGAGAAGCTGGTGGTCGCGCCGATGAACATGCGCAATCGCGTTCTGGAGCTCATCGCGCGCGAAACGGACCACCAGCGCCAGGGGAGATCGGGGCGAATCGTCGCCAAGATGAACTCGCTGGAGGACCCGCAGATCGTACGGGCGCTCTACGACGCCTCGCGTGCCGGAGTGGAGATCGATCTCATCGTGCGCGGAGTCTGCCGGCTGCGCCCGGGTGTTCCCGGGATGAGCGAGTCGATTCGCGTGCGCTCGATCGTCGGCCGCTTCCTCGAGCATGCACGCATCTTCCGCTTCGCCAACGCCGGCGCGGACGAGTACTACATCGCCTCCGCCGACTGGATGTCGCGCAACCTCGACTACCGGGTCGAAACCATGGTGCCGGTCGAGTCGCTGGAGCTGCGCTCGCAGCTGGAGGGAATCCTCGCCGTGCAGCTCGCCGACAACCGCAAGGCGTGGGTTCTCGAAGCCGACGGCAGCTGGCGGAAGGTCCGGCCGGCGGCGGACGAGCCGGAGCGCGCCAGCCAATCGATATTCATGGCGGAGGCGCTGCGCCGGCGCTAGTTCGATCGGCGGGGCGCAGGCTTGGCTGGTGCTCGTGGCGGTCGCGGTGGTCGCGGTGGTCGCGGCCGACGCGGCCGGCGCGGTGGAGCGGCGAGGGCCTGGCCGAGCGCGCCGAGCGCCGCGACGAGCCGCTCGCGCGCTGGAGCGGAGTCGCCGAGCCAGCCCTCCGCCAACGCAGCGAAGAGCTCGTTGCGCCTGGTTCCCAGGCGTCTTGCGATCGCGATCAGACCCGATCTTTCCCGGCG
>JAYTAM010000124.1:0-4103 GCA_043737505.1 Thermoanaerobaculia bacterium
TTCCCGGGCTGGGTGACGACATTCAGGCCATCAAGGCGGGGATTCTCGAGATTGCCGACATTTTCGTCCTCAACAAAGCCGATCGCGATGGCGCGGACCGCGTGGCGCGCGATCTCGAGATGATGCTCTCGCTCGGTCACCACGGGCACCACCGGCCGGAATCGCAGTCCTCGAGCGCCTGGCTGCCGCCGATCCTGCGCACCGTGGCGAGCCGCGGCGAGGGCATCGGCGAGCTGCTGGCCGCCGTCCTCAGGCATCGCGCTCACCTCGATGAGTCTGGCGAGCTCGCGCCGCGCCGCCGCGCCCAGTTGAAGCTCCGGGTGGCGACGATCCTCAAGGAGCGGGTGCTTGCCGCCGCCGAGCAGCACGCCGGACTCGAGCTCACGATCGAGCGCGGGCACGCCGCGCGGACCGATCCCTATGCGCTCGCGGCCGAGCTCTTCTCGGGCGTGCTCCGGGCCGAGCGCGAGCGCACCGGAAAGGGGGCCGGCGAATGATCCCGCGTATCGACCACATCGGCATCGCGGTGACCTCGATCGCCGAGGCGCGGATCTTCTACGAGGCGATGGGCCTGGTCGTCGAAGCCATCGAAGAGGTGCCTCAGGAAGGGGTACGCGTCGCCATGATCCCGTGCGGCGAGTCCAAGATCGAACTGCTGGAGGCCACCTCGCCGGAGTCGCCGATCGCCCGATTTCTCGACAAACGCGGACCCGGAATTCACCACCTCTGCTTCGCCTCGGACGATCTGCAGCGCGACGACCTCAGGTTGCGCCAGGCCGGCATCCAGCTGCTGCGCCCGGAGCCGACGCCGGGCGCCGGCGGTTGCTGGGTTCAGTTCGTCCATCCGAAGAGCGCCGGCGGCGTCCTCGTCGAGCTTTCGCAAGGGGAGCACGCGTGACGATCGGGCGTGGGGCCCTTGTGCTCGTTCATCTGGTGAATCCGACGGAGAAGTTCTGGGGCTCGATCGACCGGCTCGAAACGGTCGGCGTGACCTTTCGCGGCATCAGCCTCGACAGCTTCGAGGAGTGGGTGACCGAGCTCGCCCGGCGAGAGCCCTCCGGGCTCGGCCTGGCGACGATGTTCGTGCCGCTGTTCCGCGTCGAACGGATCTTTCTCGACGAGCAGGTGGGCGAAGTCGAGAGCTACCGCAAGCGCTTCGAGCGCCGCGTCGGCGGCAGGGTGGAGAGCTATATCCGCGTCGGCGCGTTCACTGATTCCGGCGATGCCGCCGACGCCGCCGAGCCCGATGATCCTCGGGAGCCCGGCGATCCCGACGGTGGCAACGTCTTCTAGAACTCGACGTTCTGGACGAAGAAGGTCGGCAGGTCGACGCGGCCGGAGATGAGGTCGGCGGCCTGTGCGGGCGAGAGGTTGAAGTGACCGCCGCGGCCGCCGGCGGGGCCGTCGCAGATCACTTCGAACCCGTCCACCTGGCCGGAAATCTTCTCGCGTACGTCGATGAGCGCCCCGGCGCTTGCCTGCAGCGCCCGGAACACCTGGGTCTCCGAAGAGGTCTCGAAGACCAGCCGCGGGCGGCTCCGGGAGGCCCCCTGTTGAACCTCGAGGCTGGTGATGCCGCGGCCGAAAATGAAGGTGCGGATCGTCGTCGAGAGCACCTCGTCGCGCAGCGGCGCCTGACCGATGTGAGACGTCGGCGCGCGGGTCGGCCTTCCACTCCCGGGGGTGGCGTCGATCGCCACGGCGCCGGCCGTGGCCGAGCCCTCCGCGGCGGCGCGCTGCTGCAGGAGATCCTTGAGCGTCTGCTTGCCGGACGGCGGCGGGGCGCCCCGGGTCAGATCGGTGGCCTTGCCGTTCTCGATGACGATCGCCGTCCCGAGGTCCGACAGGTTGGCGGCGTCGGACTTGGCGACGTCGATCTCGGCCAGGGGCAGGATCGACTCGGTGCCGCTCGGCAGCACGAGGATCGCCTTGTCGCCCTGCACGACATACTTTCGCTTGACGACGATCGAGGTACCGTCCTTGAGATGGACGGTGTAGGCGTGAAGGGCTCCCGCCATAAGCAGTCCGAGCCCGGCGATCCATGCAACCAGGGCCGCGAGAGGCCGCAGCGCGGGCCTTGGGTAGCGACGTGGAGAACGACGGGGCGAACGACGGGCGGCCGGTCTCAGCATGCGCGTCCTTTCCAGTGCCATCAGAACGATAGTATACGGGCGGAAGCTCCGGAGGAGGATCCGTCCCGCCCATGACCGCCACTCGCCCCGCCCTGCTCGTGCTCGAAGACGGCTCCGTTCAGGAGGGACGCGCGGTCGCCCGTGGGACACGCTTCGGAGAGGTCGTCTTCAACACCGCCATGAGCGGCTACCAGGAGATCCTCACCGACCCGTCCTATCGTGGACAGATCGTGGTCATGACTCAACCCCACATCGGCAACTACGGCATGAACCGGGCGAGCGCCGAATCCGGACGCATCTGGGTCGAAGGATTCATCGCCCGCCAGTTCACCGCCGAGCCGTCCAATTTCGCCAGCGAAGGGGGACTGATCGCCGACCTACAGGCTGCCGGGGTGCCGGCGCTCGACGGCATCGACACCCGCGCTCTGGTGCGCAAGCTCCGTGACCGCGGCGCTCTGCGCGGCGTGCTGACAACGGAGAGAAGCGACGTCGGCGCGCTCCTCGCAGAGGTACGGGAGTTTCCGGTCATGACCGGGCGCGCCCTCGTCGACGAAGTCACCTGCGACGCTCCGTACGAGCTCGCAGCGGACCCCGAAGTGGGGGAAATCTGCCATCTCGCGGTCTACGACTTCGGGATCAAACGCAACATCCTGCGTTCGCTCCAGGCACGCGGGGCGCGGCTCACGGTGCTGCCCGCCCGCACGCCGGCCTCGGCGGCGCTGGCGCTCGGGGTCGACGGCGTCGTGCTCTCGAACGGGCCGGGCGACCCCGAGCCGCTGGTCGACGTCATCGACGCGGTGCGCGAGATCACCGACGCCGGGCTGCCGACGTTCGGCATCTGCCTGGGGCACCAGCTCCTGGGTCTGGCGATGGGCGGGCGCACTTTCAAGCTCAAGTTCGGCCACCACGGCGGCAACCAGCCGGTGGTCGACCTCGCGACCCGGGCGGTGACGATCACCAGCCAGAACCACGGCTTCGCCGTCGATCCGGACTCGCTGCCGGCGGGGTGCATCGCCACCGAGATCAACCTGAACGACGGTACGGTCGAGGCGTTCGCGGTCGCCGGCCGCCCGATCCTCTCAGTGCAGTACCACCCGGAGGCCGCCCCCGGGCCGCACGACGCCAACCCGCTCTTCGGCCGCTTTCTCGATCTCGTCGCCACCCGCGTCCAGGTGTGAGCGTCCCGCCGATCCCGCCGATCCCGCCGATCCCCTCGGCCCCCCCGCCCTCCGGCGCCGGGGTGACGCCGCTCACAGGCTCGCTCCTCTCCGCCCTCGCGCTGCGGTTCCTGCGCGGGCGGGGAAGCCGGCTCCTCTCTTCCACGGCGATGGCGGCGCTGGCCGCTTCGGCCCTGGGTGTCACCGCCATGGGAGTGGCGATGGCTCTGATGACGGGCTACCGCGGCGACCTGCAGAAGAAGCTGGTGGGCGGCAACGCCGCCGTACTCGTCTACCCGCCACTGGCGCTCGACCGCAGCGAGAGCGCGCGGCGCCTCGCCGAATCGATCCGCAAGCTCCCCGACGTCCGCCGGGTCGACCGGGTGTCTTACGTCCAGGGGGTCATGGCGACCGGTCTCCGCGAGGCGGAGGTCACGCTCCGCGGGGCCGGTCCGGAGGCCGGGCTCCTCCGCGCGGATGCAGCCCAACTCGCAGTGGACGCCGACGGTATTCCCGGGGTCGTGCTGGGGGTCGACCTGGCGCACGACCTCGGAGTCGGTCCCGGCGAGCGTGTGCGGCTGGTGGTCGTCGCGCTCGGCGAAGGTGGGCCGAAGTTCGTCTACCGGACGCTGCGCTTCGCCGGAACTTTTTCGACCGGCTTCGCCGAGTTCGACCGCGAGTGGGCGGTGACTTCCCGCGAGACCGTGGCGGTGCTCGCACCGGACGGAATGGAGAGTCTGGAGGTCGTGCTCGACGATATCGACCGGGCCCCCGCCGTCGCCGAGGCGATCCGGGGCGAGGTTCCGGACGGCAC
>JAYTAM010000125.1:0-4099 GCA_043737505.1 Thermoanaerobaculia bacterium
TCGCTGCCGTCGCGAGCGACATGCACCCGGTAGCCCTTCCCTCGCAGTACCTTCGCCAGGAGGTTGCGCAATCCGGTTTCGTCCTCGACCAGCAATATCGACTCATTGCCGCGCGGGGCAGGTCTCACGCCACCCCCGGCCGGACGTGCCACCGGGTTGTCCTCGACCATGGGAAGCAGCACCTTGAAGGTCGTTCCGACTCCGACCTGGGTGTCGACGTAGACCTCACCGCAGCTCTGATGGACGATGCCGTGGACCGCAGAGAGGCCCAGCCCCGTTCCCTTGCCGGTCTGCTTGGTGGTGAAGAACGGCTCGAAGACCCGCGCCTGGGTCGCCGCGTCCATGCCGAGCCCGGTGTCCGCTACCGTCATCTCGACGTAACGTCCCGGTTCGAGAAACACCTGCGGGAGCGAGCGATCGGATTCGAGCGACGTGTTGCGAGTCGCGATCAGGATCTGGCCGCCATCGGGCATGGCGTCCCTGGCGTTGAGCACCAGATTCATCAGGACCTGATTGAGCTGGCCGGAGTCGGCTCTCACCGGCGCGAGAGCGGGTGCGAGCCTCGTCGCCAGCTGGACTCTCGCTCCCAGCAGGGGACGAAGCAACGCCACGGCTTCATTCACGACAGAGTTGAGGTCGACGATCGTCTGCTGCAGGCGCTGCCGCCGACCGAAAGCGAGCAACTGCTGCGTCGAAGTCGCCGCTCGCCCCGCCGCCAGGAGTATCTGGTCTACGTCCTCGACGAGAGGGTCGGCTGGCGCCAGACCTTCCTTGACGATCTCTCCATAGCCCGTGATGACGCCGAGCAGGTTGTTGAAGTCGTGGGCGATTCCTGCGGCCAGGCGACCGATCGCTTCCAGTTTCTGCGCCTGATACAGCTGTTGCTCGAGGCGCACTTGCTCGGAGATGTCCCGCTTCGCCGCGACGTAGTTGACCACCGTTCCGGAAGGATCCCGCATCGGCGAGATCGTCGCTTCCTCCTCGAAGGTCGTGCCGTCCCGCTTGCGATTCAGCAGGCGGCCGGTCCAGGTCTCGCCGCGCAGGAGAACCGCCCACATCTCACGATAGAAGTTGGCGTCGTGCTGGCCGCTCTTGAGGATTCGCACATTCTGACCGAGAGCGTCGACACGGTTCCAGCCGGAGATCCGCTCGAAGGCGGGGTTGACGTAGACGATCGCGCCTTCCGGGTCGGTCATGACGATCGACTCCGCCGACTGCGTCACCGCCAGCGCCAGCCGGGCGCTCTCCTCGGCGTCGCGTTTGCGCTGCGTGATGTCGCGAACGTTGCACTGGATGACTTTCTGCCCTTCGACCAGATAGACGTTGCTGACGAATTCGACCGCGATCTTCCGGCCCTGCGCACTCTCGAGCGGCAGGTCGTCGTACCGGATGTACTCCTTCTCCTGCAGCTCGCGGAAGTTGTACTTGGATTCCGGAACGTCCTTGAACGAGCCGATATCCCAGAGCTTTCTTCCCAGGATCTCCTCGCAGGGCACGCCCAGGAGGTCGCACATGAAAGGATTCACGTCGACGATCGCCGCCGTTGCATGGTCGAGGATCAGGATTCCGTCCCTGGCAGACTCGAAGAGCCTGCGATAGCGCACCTCCGAAGCCCGCAGCGCCGCGCTCGCTCGCGCGCCGTCGAAAACGAACCCGTCGGTTCCCGACGCCTCACGCGACGCTTCCTTCACCTGCCCCTGCGCGCAGTCGCACGTCTGCAGGCGGAGATCCGACTCGGATTTGTTTTCCTGTCCTCTGGGCATTTTCGTACGTCGACCCTCCTCTCCTGCAGTCCGATACGAGGGGAACGACGGTAGCCGCCGGTAAGCTCGGCAAGCCGGTTGCCACGTTCGAGCCGCATCGGCGGGCGCTCGAAGAACGCGAGCGTGCGCCTCGCCCGAAAGCCTAAAGGCCCCTTCATCGAGCGCAAAAGGGGGATTAATACCGGGATGAATCCCGGTCGTGCCGGTAAAAACTACTCAGAGGCCGAGCCAGCGGGAGATTTCAACTCTCCTTGCGGATGAGCTTTCCCAGCGCGGCGCGATCGGCGGCGAGCAGCAGCTCGACTCGCCCCCGGTCGACGTCGGCGACAATGATCTGTCCTACCTCGGTGTTCACTGAAGAGTAGATGCCGTGCGACTTCATCTTCGCCGCCTGGTACTGGTTGTCCTCGGTGGGCGAGACGTAGTGCACCGTATCGGCCTTGTAGCGGTGCACCAGGAAGAGATGGATGAGGCTCATCAACCGCTTCTGCCGCAGCTTCTCGTCGAAGGTGTTCTGGTCGCGCACCGAGAGGATCGCCCGGCCGCGGCGGTCGTGAATCGGCGCGAAGACGACGTTCGCCTCCTTCTCGCCCCCCCCTCCCCCTCCCCGTCCGACGATCGCGAGCTCGAGGAGCTCGGAGCCGGCGCGGTGCGGCTTGAGCTCGACTCCCAGCTTGAGCTCCAGCTCGTAGTGCGCGCTCCACAGCGCCAGCCATTCTTCGAGGAGCTTCTTCGGCACCTCCGTCTGGATGAGGTGCTGGTGCTGCGTCGAACCCTTGCCCATCGCCTTGGTGGTTGCCGTGCGACCCGACGAGGCAAGCAGCGCGGCGTCGGCGCGCGGTCCGCCGACCAGCGTCTGCGGCGTCTTGTAGGGCGATTCGACGAGGCGGATCTTGCGCTGCAGCCGGGCGAGCGCGAGCATTCCGTCCTGCTTCAGGGCGGTGGCGAACTCCTCTCCCGCCACTCCGTCGACCTGATGGCCGCCGTAGGTGATGAAGTTGAAGACGAAGCCCATCTTGCCGAGCTCCTCCGGGAAACGCCGCATCTCGTCGTCTCCCATGCCGGTCGAGTCCCAGTTGAACGACGGCGAGAGGTTGTACGCCATCATCATTTCGGGGAACTCGGCGTGGATCGCCTCGGCGAACTGGCGCGCCTCGGCGAGATCGGCGGTCTTGGTCTCCATCCAGAGAACGTCGGCGAACGGCGCCGCCGCCAGCGACTTGGCGATCGCAAAGGGCACACCGCCGCGCACCTGGTAGTAACCCTCGGGAGTCTTCGCGTGCTCGCAGTCCCAGGGAATGTCCACCCCCAGCGACCGCGCCTTTTCACGGGCCGAAAAGAACGAGGCCCGGCTGGCGAACTTCCGCCACTGGTCGGCGCTCATCTCGATCATCTCGCCTTCGCCGGCGCGGAACTCCAGGACCTCGGCGACGGCCTCGCCGTAGGTCTCCAGACCCGCCTCGGTCTCCCAGAGCTCGACGAGGCGCGACTCGGCGGCGTCAAAGATGGCGTCGACCGTCTCCGCTCCGCCCCGGGGGTAGGCGGCCGCGCCTTCTTCGGCCATCTTCGCCAGGCCGGTGCGATCGAGCCAGAGGTCGGCGGCGGCGTACTCCTCGACGGAGACCTGGTACAGGCGGTGTCCGTTGAGCTCGGCGACGCCGCGATCGTGAAACCGCCTCATCAGGGCGAGGAAGCACATCTTGTAGGCCGGCAGCTGAAGGTTGGTGGCGCCGAGAATGAACGGCTGGTCACGCTCGTCGCTTCTGCCGTCGAGGAGCGTCGCCGCCTCGGCGTCGGTACGCGCGACGATGATTCCCTCGACCCCCATCACGTCGAGCTGGAAGCGCGCCGCATTCAGGCGCTTGATCTGCTCGTCGGAGGGCACCAGGACCTTGCCGCCCTGGTGGCCGCATTTCTTCGTGCCCGGCCGCTGGTCTTCGATGTGGTAGCCCGGAACGCCGGCCTCGACGAAGCGCCGGACAAGATTGCGCACATGCGGGTCGCCGCCATGGCCGGTATCGGCGTCGGCGATGATGAACGGCCGGAAGTCGTGGAGTGGCGTCGCCTTGCGCTGCGCTTCGCTCATCTTCGAGCGTTGAAAGTGCTGGTTGCGGTCGGCGGTGAGGAGTGCCCGTACCAGCGTCGCGGCCTCGTCCGGCACCTGCGAAAGCGGATAGCTCGCGAGGTCCGAGCCCGGGTCTTCGGTCACCGAACCCTTGGCCGATGTCGCCCATCCCCCGAGGTAGATCCCCTCGAATCCCTGCCGCCGCATGGTCACCGCCTGCCCTGGGGAGTACGGGCCGAAGGTGGTGATGCTCTTCCTCTCGGCGAAGAGC
>JAYTAM010000126.1:0-4094 GCA_043737505.1 Thermoanaerobaculia bacterium
CGGTTGTCGGTTGCCGCGCGACCTCGGGCGCTCTGGACCGCTCTGGACGGCTGGGTCGGCGAAAACGAGCATAGCCGATCATCCTGATCGTCCCGATCGTCCCGACGATCCCGAGGATCGATGCTAGGCTGAATTCGTGAAGTGGGAGCCCCTCCAGGCTGCCGCGCTCGCCGCGCGCCGCCATGCGCACAGCCCGTACAGCCGCTTCGCGGTCGGGGCCGCGGTCGAAACTGCGAGCGGCGAGATCGTCAGCGGCGCCAACGTAGAGAACCGCAGCTTCGGCGTCACTCTGTGCGCGGAACGATCGGCTTTCGCGGCGGCGGTGAGCGCCGGGCACCGGCGCTTCGTCGGGGTCGCGATCGTCACTTCGACTTCGCCCCCGTCGTCCCCCTGCGGACTCTGTCGCGAGACGATGACCGAGTTCTGCGAGCCGGAGATGCCGATCCTGCTCTTCAACCTCCAGGGCGAGACGCGGCTGACCTCCCTGGGTGAGCTTTTCCCCCAGCCTTTCCGCTTCCCGGCCGGAGAAACTTCCTCCGCCTGACGACGTATCTTCAGCTCGTCCATCTCTCGAACTGCCCTCGCCGGAGGATTGCCCTCGTGAAGACACGCCTGGCCGGACTGCTTCTCCTTGTTTTGGCAACGCCGGACCTGGCGCTGGCGGCCGACCCGCAACCTCCCCAGCTCCGCCTGCCCGCGGTCGCCAAGCCGCTGCTGATGACCGTCGACCTGACGATCCTGCCGGACCAGGAGACTTTCGACGGCAAGGTCACCATCGACCTCGAGCTCGCGGCCCCCACCTCCTTCCTGTGGTTGAACGCCCACGACCTCGAGATCCGCTCGGCGGTGCTGCTCGCCTCCGGCAAGGAGAGTCCGGCCCGGGTCGTCGCCGGCGGCGAGGACTTCGTCGGCTTCGATTTCGGCCGCGAGCTGGCGGCCGGGAAAGCCAGCCTGGCGATCGCCTATCGCGCGAAGCTCGACGCGGTCGAGACCGAGGGCCTCTTCCGCCAGAAAGACGGCGACGACTGGTACGTCTTCAGTCAGTTCGAGTCGACCTTTGCGCGTCGCGCCTTCCCCTGCTTCGACGAGCCGTCCTACCGCACCCCGTGGAAGCTCACTCTGCACGTCCAGGAGGGCCAGGTCGCGGTCGCGAACGCCCCCGCGGTCGTCGAACGGGCCGAGGCGAACGGCATGAAGGCGGTCGAGTTCGCCACCACCCAGCCGATCTCCTCCTATCTCGTCGCGCTGGGCGTCGGACCGTTCACGGTCGTCGACGCCGGCACCTGGGGCCGGGCGAAGACCCCCATCCGGATGATCGTCGCCAAAGGCAAGGCGGCCCAGACCGGCTATGCCTCCGAGGTGACCGGACCGATCCTCGTCGCTCTCGAAGAGTACTTCGCGATGCCGCACCCCTTCCCCAAGCTCGACAACCTGGCGATTCCCCAGACCGTCGGCTTCGGCGCGATGGAGAATCCCGGCCTCATCACCTACGTCGACCGCTGGCTCCTTTCCGATCCCGTGCACCCAGTGCTCGAGCGCCAGCGCACCTACGCATCCACTGCGGCGCACGAGAACGCGCACCTCTGGTTCGGCGATCTGGTGACCATGCAGTGGTGGGACGACATCTGGCTGAACGAGGGCTTCGCCACCTGGATGGCGGGCAAGATCGTCGCGCAGTGGAAGCCGGAATGGGGCGGCGAGGACGAGAACGCCGATCGCCGCGGCAACGCCATGGGCGCCGACAGTCTGGCCTCCTCGCAGCCGGTGCGCCGGCCGATTCACAACAACGGCGATATCGCCAGCGCCTTCGACGGCATCTCCTACCAGAAGGGGGGCGCCCTGCTGTCGATGTTCGAAACCTGGATGGGTCCCGAGAAGTTCCGCCTGGGCGTACAGCGCTATCTCAAGGCGCATGCCTGGGGCAACGCCACCTCGGACGACTTCCTCGCGGCGCTCGCGGCGGAAGGTGCGCCCGAGGTCGCCAAGTCGTTTGCGACCTTCCTCGACCAGCCCGGCGTGCCGGTCGTCTCGGTGGCCGCGACCTGCGAGGGCGGCAAAGGGAAGCTCGCGCTCTCGCAGCGCCGCTACGTTCCGCTGGGCTCGCCGGTTTCCAGCCAGCAGCTCTGGCAGGTGCCGGTGACGCTGCGCTACGGCACGACTGGAGCGGGCGCCCGGAGCGAAATCGCCAAGGTCATGCTGGACAGCCCGTCGAAGAGCACCGCGCTCGCCTTCTGCCCCGACTGGGTGCAGGCGAACCACGGCGGCTTCGGCTACTACGTCTCCGAATACAGCGGCCCGCTTCTCGAGCGGCTCGCCGCGGCCTCCTCCACCCTGCCGATCGCCGAACAGATCGCGCTGATCGGCGACACCGGCTTCCTCTTCTCCTCCGGTGAGCTCTCTCCGGCGGCTGCGCTCGGGATGCTGCCCCGGTTCGCCGACAGCAGCAGCCGGCTGGTAGTCGATCCGGCGATCGACCTCGCCTATTCGATCGAAGACAACCTGGTCGCCCCCGCCGTACGGCCGAACTACGAACGCTTCATCGCCAAGCTCCTCGGCGCGCGGGCGGGTAGGCTTGGCTTCGCGCAGCGCCCGGGCGAGAGCATGGACGATACGCTCCTCCGGCCGCGCGTCCTCCGCGGCATGGGCGTCGTCGCCGCCGACCCGGTTACCCAGGCCGAGGCCCGCCGGCTGACAACGGCCTGGCTCGCCGATCCTGCCGCCATCGAGCAGGAGATGCTCGGCAGCGTCCTGTCGATCGCCGCGACCTCCGGCGATGTCGCGCTGTTCGACGCCCTCGAAGCGGCTGCGATCCAGGAGCAGGATCGCCGCATCCGCCGCCAGATCCTCGATTCGATGGGCCGCTTCCGCGAGCCGGCAGCGGTTGAGAAGGCGCTGGCGCTCGTGCTCTCAGGCAAGTTCGACATCCGCGAGGCGGGGACGATCCTGTGGAACCTGTCGGGCGACCGCGTGTCGCGCCCGATGGCCTATGACTGGGTGAAGCGGTCGTTCGATTCGCTCGCCGGCGCCATGCCGGAACAGTACTCGGCCGGCCTGGTCTGGACGGCGACCGGCTTCTGCGACACCGCCCATCGCGACGAGATCCGTGCGTTTTTCGAGCCCCGCCTGGCGAAGCTCTCCGGCGGACCGAACAATCTCGAGAAGGTGCTCGACATCGTCGCCATCTGCATCAGCCGCCGGGAGAAGCAGGAAGCCGGAGTCTCGGACTTCCTGAAGGACTACTGAGGCAGCGAGTCGAAGTAGCTGCGCAGCGCCGCCGGGCTGCGGGCGGAGGTTCCGCCCGCGAGGCCCGGCCGGTCCGCCTCCGCCGCGTAGCCCCACTCCACCCAGACGAAGGCGGCGCCTGCGGCTCGCGCCGTTTCAGCGTCGATGCGGGAGTCGCCCACCAGCAGCAGCCGGTCCGCGCTCTGCCCGAAGACCGCTGCCAGGTGGTCGAGACCGCGCCCGTCGGGCTTGCGGAAAGCGAGGCTGTCGCCGCCGACGACGTGCGGGAAGTACGCCTGCCAATGCAGGTGATCGACGAGGGCCGCGGCCATCGCCATTGGCTTGTTGGTCAGCAGCGCGAGCGGCCAGCGCCGGTGGCAGGCCGCGAGCAGCTCCTCGATGCCCTCGTAGGGCCGGGTGGCGCGAGTGCAGACGCCGGCGTAGTGACCCAGAAAGCTCGTCAGCGCCGCGTCGCGCGAGACCTCTGTCGGCGCATCGGCGAGAGAGCGCTCGACCAGGATCCGGGCTCCTTCACCGATCATCGCTCCGACCGAGGCTTCGGCCAGGAGCGGCAGCTCCAGCCCGGCGCGCATCTGGTTGACTGCCAGCGCGAGGTCCGGTCGCGAATCGACCAGCGTGCCGTCGAGATCGAAGACGACGGCCGCGAGGGTCAATCGGACTCGACCCACTCCGCGACCACCCGCTGCGGCAGGAGGCCAGCGTCGTGCCCGCGATCGAGCAGGCGCTGCACGGCCCGCCGGCCGGCCGCTCCGTAGTCGCGCGTCCACTCGTTGACGTACATCGCGACGAAGCGATCCGAACGAACCGGGTCGTCCTCCAGGCCGCGCGCGTAGCGCATGGCGTAGTCCATC
>JAYTAM010000127.1:0-9373 GCA_043737505.1 Thermoanaerobaculia bacterium
ACGACTCCGAAGCCGCCAACGCCTATCTTTTCAAGGACTTGGTACTTGTCCAGAGTCTGCATGTGCGAAGCGAAATCGTAGCACGGGCGGCGCGGATTCAGCGCCCCCTCGCGAGGTGGTCGGCGAGGAATCCCCACAGGGCCGCCGCCGCAGCTTCGCTCCACACTCCGTCTTCGGGTGCGTTCGCCAGGAAGAGTTGCGGCGCAGGGCCGTCGGCGGGCAGCTGCATGCGCGTGCGGTCGCGCCGCGCCGCTTCAGAGGTGGGGTCGCCGAGTCGGGTCGTCCACCAGCTTTTCGCCGGCTCGGCGAGCGTCGGCAGGAGATCCTGTTGCGCGAGGGGATCGGCGGCGCCGCCGAGACTGGCCGCGGCGGCGAATCGCCCGGGCAGCTCGCGCAAGGCAGCTGCGGCGAGCGCTCCCGCCCAGGGGCCTTCGCCGACGACGGCGATGCGCTGAAGATCGGCACCTCTCTCTTGGAGCAGGGCGCGGGCGCTCTGGAGGTCCTCGAGTCCGGCGTCCAGGAGCCGGCCGTCGGCAGCGTGGCGATGGCGCAGACCGAATCCGCTGGCGCCGCGCAGCCGCAGCCGGAGAATGGCGACGCCGCGGTTGGCGAGAAACTGCAGCACCGGGTGGAACTCCAGCCACGCCGGCGCCCGAAGGTCGTCCTCGAGCCATATCAGCGCCGCCGGGCCGGCCGCCGGACGGCGGGGCCACCAGAGCTCTCCCGGCAGGATCGGCTCGCCTCCGCCACCGCCTCTCCCAGGCAGCACTACGGCGATGGAGTCGACGAGGTCGAGGGTGGCGATCCGAGGTGACAGGCCGTAGGTCAGCGGACGGGCCAGAGCTTCCGGATCGAGGCGGTCGACGAACAGGAGGTCGCGCGGAAAGTGGCCGCTGGCGATCTCGTAGAGCACACCGCCGGGGGCTCGCGCGGGCAGGGCGCGGGCGAGTCGCGTACCGGAAGGCAGCGGAAGAGGTCCGAGCGGAGCTCCGGTTGCGGCGTCGAAGAGGGCGGCTTCGACCGCTCCCGAGCAGGTCCACTGCAACCCGTAGACGGTGTCGTCCGGACTGACGTCGAGGCGAATCGCCTCGCAACCGGCGCGGGGCCGCTCCGACCGCTCGCCGGTGTCGAGGTCGAAGAGCACCAGTTGCAGAGTGTCGTCGCCCTCATTCGAGAATAGATAGAGGATCCTGCCGTCGGCGGAGAAGCGCTGCGGCAGGAAGCGTGCGTCGCGGTCGACCGGCAGCAGCAGCCGGGTCTCGCCTTTGGCGCGCTCGTGCAGGAGGACCTCGGTAGTATCGGCATCGAGCTCTCGAATCAAGGCTACGCGGTCCCCGTGCGGAGCGACCGCAGCGATACGGAAGCCGGCCGGCGCGGAGGCGAAGGGCGGTACGTTCGGCAACGGTGCGCCGCCACCCCAGTCGAGGCCCTGCTCCGCCAGGAGTCGGGCGGCCTCCGGCGAGTCGAGGGCGTGAGCGCTGCTGGCGAGAAAGTCGGCGAGCTCGAAGCGCCTGGCCTGGAGCTCCGGGCTGGCGGATCCACCGGCGTTCGACGGGGCCTCGACACAGCCGCCGGAGACCAGTGCCGCGGCAGCGAGGAGAAGCGCGGCGAGGAGGACACTTCGCATCAATCGAGCTCCAGAATCGACTGCGACCGGGGCCCCTCGGGGAGCCAGTGGTTATACTGCAGCCATGAGCGACCGCAAGTACAAACAGAGCGGGTATCAGGATTCCGGCTCATCGTCCTCAGCGTCCTCTTCGTCCTCATCATCGCGCGACTCCCAGCGGTCGCAGGGGGATCGCCCTTCCGGAGCTCCTCGCCCCACGGGTGGAGCTAGGGATCCGCGCGACGCGCCGCGCGGAAGAGGCCTGGGTGCGCCGACCGCGAGTGCCTTTCGCTGCGCGAGCTGCGGCGAATTGCAGAGCATCGGCGCGGCGGCCGGAGTTGCGGCCCGCTGCACCGCTTGCGGATCCGACCTGCATACCTGCACCAACTGCACGCACTTCGACCCCGGCGCGCCGGCACAGTGCCGTCAGCCGCAGGTACCCCTGGTGCCGAAGAAGTCCAAGGCGAACGAGTGCAGCCTGTTCGAGCCGCGTGAACGCCAGGAGTTCGCCGCCGAAAAGCCCGCTCCGGCCGCCAAGGATCCCCGCGCCGCCTTCGACGCTCTCTTCAAGTAAGTTTCGCAGCGCTGGCACGGGAGCGCTCAGCCCCCGATATAGGACATCTCGACCCGGTGCGCCAGGTCCGCGGTGGCCTGGGACCGGAGCTCCGAGTAGCGATCGTCACGCTGCCGCCAGATCGCCGAGATCGCCGCTGCGACCATGGCGTCGGTCGCTCCGGAACGCAACAGGGTCTTGATGTCGCTGCCGCGCGCCGCGAACAGGCAGGTGAAGATCTTGCCGTCCGCCGAGAGGCGGGCGCGCACGCAGTCGCCGCAGAACGGTTGCGAGACCGACGAGATGATGCCGATCTCGCCCGAATCGTCGCGGAAGCGGTAGCGCCTGGCCACTTCGCCGCGGGCCTGCGGAGCGACCGGATCCAAAGCGGTATCGCCCGCCGCCTCGACGACCCGCCGGAGGATCTCGCCCGCCGGCACGACGTCCTGCAGGCGCCAGCCGTTCGATTCGCCGACATCCATGTACTCGATGAAGCGCAGGATGTGACCGCTGCCACGAAACCGCCGCACCAGGTCGCCCACGCCCTCTTCGTTGACCCCGCGGCGCACGACCGCATTGATTTTGATCACTTCGAACCCGGCGGCGCGCGCTGCTGCGATCCCGGCAAGCACGTCGTCGGGACCGAAGTCGGTGTCGTTCATGCGGCGGAAGACGACCGGATCCAGCGTGTCGAGGCTCACCGTGAGGCGATCGAGCCCCGCGCGCCGCAACGCCGGCGCCTGGAGGTGCAGCAGCGAACCGTTGGTGGTGAGCGCAATCGGCACGCCCAGGGGCGCAAGCCGCTCGATGAGCAGCGCGAGGTCGCGCCGCAGGAGCGGCTCTCCGCCGGTGAGACGAAGCTTGCGGACTCCGAGTCCGATGAAGATCCGGGCGAGGCGTTCGATCTCCTCGAAGGTCAGGAGCTCGGCGCGGGCCAGGAAAAGATGATCCGGACCGTACACCGCCCGCGGCATGCAGTAGACGCAGCGGAAGTTGCAGCGATCGGTGACCGAAATGCGCAGATCCCCCAGCGGCCGGTCGAACGTATCGGCGGCCGGAGGGTCGAGGATCGGCAGTCGGGGAGGACGGATCACGGCGGAGATTCTACGCTCAGGCGGGGGCGAGCACCGGGTCGCGCGGAAGCCGGCCGGTGGCGGCAGCGAGCTCGCGCATCCGGCCCGGCAGCCCATCGGGGACATCCGCGTGGCGGACGCGCCAGCTCCAGTTGCCGCTTCGGTTGCCGGGCCGGTTCATCCGCGATTCGCCCCCCAGATCGAGGACGTCCTGCAGCGGCAGGATGGCGAGCTCGGCCACGGAGGCGTAGGCGGCTCGGATCATCGCCGCGGTCACGGTCTCGGGCGTGGCTCCGAGATAGGTGAGGGCCCGCCGCTTCTCGTCCTCGCCGGCGTGAGAGAACCAGCCGCGGGTGGTGTCGTTGTCGTGCGTACCGGTATAGACGACCGACCGCGGCTCGTGCCGGTGCGGACTGTGATCGCTGTCCTCGCTGCCGAAGCCGAACTGCAAGACGCGCATGCCGGGCAGCTCGAGCTTGCGGCGCAGCCGGTGCACCCGGTCGTCGATCTCGCCCAGGTCCTCGGCGAGGAGCGGCAGGGAGCCCAGTCCCTGCCGAAGAGCGCTGAAGAAAGCTTCGCCCGGCCCCTTCACCCACTTCCCGCGACGCGCGGTCCGGGCGCTCTGCGGGATCCGCCAGTAGGCGACGAAGCCGCGAAAATGATCGAGGCGCAGAAGGTGGGCGAGCTCGAGCTGGGTTCGCAGACGGGCGATCCACCAGCGGAAGCCCTCGTCGCGCAGGAGGTCCCATCGGTAGAGAGGATTTCCCCACCGCTGCCCGTCGGCGCTGAAGTAGTCCGGCGGTACGCCGGCGACGGCCCGCGGGCGCCCCTCGGAGTCGACATCGAAGAGCCGACGGTGCGCCCAGGTGTCGGCGCTGTCGGGGGCAACGTAGATCGGCACATCGCCGAGAAGCCGGATGCCGCGGCTTTCGGCAGCTCCGCGCAGGGCGGACCACTGGCGCGCGAAGAGGAACTGGCTGAAGATCGCGAAGCGCAGCTCTCTGGCGAGCGCCGCTGCGTGCTGGCGCAAAGCCCCGGGTTCGCGCTGCCGGAGGCCGGGCTCCCAATCGAGCCAGGAGGCTCCGGCGTGCGAGCGCTTGAGGCTCGAGTAGAGCGCCCAATCGTCGAGCCAGGCGGCGCGGCGGTCCCGGTCGGCGAAGCGCTCGAGCGCGCTGGCGAGCTCGGGAAAACTGCCTGACTCGAAGCGCTCGAACGCCTGCCGGAGGAGGGTCTCCTTGCACCGCACGGCGGCCGGGAAGTCGACGCTGGAAACCTCCGGCGTCTCCCAGGGCGCCAGCGCCTCCGCGGGCACCAATCCGTCGGCGACCAGCGCCTCCGGCGAGATCAGCAGCGGGTTGCCGGCGAAGGCGGAGAGGGCGTTGTAGGGCGAATCGCCCATCCCGGTGGGTCCCAGAGGGAGTACCTGCCAGACGCTGAAACCCGCGCTCACCATCCAGTCGAGCATGGCGATCGCCGACGGTCCGAGGTCGCCGATGGGAAACCGTCCGGGGAGGCTCGTCGGATGCAGGAGCAGGCCGGCAGCGCGCGTCGGACGCGCGACAGTTCCGGCCGGTCCTTTTCTGCTCACTCGTGCTCGAGGTAGGTGTAGCCCGAGAGCCCCTGCTCGTAGACGCGCAGGAGGTTGCGCGACTCTTCGAGCGTGATGCGCTTCGCCCGCAGGGCGATCTCGGAGAAACGGCGGACATTCGCCACCAGGTCGTCGCGGTCGTAGCTCACGTACTTGAGAACGTCGGCGACCGTGTCGCCGGCGAGGACATGGTCGATGTGGTACCCGCCCTCTTCGCCGAGCGAGACATGAAGAGTGTTGGTGTCGCCGAAGAGGTTGTGCAGATCGCCCAGGATCTCCTGGTACGCGCCGACGAGGAACACGCCGAGCAGATAGACGTCGTCGCCGACGGTGTGGAGCTCGAGGACGTCCTTGACGTCGCGACGGTCGATGAAGTGGTCGATCTTGCCATCGGAGTCGCAGGTGATGTCGGCGAGCACGCCGCGCCGGACCGGCTCTTCGTTGAGGCGGTGAATCGGAACGATCGGAAAGAGCTGGTCGATCGCCCAGGAGTCGGGCAACGACTGGAAGATCGAGAAGTTGCAGAAGTAGGTATCGGCCAGCGCCCGTTCGAGCCCGGCGAGCTCCTCCGGAACCTCGGGCAGCTCGCGGATCAGGCGGAGGATCTTGAGCGCCAGGGCCCAGTAGATGTCCTCGGCGAGTACCCGCTGCGCGAGCGTCACTTGATTGAAATTGAACAGCGAGAGAACTTCGTCGCGATAGCCGGCGGCGTCGTGATAGGCCTCGAGGAAGTTCTTGCGCGACACTTCACGGTAGGTGTCCAGCAGGTGGCGCACCGGCGCTGGAGTGCCCTCCGGAAGAACCTCGGGAAGGGTTCCGACAGTGAACTCGCCGACTCCGAGGACGTCGACGATGAGCGCCGCATGGTGGGCGACCAGCGCCCGTCCCGACTCCGAGACCAGAGTCGGGTGGGGAATGTTGTCCGCGTCGCAGAGCTCCATCGTGCCGAAGACGATGTCGTTGGCGTACTCCTGGAGGGTGTAGTTCATCGACGACGAGAAGTTGGTCTGCGAACCGTCGTAGTCGATGCCGAGGCCGCCGCCGACGTCGAGGTAGCGCAGCGGCGCGCCGAGCTTGGAGAGCTCGACATAGGTTCTGCCGGCCTCACGCAGCGCCTCCTTGACGTTGCGGATGGACGAGATCTGGCTGCCGAGGTGAAAGTGGAGAAGCTCGAGGCAGTCGAGAAGATCGTGCTCGCGCAGGAACTTCATCGCCTGAAAGAGGCCGCGGGCGCCGAGGCCGAACTTCGAGCGGTCGCCTGCGGAGGCCTCCCAGTGCCCGGCACCGCGCGCCGAAAGGCGGGCGCGAACACCGATCGAGGGTCGCACGCCGGTGCGCGCTGACACTCGCGCGATGAGCTCGAGCTCGGAGAATTTTTCGACCACGAGGATCACGTGACGGCCGAGCTTCGAACCCAGGAGCGCGGTCTCGATGTACTCCTCGTCCTTGTAGCCGTTGCAGACGACCAGCGCCTCTTCGTCCTCGAGCATCCCGAGGACGGCGAGAAGCTCCGGCTTCGAGCCGGCCTCGAGCCCGAAGTGGTAGGGCTGACCGGCCTCGAGCAGCCGCTCGACGACGTACTTCTCCTGGTTCACCTTGATCGGGAAGACGCCGCGGTAGGTGCCCTGGTATCCGTACTCAGTGATCGCGCGCAGAAAGGCCTCATTGAGCTCGACGACGCGCGCTTTCAGGATCTGGGAAAAGCGGATGAGGAGCGGAGCGCCGATGCCGCGCTGGCGGACTTCGTCGACGAGGTCCTTCATGTCGACCGACGGAGCGCCTTCGCCCCCCGGCTGAACGACGAGGTTGCCTTTCTCGTTGGCCGAGAAATAGCCATTGCCCCACTGCCGGATGTTGTAGAGATCGAGCGAGTCCTCGAACGTCCACTTGCGATGATTCAGAGTGGCCAAATTCCCTTCTCCCTCGCTCGCTTGGAGCAGCCCGCGGCCCTGCGGCCGGCGAAAACTTTAGCATCTTCTTTTCGCCCGCAGGCGAGTGAACTCCGGCGCGCGGATCAGGGCGTGGAGAGCAGGACCCGGACCTCGCTGCTCGACCGAGCGGTGACCAGCGCCGCGACGGAGAATCGGATCGCGGCGGCATCAAAGGTGGCCCTGAACGGAGCCGGACGCGAGCCGAGGTTGCGAAACAGATCGGAGATCGAGCGCAGGCGCGCTGCGTCCGCGGCGAGCTCGACGACGCCGGAGCCGACGAAGGCGCCGGCGGCGTCGAAGAGGTCGAAACGTACCGTGCCAGCGAAGCCGTCGAGGTTCGCCACCGCCAGGGTCGAGACGGCGGTGGGGCCGTGCGGGATGTTGAGCACCTGCTTGGCGGAAGAGGACCAGGCTGCGGCCGGAATCCCGGCGACCAGAGCGCCGTCGCTGCCGTCGGGATCGTCTGTCGCCCGTACGACGGCGCGAGCCGAGAACGAGCCTGGCGAGCCTTCCGGGAACACGTAGAAGGTAATTTTCAACGCCCCTCTCCCCGCCCCGAGCCCAAACGCGGTCGGGAGGAGATCGGCGATTCTCGTCGTCCCCTGGGGCCCGACGGTGAACCGCCTCGCCGGAGCTGGGTCGTCGTAGCGGATCTCGGAGATGAAGGTGGCCTCGGCGATGCCGAAGAAGATCCCGGAGTTCAACAGCTCGAGATCGGAGGCGATCTGGCCGTCGGCGGATTCGGCGATCAGGGGAATCACGACGGTCGCCGTTTCCCAGGAGGGCTCGCCGCCGGTAACGACCACCAGGACAGAGTCCTCGGAGACCGCGCCGCCGGCCGTGAAGCCGCGCAGACGAACGGTGTAGGTGCCGGGGTGGAGAAAGACGTAGAAGGCGCTCAGGTCTCCAGGCGGCGGCGTCTGGGCGAATCCGCCGTCACCGAAATCCCATTCGAGGCGCACGAACTGCTCGACCGCAGTTCCGTCGACGCCGAAACTGATGAGAAAGCCGGCCTCGAGGGGGCTCGGCGGGGGGACGATCTGGATCTCCGGCGTCTCCAGCAGCGGAAGTATCGTCTCGATGAACAGTCCGGCGATCTCGATGTACCCGTCGGTGTTGGGGTGGCCCACCGGGTCGAGGACCAGCGGGTCGTAGAAGTAATAGTTCTCGAAGACGTCGGGGAGGTTCTCGAAAAGTGCGAAGGTATCCGCCACAGCGCGCTGGGTGTCGTGTCCCAGGTCGCGGATCGCGCGCGCCAGTGCCGCGGTCGCCGAGTTGTCCGGGTCGACCGGCGCGGTAGGGATACGGGGAATGACCGTGGCGTGAACCGCGCTCATACCGAGCGCTTCGGCGCGACTCGCCATCTCGTCGAGGTTGAAGCGGATCGACTCGATACTCGCACGCTGCGAGATGTCGTTGGTGCCCTCCATGAGCAGGAGGAAGTCGCCGCCTTCGGCAAGTACCTCGTCGATCCGGGAGAGGCCGGAAGAGGTGGTTTCTCCTCCGGCGCCGTAGACCTCGACGACCGCGTCGTAGCCTCGTTGGCGCAGCCAGCGCTCAAGGCGGGGCGCATAACCGCCGCCGGGATTGGAGGTATCTCCATAGCCTTGAGTGATGCTGTCGCCGAAAGCCAGGAAGACGATCTCCTGCGCCTCGGCGCCGGGGGTCACTAGCACGCCGAGAGCGAAGGCGAGGAGCGAGGCGGACAGAAGGCGCAGGCGCATGAGGGGGGGAGCCCCGGACAGGGGCAGGTAAGTCTAGGGATCTGCGCCGATCCCTGTCAACGATAACTTCCCCGGGAGATTCCCCGGGCGCGGTACAATCCCGTTCCCGTGACCGCCCCTCCTGCCCCCGCCCTCCCGCCCGGCATGACCGCCGCCGAAGCCGCGGCGATCCGCAGCGCCGTGGCCGAAGCCGAGGGACAAACCGGCGGCGAGATCGTGGCGCTCGCCCTGGCGAGCGCGGACGAGTATCAGGTCGCCTACTGGAAGGGGGCCGCGCTCGTCGGCCTCGGCACCGCGGCCGCGGCGGCGCTGGTCGACCAGGCCCGGCCGCTGTGGATCACCCGGCCTGCCTGGACCCTTCTCTACGTCGGCTGCGGACTCCTGGCCGGTGCGATGGCGGCGCGCTTCGTTGTTCCGTTCCGCCGCTGGCTGTGCGGTCCGGCGCTGCTCGATCGCCGGCTGCAGCAGCGGGCACGGGAGGCCTTTCTCGTCCACTCGGTCTTCACCACCCGCGACCGGACCGGGATCCTGGTCGCGGTATCGGCCTTCGAGCGCCGCGTGGTCGTGCTCGCGGACGAGGGGATCCACTCCGTGGTTCCCGCCGGAACCTGGGAGGAGCTGGCCCGAGAGACCGCCGCCACGGTGCGGAAATCCGGACCGGGCGCGGGGCTCCTCTCGGCGGTGCGCAGGGCGGGAGAGCTGCTCAAGCATCACGGACTCAGCCGTCGCGCCGACGATCACAACGAGCTCACCGACGACGTGCGGGGCGACTTCCGCTAGTGCTAATCTGATTTTTCGCCAGAGACTTCAAGGCAAGGAGCCGAGATCATGAACCAGCCTCTCAATCCGGAAGTGGCCCCGAAGAAGGGCATGTCCACCCTCGTCAAAGTGCTCCTCG
>JAYTAM010000128.1:0-4081 GCA_043737505.1 Thermoanaerobaculia bacterium
CTGCGAAAGTTGATCGAGACCGAAGCCCGCGAAGCCGACATCGTCCACAGCCATGCCCTGTGGATGAACCCCGGGATCTACGCCCGCCGGGCGGCGGAGAAGTTCGGCCGGCCGCTCGTCGTTTCTCCGCGAGGAATGCTCGATCCCTGGGCGCTGGGGCGGAGCCGGCTGAAGAAGCGGCTCGCGGCTCTCTTCTACGAGAACCGGAGTCTCCGCGCTGCCCGGCTGTTGCACGCGACGAGCGGGCTAGAGGCGGAGTCGATTCGTCGCTTCGGGCTGACGCAGCCGATCGCTGTCCTCCCGAACGGCGTCGATCTGCCCGAGAAGGGCGAGATGCCCTCACGCGAGTTGCTGGAACGCCGATTCCCCGAGCTTCGCGACAGGCGCTGGCTGCTCTTTCTCGGACGCCTCGATTCCAAGAAGGGAATCGATCTGCTGCTCGAGCTCTGGCGGGAGATCGGTCCGCGCTTCGCGAACTGGCGCCTGGTCGTCGCCGGCCCCGACCTGGGTGGCTTCGGCGCGCGGATGGTGGCGGCAGTAGCGGCCGATCCTCTGCTCCTGGAGCGGACCACCTTCACTGGCATGCTCGAGGGAGCGGAGAAGAGCGCCGCCCTCGCGCGCTCCGAGCTCTTCGTCCTGCCGACTCGCGGCGAGAATTTCGGCATCGCGGTCGCGGAGGCACTGGCGTACGGAACGCCCGTGATCACGACGACCGCGGCCCCCTGGGAAGCGCTGATGCGGCGCGACTGCGGTTGGTGGGTAGCGCCGGAGGAAGGCGCGGTCGGCGCTGCCCTGGAGTCTGCGCTGAGGTTGCCGTCAGCCGAGCTCGCGCGGCTAGGAGCAAACGGTGTCGCGCTGGTGCGCGAGGAGCTCTCCTGGGACTCGATCGGCGCACAGTGGGTCGAGGTCTACCGCTGGCTCCTCGCGGGCGGAACGCCGCCAGCGTGTGTGCAGGTCACTTGAAGATCTCCATCCTCACCGGCCCATGGCTGCCCGTGCCCGCGGTGCGCGGCGGTGCGATGCAGAAGAGCTGGCATGCGTTGGCGCGAGAGATGGTGCGGGCAGGACACGCTGTGACGGTCGTTGCCCGAGCCTTCCCTGGTCAGCCGACGACGGAAACGATCGACGGCGTCCGCTTCCACCGCACGCGCGGCTTCTCGCAGGGAGGGAGCGTCGGCTGGGACCTTGTGAAGGACTTCGCCTACGCGTGGAACGCCCTTCCGCGGCTTCCCGCTGCCGACATCCTGGTGACGAACGACTTCTGGTTACCCGTGCTGGCCGCGAGGTTCCGCCCTGCGGCGGGAGCGGTGGTCGTCTCCGCAGGGCGCTTCCCGAAGGGCCAGTACCGGCTCTATCGCGGGGCGGCTCGCATCGTCGCGATCTCGAGCGCAGTGAAAGCGGCGGTTGCAGCAGAACGGCCCGACTTGGACGGGAGGACGGTGGTCCTTCCGCTGCCTGTGGATCTCGATCTTTTCGCTTCTGCGAAGGGCGCGAAGGGCGCCGGCAAGCGGCTCCTCTACGCCGGCCGGATTCACCCTGAGAAAGGGCTCGAGCTGCTCATCGGCGCGTACGCTCGCCTCGCGGAAAGCTTTCCGGAGTGGGAGCTCGAGCTCGTCGGTCCGGTGGCCGAGGCCGAAGGCGGCGGTGGCGAGCCCTTCCTGCGGCGACTGCATGCCCTGGCGCGCGGACGGAAGGTCGGGTTCCGCGGCGCGATCTTCGATCCGGAGACCCTCGCAGCGGTCTACCGGAGCGCCGACCTCTTCTGCTATCCGTCGCTCGCCGAGCACGGCGAGGCCTTCGGCGTCGCGGCACTCGAGTCGATGGCCGCTGGAGTGCCGCCGGTGGTTTCGGACCTCTCGTGCTTCCGCGATTTCGTGCGCGACGGCGAGAACGGTTGGGTGTTCGACCACCGCGATTCGGCGCCTGAGGAGAGACTCGCAGGCGTCCTCGCACGTACCATGGGCGACGAGGAGTTTCGCCATCACGCGGGAGCGGCAGCGCTCGAAGAGGCTGCAAAGTACAGCTTTCCCGCGGTTGCGAAGGCCTACCTTGCGGAGTTCGATCGCGTGGTGAGTGAGAGGGCGAGGCCTTCGCAGAGATAAGCTTCGCCTCGATGCCCGGCGCGATGCACGAAGCGATCACCCCCCTGCTTCTCACCTACGACGAGATGCCCAATCTCGAGCGGACGTTCGCGCCGCTTGCCTGGGCGAAGCGGATCGTCGTCGTGGACAGCGGTTCGACCGATGGGACGCGGGAGTGGCTGGCGCGCGATCGGCGGGTGGCGCTCTTTACGCGCAAGTTCGACAGCTTCGCCGCCCAGGGCGAGTTCGGACTGCGCGAGACGGGGATCGATACCCCGTGGGTGCTTTCTCTCGATGCGGACCACGTGCTTACCGATGATCTCGTGCAGGAGCTCGACGGGCTGCAGCCGGCGGTGCGGACGGATGCCTATGATGCGCGCTTCGTCTATTGCATCGAAGGACAGCGGCTGCGTTGTGGGCTTTATCCGCCGCGGATCGTCCTCGCCCGCGTCAACGCCGCGCGTTTTGTCGCCGACGGACACGCCCACCGCCTGACGGCCAGAGGTCGCGTCGAGCGCCTGAAGAGCGCGATCCTCCACGACGACCGCAAGCCCCGGTCGCGCTTCCTCGCCGGGCAGGCGCGCTACGCTCCGCAGGAGGCCGACAAACTTCTGGGCGCCCCTCCCGGGGAGCTCTCGCTCACCGATCGCATCCGCGAGTTCGGATGGATCGCCCCCTGGCTGGTGCCGTTCTGGGTGCTGGTGGTGAAGGGCGGCTTTCTCGATGGCCGGGCCGGACTGATCTACGCCGGCGAACGGGCGATCGCCGAGTGGCTCATCGCCATGGCGCTCTTCGAGCGCCGACTTCGCAGGTATCGGGAACCAGGAGAGCCAGGAGAACCACGGAAGCCGGGGGATCCGGCACGATGATCCGCATCCTCGGCCTCTCTGCCTACCACGCCGACGCTGCGGCGGCTGCCGTCGCCGACGGGCGGTTCATCGCCGGCGTCGAGGAGGAGCGCTTCCGGCGCATCAAGCATTGGGCGGGGTTTCCGGAGCTGGCTCTCGGCTGGTGCGCGAAGGAGCTGGGCGAGGGCGAGCCGCTGCATGCGATCGCCGTCGCGCGGGAGCCGCGCGCCTATCTCGCGCGGAAGGCCTGGCTGGCGCTCATCCATCCGCGAGGTCTCCGGCGCGCCGCCGGGCGGGTGAAGAACTTGCACGCGGTCGCTTCGCTCGCGGGGCGGGTCGAGGCGGCGCTCGGTATCCCGAAGAGTCCGCCGATCTTTGCGGTCGAGCATCATCGCGCGCACATTGCCTCGGCGTTCTACTGCTCGCCATTCGAGGAGGCCGCCTGCCTCTCGGTCGACGGCTTCGGCGACTTCGTCTCGACCATGCTGGCGCGCGGGCGCGGCAACAAGCTCGAGATCCTCGACCGCGTGCACTATCCGCACTCGCTCGGGATCTTCTACTCGGCGATGACGCAGTACCTGGGCTTTCCGCACTTCGGCGACGAGTACAAAGTGATGGGTCTCGCGGCTTACGGATCGCCGCAGTTCGTCTCGGAGATCGGCCAGCTGGTGCCGCAGCTCGACGACGGGACCTTCCGACTCGACCTCACCTACTTCCGGCATCTCTCGGAGGGGGTCGACATGACCTGGGAGACCGGCGAGCCGACGCTCGGCCGGCTGTTCACGCCGGCGCTCGAGCGCCTGCTGGGTCCCTCGCGGCCGCCCGACGAGCCGCTCTCGCAGCGGCACATGGACATGGCGGCGTCGATGCAGGCGGTCTACGAGGACCGCTTCTTCGCGCTTGTGAACCGGGTGCTCAAGCTCACCGGCACGAACCGGCTGGCGCTCGCCGGCGGTTGCGCGCTCAACTCGCTGGCCAACGGTCGGATCTTCGACCGCACGCCGGTCAAGGAGATCTTCATCCAGGCGGCGTCGGGAGATGCGGGTACTTCGCTCGGCGCCGCGCTTTACGTGCATCACGACGTGCTCGGCGAGAAGCGCAGCGGCTTCGTGATGGAGCACAGCTCGTGGGGGCCGCAGCATGGGGAGGCCG
>JAYTAM010000129.1:0-9321 GCA_043737505.1 Thermoanaerobaculia bacterium
CAGAGTCGTCACGCCATTCGGATCGTCCAGATCGACCTCGAAGTACGGCAGCAGCAACGTCGCCGCCGGGACGTCATCCACCGTGCCGATGACGGCAAAAGCCGGGGCCGCGAGAACCGCCAACAAACACGCAACCAAAATTCTCTTCATCTCTCCATCTCCTTTGACCTGCGTTAGTCGAATCGAGCAAACACTGACTGCGAATCCAATGCACCGAGCCCGGAGCTAGTCTGTACGCCGGGCCCGCTTCGAAGGCTAAGTCGAACTCTAGGACCGATTTGATGCTTTGTCAACATTTATTTCGAAGATTCTACCGTCCAGGCTGCGACCCCTCCCCGACCCGGGCAGCGGTTTGGATCGAAGAGCGCGTCGCCCTCACCGGCGAAGGAGGCCAGGACCTCCGCCTTGCCGTTGCGATCGACGTCCACCAGCTTCAGCGCATAGCCCCGGCACATCCCTCTGGGCTGTTGCGCCTCCGGGCTTGTCTCCCGCGAGAACCCCCCGGCGCCGTCGCCCAGAAAGACCTCCAGATAGCCGTCGTGATCGGTGGCCACCAGGTCGATCGAGCCGTCACCATCCAGATCCCCGCCCTCGAGTCCAGAGAACCCGGTCTTTCCGGCCCGGACAAAGACGCCTCGGCGCTCCCAACTGCCGTCCTTCTGGGCGAGGAACAGATCGACCCCGACGCGGTTCACACCGAGCTCGAAGCTGGTATAGCTGAGCGCCAAGTCGGTCCGCCGGTCGCGGTTGAAGTCTCCAACAGCCACGGAGTTGACATAGGTGCGAGGACGCACCGGCAGTTCGACCGAGAGCCAACCCCCGGTCTTGGACTTGGAGTTGAGATACAGCAGGTCCGCTCTCCCCATCGCGTTCGAAGAGGCCAGAAAGTCCGTTCGGCCGTCGCCATTGAAGTCGGCCACCGCCAGATCGTCGCCGAAGACGGCGCGTTGCGCCGTGACCTCGTTCACCCGCAGCCAGGATCCGTCGCCTTGGTTGAGAAAGATCCGCGGCCCGAAGGGGGTCACCGCCGGGTCGACTCCGGTCAGCTGCTTCCCCTTTGCGCCACTTTGGATCGACATCTGAGGGCCTTCGCTGAGCGCGACGATGTCCGGCCTGCCATCCAGGTTCCAGTCCAGAACTTCGATGCGGCGGGAGGAGAAGCCGCGTCCGTCGTAGCCCGCCTTGGGAACGACGAAGTCGAGACCTTTCCCCCACGAGGCGTACTTTCCGGCGCCGTCTCCGATGAAGACCGAGATGCCGCGCAAGTGGCTCGCCACCGCCAGGTCGGACTTGCCGTCGCGATTGAAGTCCGCGACCTTGACGTCGCCATAGTCGAGCAGGCCCGGGGGAACGGAGACTTTGGAAGGAACCCAGACACCTTGGCCATCGCCGAGAAAGAGCCGCGGCTGCTCGCCGCCGCGGCGCGGCGGCCCGTGCATCAAGTCGAGCTTGCCGTCGCCGTTGACGTCGGCAAGGTCGAAACCGTTGCGCCACATTCCCCCGGTCGGCAGACCGGCGTCGAACGCCTTGAACTTCAGCCGGTCCGACGAAACGAGCTCGCCCGGGAAGGTCGACGCGGAAGCGGCCAGCTCCTCCGCGGTCGGCTGGCGCACTACCGGCACTCGTTCGCGCGGTTCGGCGCTCGGGCGATAGATCTTGAGCCAGAAGTTCTCTTCATCCTGTCCGGCCAGATCGTACGTCCCGCCGTAAACGATCGAGATCCGCGAGCCGTCGATGAGCCTGTGCGCGAGCGCCTTCGGGCGCAGGCGGATGAAATAGGCGCGCCCTTCGGAGTCGACCTGCCACTCCCCGTCCGGCGGCTGCAGCTCCTCCAGCAGCTCCTCTCCGCGCTGCGCACGCGCTTCCGCGGCGTCGTCCTTTGCAGCCGGCGCAGTCGCTTCCATCTTGCCGCCGGGGACTGCGTCCGCCGCTGGCGCATCCCGAGGTGCGCTCGGGGTCGGCGCTGGCGCCGGAACCTGCACGCTCGGGTCAGAGGACGGAGGCGGATGGCTCGCGAAAGAGAAGCTCGGCGCCAGCACGAACAGGATAACGACTGCAGGAATCGGTCGAATCATGGCATGTAGGGTGCAACGAGGAGAACAGAAGAGAGTGAATGGCGGGCGCGCGTCCCGTATCCGTTCATTTTGACATGAATCGACGCGGCGAGCCGGCAATTTGGCACGATCCTACGGCCGTGCAAGATTCGAACCACAACCATGGAGAGTTCTCGATGCTGCAATCTCAGGTACATTCCCTGCCTCGGCACCCCTGTCCGTCGGCGAGCCGGATTGCCCACGCGCACTGGCCGCTGGCTCTTCTGCTCCTCGCCGTCCTTTCCGCGGTCTCGCCAGCGCAGGCCGCGGACGCAGTTGCGAAGAAGCCCAAGTTCACCGTCGAGGAGCGAGTTCACGAAGCCGGGGAGATTGCGCGCGATAAGGTAGTCGAGCACAGTTTCAAGATCCGCAACACCGGCGATGCCGAGCTCCAGATACTGAGCGCGCTCCGGCCCCCGAACCTCGAGATCGTCAGCATGTCCGAGTCGCTGCAGGCGGGACAGGCAGGCGAAATCCGCGTTCGTGTTCCGCTCCTCGAGGAGCGCGCTGTAGCGCTCCTCAAGCAGATCGAAGTGAAGACCAACGATCCGGACACTCCTTCGCTGGTCCTCGAGCTGCGCATCCAGTCGACAGAGTACGTGGTCGCGAAGCCCGGAGCGGCGCGCTGGATTTCCGTACAGCGGGAGAAGCCCGGCACAATCTCGCAGATGCTCGCCGCGTCAGACGGCAAAGACTTCGAGCTCCTTCGGACCTCCAACCCGCCGGCGGGAATCACCGCGGCGTTCGAGGTCGCCAGCAAGAGCGCCAGCGGCGCCAGGGCCTGGAAGTTGGACCTGACACTGGGCGAGAACGCGGAGGTCGGACCCATCAAAGGCACTCTGCACGTCTTCGTCAATCATCCAAAGCAGAGCATCGTGCCCATACCGCTCTCGGGGTTCATGCGTCCAGTCTTCGCCGTGACTCCCCCGTCGCTCAGCCTTGGAGAGCTCAAGTTGCAGGCGAAGACCACCCAGACTGTCTCCTTCCGGGTGTTCGCCACCGAAGCGATCCACATCACCAAGGTGGAACACGACCTCGCAGGTTTCCCGCCGGCGACCCTGCAGACGTTCAAGGACGGCCATGACTACCGGATCAAGATCGAGTTCGACCCCGCCACCATGCCCAAGGGCAAGCTGTCTGGAGCGCTGAAGGTCCACACCGACAGCCCCAAGGCGCCGCTGGTGACGATCCCCATCGACGGTACCGTTCTTTGATCAAGCGCGGATGACGATACGCCCGCCGAGGTCCGAACCCTCGGCGAGTACGACGCAGGCGCTGGTGACGTCGCCGTCGACTTTCGCACCGCGCCGCAGCTCGACCCGCTCGACTCCCGTGACCGAGCCGTGGACGATCCCTTCGACGACGATTTCGTGCGCTTGGAGCGGTCCCACAACGCAGGCTCCTGCGCCGACGGTCAGCGCTCCCGAGCCGATGATCTCGCCGTCAAGGTGCCCCTCGAACCGCAGATCGCAGTCGCTGCTCAATCGCCCGGAGAGCAGAGTGCCGGCAGCAATCAGGGAGGTTCTGGTCATGGGATCTCCGCGCTGTGCACCGGAGTCGCGGCGCTGCCTGCGGCGCTCGACTACGATGCGACTACAGTCAGAGTCTTGGAGCGGGCAACGGGGTTCGAACCCGCGACATCAAGCTTGGGAAGCTTGCACTCTACCAACTGAGTTATGCCCGCCTGGATCCAAAGTCCTCGAGAAATCTACACAAGCCACACTGTCGCGTCAAGCATTGCGCAGCGTAGCGCAGTCGCTATACTGAAACGATCATGACTGCCTCCGACACCGATTCTTCGGCGACCGAGCGCGGAACCAACCTCTACTTTTTCCCCGATGAGCCGATCAGTGCGGACGCTCTGCGGTCGCTGCTCGAGGACGACTCGGCGGAGCGGCAGGCCTGGGCGATCTCTCACCTCCTGCGGTATGCCGACTGGGAAGACATCTGGCGCTACACCAGCCGCGAGCAGGTTCGGGATCATTTCGCCGACCTCGACCTGCCCAGCAGCCTGCGCGCCGCCTGGGCCAGGATCCTGAAGGTCGAAGCGGCCGAAGTCCCCGGAAACAAGTAGCCCTACCCGCCCTTCTCCCAGGAGTCGATCCACATGCCGACGAGCCCGGTGCCCGCTCCTCGAGTCGCGTCGATGAAAACTGTCCCGGTTCTCCTGGCTCTGTTGCTGGTCGTTGCAGCGGCCCTCGCCGTCTATCTGCCGACTCCGGGCAACTATTGGATCCGCTACGACAACGAAGCGTTGATCCGCAACAGCCCGCAAGTCAATGCGCTCGCCGGAGACGACAAGCTGGACGCGCTGGTGACGATCTTTACGAGCACCCACTACAGCCTCTATCAACCCCTTTTCACGCTCTCCGTCGCCGTGGACCACGCCCTCTTCGGCTGGGATCTCTCGGGCTTCCACGCGCACTCGGTTCTGCTTCACGTCGTCGTCGTCGCCCTGCTCCTCCTCGTCCTCCTCCGGCTGACCGGCTCCTGGCTCGCGGCAACCGCAGCCACTCTTCTCGTCGCGGTGCATCCCGCCCTGGTGGAGACCGTGCGCTGGACCATCTGCCGCAACTCTCAGGTGGCGGCGGTCTGGCTGCTGGTCGGCGTCCTTCTGTATCTACGGCATCTCGAGCGCCCAGGCCATGCTGCACTCTGGATCTCGCAGCTCTCGTTCGGGATCTCGATGCTAGGAAAAGTCTCGCCAGCGATCGTGGTGATTCCGCTTGCACTCGACCTCTGGCGACGCCGACGGATCGACCGCAGCGCTCTCCTCGAGAAGCTTCCCCTGCTCGCTCTCTCCGGCCTGTTGACCTATGTGAACTACCGCGCGACGCTCGCCCACGTGGTGGAGAGTCCGCTGCAGCGCCCCTGGTCGGAGATCTTCGCCTATCTCCCCGAGTCGATCGCGCTCATGACCGCCAACGCCCTCGCGCCGGCGAACCTCGCGATTCTCTACCCGCCCTCGGCGATGGGCTCACTGCTCGGCTGGCGTTGGGCGATCGTGGCCGCTTTCCTCCTGGCGACGTTCGGGGGGGGCGTCTGGGCCTGGCGGCGCGGCCACCGCGGAGTCCTGCTTGGAGTCGTAGCCTGGTTCGCCCTGCTCGTTCCCAACGTCGCCGCCGGGCGGTTTCGCGTCACCATCGCCTCCGACCGCTACCTGTACATTCCGGTTCTCTTCCTCGCCGCAGCGCTCGCCGCCGCCCTGGCTCCCGTTCTGGCAACGCTGCTGCGGCCGAAGGTCGCGACTGGCGACGCGGCCACTTCGCGCTGGCTCCGTCCCGCGGCGGCCTGGGTCACGCTGACGGCGACGCTCGCGCTCGCCGCGGCCTGGACCTTCGCCGCGGTCGCCCAGACGCGCCAGTGGCAGGACGAGCGCCGCATCTGGAAGCGCGTCAACGACCAGACTCCCCACTACATGCCCTACTACATGCTCGGAAATCTGGCGCTCAAGGAAGAGAAATGGACTGAAGCGGCCGATCTTTTCGCCAAGGCGCTGGAGATGGCGCAGCTCGATCCCTACGCCAAGCTGGACCCGGTCTATGCATCCGCCGTGCTGCAGACCAGCCGCAAGGCCGCGAGCGAGCTCTTGGCCCAACCCGCGCCCGAAGCACAGCAGGCTCGCCAGGAGCTCCTCGACAGAGTGAGCGCCGTCGCAGCGGAGGCAGCGGCCAATCTTCCGGCGAACCCGGAGATCCAGTTCGAGCTCGGCAAGACGCGTTTCAAAGAGAAGAAGTACAGCGAAGCCGTTGCCGCACTCGACGCTGCCCTCGCCCTGGATCCGCAGCACTATCAATCTCTGACTTACAAGGCTATGAGCCAGTACTTCCTGGGCGAGAAGGCACAGGCGATCGCCACCTTTCGCCAGTCGCTGTCCCTGAAGGCCTGGTGGGTGACCTATTCGAACCTCGGAAAGGTCTATCTGGCGGAGGGCAAGCCCGCCGAGGCCGCCGAGGTCGTACAGGAATGGCTCAAGCTCGAGCCTCAGAGCGAGGAGGCGCACAAGCGCTTCTTTCAGGCGGTGGGTGAGATGATCCGCGGCGGCGCGGGAGATGCCGCCATCGTGCAGATCGAACGCTACCTGGTGCGTTTCCCCGATTCGGCCCCGGCAAAGACCCTGCTGGAGCGCACGAAAGAGCACCTGGGGCACAGCTGACAACGGAGCCGGTCGCGGCCGCGCAATCGAGCGAAGCGACAGCCGATCGAGAGGCGCTCGCTGCGCGGCGGGAGTGCCCGCAAGGTCCTATTCGGCCAGCAGCTCCTTGGCACGCAGGCGCGCCGCCGCGACGAGCTCCTGGACACGGGCCCCCGGGAGGAGGAACACCCCCAGCGGCCCGCTCTCCATTCGTCCGCGACCGAGCGCGAAGTAGCTCATCATGTCGCCGCCCGGGGAGGCAGGTTCGGACACCCGCGACAGCACCGTTGCCACCGCTCCGACGGCGCGACCTTCGAGGTCGAACACCGGCAGGCCCAGCAGTGCCGGCGAAGCGTCGAGAATAAAGGCCGGCGCGGGTTTGGCGATCTGGCCGGCGATCCGGGCGGTTTCGAAGAAGGCCGCGCGGTCGAAGGCCGGCGAAAGCCGGGCGACTCCGATCACCGTGTCGCCGACTCGCGCCGGCCGCGAGAGCCCGAACTCGATGCTCGCCAGCGGCCGCTCAGGGCGCTCCTCGAGCTGCAGGAAGGCCAGATCGAGCTCGGAGTCCGACGCGGCGAGAAACGCCCGGTGCTCTCGCGCGTCGCCGGCGAAGGTGACGCGGAAATCGGTCGGCGTCATCTTCAGCTTGAAGTCCTCCCCTTCTCCCATCTGGCGCACAGCATCCATCAGGCGGGTGGCCGAAAGCTGCGAGTTCCAGAGCAGAATCAGGCCACCCGGGTCGACCACCGCGCCAAGCGCGTCCAGGACAGACTCCTGCTCCTGGATCGAATCGCCCATGTTGAACTCTGTCTTGAGGACGACCTTGATGCTGACGATGGCCGGCGAGACCTTCGCCAGCAGATCTGCGTGTGAGAGCTCGCGCGGCATCGCCGACGCGGCGGCTGCTCCAGCGATAGCTGCGGCAGCGATCCAACAGGCGACTCTGGTCGGGGGGAGAGGTGATCTCAAGGGTTCTTTCTTTCCGGCCACTCGGGCTCGATGAAAAGGAAATGGGTACCGGCGCCGCGGCGCACGAAGACTTCGACCGATGCAGGGCGCGCGCTCGAGATCTCCGCGATGCGCTTTTCGAAGCCGGCGACATCGGTGACGACGACTTCATTGAGCGACAGGATGAGGTCGTCCAGGCGAAGGCCTGCCATGTGCGCCCAACCACCGCTGGTGACGTCGATCACCAGGACTCCTGCCTGATCTCGACTCCAGTGGCGGTCGCTGCGATCGAGCAGCGTCAACTCGCGAACCGCGAACTCGAACTCCTCCTGCTTCGATTTGCGTGTTTCATCGGAAGCTGCCGGTCGCGATTCGAGCTGCACGGGGATCTCGATCCGCCGGCCGTCGCGAACCACCGCGAGCACGAGTTCTTCGCCAATGCGCCGCGCCTCGATGGTGCGTCTGAGATCGTCGGCGTCCTGCGGACGTGAGGCGGTCAGGACTGCCCCATCGAGCGCCACGAGCAGATCTCCCACCTCGATGCCGGCGCGCTCGGCGTTCGTCCATGAATAGACCTCGCTGACGCGATAGCCCGACGTCGCCGGCAGCCCGAGCGCCGCTGCCAGGTCGGGGGTCAACACCTGGGTGAGAACACCGAGCCATGCTCGCGGCAACTCTCCACCCCACCTCCCGGTGCGCGTCTCGGGCAGCCGGACGAGGGCGAGGATCTCCTGATCGCCGCGTCGCAGCTTGAGCAGGATGCCGGCGCCGGGAGCCGCCCCCGCCGCCTTCTTCGCGGCCGCGTCGAGCCGCTGCCGTGCGTCGGAGAGCCGCGTTTCGAGCGCAGCGAGAGTGGCCACCGCCTGCCCGTCGACCGCGACGAGAACGTCGCCCACCTGCACCTGCGGCCGCGCCGTCGCCGCCGCCTGCCCGGGACGCAGGCCGGTGACGATCAACCCTTCCCGCACCCGGAGATTTCGCGCCAGCGCCAGCGGCCCGGTCAGCTCCTCCACCGAGATTCCGAGCGCTCGCTGCTCGCCCCTCTCGCCGCGCAGCCGCTCCATCTCCCGCGTCGTGACCACGATCTCCCGGGGTTCACCTCGGCGCTCGATCGACAGCGTGGCGATGCCGCCGATGGGGAGCTCGGCGATACGGCGGTAGAGCTCCGGAACCTGCTCGAAGAATCGAGCGTCCACTTTCTCGCCGTTGAGCGCCAGCAGGATGTCTCCGGCCGCGAGACCCGCCACCTCGGCTGGTCCTCCGGGAGTGACCGACGAGACGAGCGCCCCGGTCGAACGCCCGAGCTTCGCCACCGGCAGCGCCGCGAAGCCGGCGAAACTGCGCCGCACGGTGCCGTCGGCGAGGGCGTGCCGCAGGACGTCGGCAGCCACCCGCGCCGGAATGGCGAAGCCGATTCCCCCGCCGCCCAGCTCGTTGATGCCGATGACCTCGCCCGCGAGGTTCACCAGCGGCCCGCCCGAATTGCCGGGAAGGATCAGCGCGTCGTGCTGGATCCATTGCGTGAGCCATCCCGTCGTCTCGCCATTGTCGAGCTCGACGTCCGAGAGCTCCGAGCCGGTGAAGTCGGTGAACACGCGGTGGGCGTTCGAGACGATGCCGAGCGTCACCGACGAGGAGAGCGCGAAAGGGTTGCCGAGGGCGAGAACCGGGTCACCGATCTCGACCCGCGCGTCGACGGCGAGCTTCGCCGGCCGCAGGCCGGTGGGCGTGGACCCCGCCTTGCCGCCGACGGCACCACCCGCGCCAGGAGAGCCAGCAGCGCGCAGGCGCAGCACGGAAAGGTCGGTGAGAGGATCGTGGGCGACGACGTCGGCATCGAGAATTCGCCCGTCAGTGAGCGTGCAGCGGATGCGGGTGCTGTTGCCAGCGACATGAAAGTTGGTCAGTACGTGGCCCTGTGCCGTCACCAGAACCCCGCTCCCGGCGCTCGGGAAGCGCATCGCACGCCCCTCGGCGAAGTCGCGCGAGACGGCCGAGATGTTCACCAGCGCCGGATAGACCGCCGCTACCGCAGCCTCGACCTCCAGCGCCGTCGGCAGCGCTGGACGCTCGCCGACCATGCCGCTCGCGCAAGCCGCACAGGCCAGCCAAGCGGTCAGGAAACTCCGCACCCTGCTTTCCCTG
>JAYTAM010000130.1:0-9318 GCA_043737505.1 Thermoanaerobaculia bacterium
GCGGCGAGATCGCCGCGGCCTGCGTGACATCGGGTCCGTCGAGGGTCGCCTCGATGAGCTCCTGAGCCCGTTTCGACTCGATCTCGGCCAGAGCCTGCCCGACGTGCGCGGCCAGCAACTGGCCGTCGTGCAGCTCGCCGAGGAGGTCCTGCAGCGACTTCAGCGCGGCGACGGGCTCGCGGGCGGCCTCGCTCCAGGGGACCGCGGGCTCGGCGAGGTAGCGCAGCCGCTTGGCGGCGATGCGCGCCGCGTGGCCTTCGGTCTCGTCGGCGGCGCTCTCGATCAGAGCCAGCTTCTCGAACAGCTCGCCGGTGCCGCGCACGAGCGCCTCGCGGGTCGCTGCGGCGAAGCTCGGCGGGCGTGAGGGACGCTCGAGATCGACGGCGATCTGGTAGGTGACGAGGCGCTTGCCGAGATCGTCGGCGATGGCGGCGAAGTCGCGGACGATCTCTCGTTCCACCTTGCGATAGCTCTCGTCGCGGCGGAAGGCGAGCTCCCGGGCGAGCTCTCGGTGCCCGGCGCGCTCGGCGGGTTTCAAGTCGTTGGCGAAGGTCTCCAGCCAGGCGAGCTGCACCTCGGCGTCGCGCCCGGGGTTGGTGTCGCGCGCCAGAGCAGCCAGACGGCGGAGCGGCTTGCGCGGGAACTCGACCGAGAAGGCCGAACGATGCGATCGCAGGAGGCTCCGCAGCCGCCGCAGGGCTACCCGGAAGTCGTGCAGCGCCTCCTCGCGATCTCCCTCGACCAGTTGCTGACGCGCCGCCGCCGCGCGCTCGAGTTGCGACAGCGCCAGCCGACGCACCGCCTCTTCCGCCGGCCGCGCCAGGAGGTCCGCGGGAAGCTTCGTCAAGAGGCCCTCAGCGAGCGCAGCTGCGAGGGGGTGAGGTGCCAGAGAAGAGTCGCACCTCCCGGCGCCAGCCGGCCGGCGAAATCGAGCAGGCAGGCGCCCCCTTTACGCAGCTCGAGGAACGATTTCTCCTTGCCGGCAAGCAGCCAGCCGGCGAGCTGGGAGAGGTTCGGCTCGTGACCGATGCAGGCGACGACCGGCAAGGACTTCTGCGCCTGCAGGAACTTGAGGAGAGGCGCCAACGATCCGTCGGGCGAGAGGTCGGCGAGCTCCGAGAGCACGGGCCGCTCCGGAAAGGCACGGGCGAGAATTTCCGCCGACTCGCGGCAGCGCAGGTAGGGACTGGTCGCGACCAGGGCGAGCTCCGGCAGGAGCCCCGCCAGCGCGTCGCCGATCCGGCGCATCTTCTTGCGCCCGTCGTCGGTGAGCGGTCGCAGGCGGTCCTCCTTGCCGGTGGTCGCGAACGCCGCCCGGTCGAGGGCGATGGCGTGACGCAGCAGGAGGAGCTTCATCGCCGCTCTTCCTTCAGGCGCGCATCCGGTAGCCGACGCCGATCACCGTTTCGATCCGGTCGGATTCGGCGCCGAGCTTGTGGCGAAGCCGGCGCACGTGGGTGTCGACCGTGCGGCTGTCGACGTCCTCGGCGTAGCCCCAGACATCGGTCAGCAGGCGGGCCCGGGTCTGCACCCGGCCCTGGCGCTCCATCAGCAGGCGAAGCAGGCGGAACTCCGTGGCGGTGAGCAGGACGTCGGAGCCGCGCACCTCGGCACGGTGCGCCGAAGCGTCGAGCCGGATCCGTCCGATCTCGATGACGGCCGAAGGCTCCTCCTCGCCGGCATGGCGGCGCAACACGGCCTTGATCCGCAGCACGACCTCGCGCGGGCTGAACGGCTTCGAGATGTAGTCGTCGGCGCCCAGCTCGAGACCGACGATCCGGTCGAGCTCCTCGCCCTTCGCGGTCAGCATGACGAGCGGCAGGCAGGAGGTCGCCGGATCCCGCTTGAGGACGCGGGCGAGCTCGAGCCCATCCAGGCCCGGCAGCATCAGGTCGAGGACCAGCAGGTCGGGAAGCCGGCGGCGGATCGCCTCGAGCGCGCTGTCGCCACGGCGCTCGACGGCGACCGAGAAGCCTGCGCGTTCGAGGTTGAACTGCAGGACCTCGGCGATGTCGGGCTCGTCTTCGACGACCAGAATCCGGGTCGCGACCATGCCGACGAGGCTAGCATGCGCCCCTCCGCAGGAAGCGCGGAAAACCCTGTGGAAAACCGCTTCGGAGGAGCTGCAGAATGCGCTTCCTTCGCGCTTTCCAGCGTTTTGAACAGGAATCTGTGCAGCCGCCGCAACTGCCGCGCTGTCAACAGTTAATCGCCACATCCGAGGCCTGGATCCGACTCTTCTCGGGCGCCGTACTGGTCTTTTTCCACAGCGACAACGTGACGGGAGGGTTACAGAAGCCATAAATGTATGTGACAGCGGGATTTAGCTCGATTCGTCCCGACTTCTTGACAGGCGGCAGGCCTGCCGTTACGGTGCGCTGGCATCCGGGAGAGCGCCGCCATGAGTCCTCTGACGAGTATCCGGTCCTACATCATCTTCACCGGAACCGGGCCGATTCTCGTGCTTTCGACCTATCCCGAGCTCTTTGATGCGCGCCTGCTGGACAAGCTGCGCTACAAAGGGATCGTCAAGTTCATCGCCTACGAGGTGGCGCTCCCCGCCGTCCAGGAGCGCTATGCGCGGGCGTACGAAAACGTCGCCTCGGATCTCGCGGCGGTCGAGGATCTCCGGGTGCTCGACTTCAACGGCCACCAGATCATGACCCTTTTCTCGCTGTCGGAGCTGGGCGAGCCGATCAAGTTCGAGGGCTAGCCTCGCGGAAGGCTGCAAGGTCGAAGCCGAGCTCGCGGAAGCAGGCGAAGACGGCCGGAATCGGCAGGCCGACGACGTTGGTGTAGTTGCCGGCAACGCTTTCGACGTAGACCGAGCCCCAGCCCTGAATCGCGTAGGCGCCGGCCTTGTCCATCGGCTCGCCACCGGCGACGTAAGAATCGATCTCGGCGGCGGACATCTCGCGGATGTGCACGCCCGTGCGCACGACCCGGATCGCCAATCGTGCGGGCGAATGGGAAGCGTCGGCGACGGCAACTCCGGTGAAGACTTCGTGGTCGCGCCCGGAAAGACGAGCGAGCATCGAGCGCGCCTCGCGCTCGTCGGCGGGCTTGCCGAGGATGGCGTCGTCGATGACCACGATCGTGTCGGCGGCGAGCACGAGCTCGCCCGCCTCGATCCGTGCCTGCGCCTTCTCGCGGGCGAGTCGGGCGACGAGCTCCTCCGGACGCTCCGATGGCAGCGCGCTCTCGTCGGTGTGCGGCGGCCTCACGGTGAAGGCGAGGCCGAGCTCGGCGAGGAGCGCCTCGCGGCGGGGTGAGCCGGAAGCGAGAACGAGTCGGGGCAAGCAAGGCAGGTCGGCGGAGATCACGGGTAGTAGCCCGCGATCGTACGCGCCGCGGCGCCGGGACGGGTGACCTCGACAGTGATCTCGCGGTAGGCCGTCCCGCCGTCGAGGCGCGACGACTGGTAGGCGATCAGATACTGCGAGCGCAGCTCCTGGCGGATCGTCTCGTAGACGGCGGCGAGCTCGTTGGCCCGCCGGATGCGGAAAGAGCGCCCGCCGGTCTCCCGCGCCAGCTGGTCGAGGTGCACGCCGGCGTCGACCGGCTGGCTGGGAACATTGAGTCCGATCGAGTAGATCGTCACGCCCGTCCGCCGCGCGTACTCCCGGACCTCTTCGTAGCGGAAGCTGCTGTCGGAGTCGTCGCCGTCGGTGAGCAGGATGAGCGCCCGCTTGCCGCGCACGCCGGAGAAGTAGTGCAGGGCGAAGGCGAGGCTGTCGAAGAAGCGGGTCTCGCCCTCGGCCTCGAGCCCCGCCAGACCCCCTGCCAGAAGCTCGAGGTTGCCGGTGAAACGCACCGCCAGCCGTGGGGCGTCGGCGAAAGTGATGACCGCTGCGCGGTCCACTGGGGTGAGGACTTCACGGAAGAAGCGGTGGGCGGCCGCTTCGGCGTCCGCGAGCTCCTCGACCATCGAGGCCGAAGTGTCGATCATCACCCCGGCGTGGATAGGCAGGCCGTCGCTCGAAGCGGACTCGTCGCTGCCCGCCGTGGGCACGCTCCCCGGTGAGCGGTTGAAGTTCTCGAATCGGCGTACGACCTGCTCGGTACCGTCCTCGAACACCCGCAGCTCTCCGGCGGCGAGATCGGCCACCGGCCGGCCGCGCTTGTCGAGGACGGCGGTATAGAGCTCGACGAAGTCGACCTCGAGCGCCTCGTCGGAGGCGTCAGCACCGAGAACGCGCACGTCCTCGGCGGCGCCCCCCCCGGCGAGGTAGGCGACGGCGCGCAGGTAAGTGAGCGTTTCGCCCGCCCCGGGGCCGCTACTCTTTCCGCCGGCACCCGTGACCGGCGTGGCGAGCGCCACTGCGAAAGGCGGCTGGTAGAGCGTCGCGAGGAGTGTCTCGTTGAGGAAGAACTCGACACGGTCGAGCTCCTCGCCCTCTGGCAGGTCGACCTCGGCACGGGCCTCGAGGGGCTCGCCGGCGGCCGGCGTCCGAAGTGGCTCGGTCAACCGGAGCGCGAAGCGGTGGGGGCCGCTGTTGAGCAGCACCTCGTCAGCGGCGACGACGGCACCCGTACCGTCGAAGGCCGATGCCTGAAGTCGCCGCGGACGCGGCGAGCGCCCGAGCTCGATCTCGACCGAAAAGGGCGGCCGGCGTTTCGACAGCAGCGGCTTGCCGTCGAGCTCGAAGTCGACGCGCGCCGGCACGACGCCGCGTACGTCGGCCTCCACTCTCACCCGGCCGAGCGTCAGCTGGTCGATCGGCGCAAGCAGCCGCAGGCTCGGCTCGGGCGCTGCGGCGCCGTGGACGATAGCGGCGCCTGCGGCGGCCGAATCGGCGCGAGCGAGCGCCAGGGAGGGGGTCAGCGAAGTCGCGCCGGGCGCCAGGGCTCCCGAAGCCGAGGCGGTCGCTTCGCCCGGAGATTCGCGCTCCGCCGGGGCGGCCGGCATTCGGGTGAGCGCCGGGAGCGAGCCCGGTGGCGGGACCTCGAGGGGTATTTCGCTGCGGAAGGCGCGGCCGCTCGCCGGCTCCTGCAGCCGGAGGACCAGCGTGTAACTTCCAGGACGGAGAAATCGGCGGGCGGAGAACGGCAGGGTCGTCGCCGTCCTCAGGCTCTCACCAGGAAGCTCGAAGCGATAGCGAAAGTGATCGAAGAGCTCGCCGTCCCGCAGCACCTCGCCGTCGAGCAGGAGAGCCTTCGCCGACCCGGCAGCGGAGGTCGGGGCACCGGAGGACGAAGTACCGGAGGTCGTGGCGGAGGTCGCGGCGGCGATGTCGTCGCGCAGGGCGGCGGCGTCGACGATCACGCTGGCGTCGACGATCGTGCGGCTCTGGTTGCGGCCGGGGAATCGGATCTCGACTTCGGCGTTCATCGCCACCGCGTCCGACGGCAGGTCGGTCGAGTAGGAGAGAAAGGTGCGCACCCACTCCGGATTGGGGTGAGGAATGACGTCGTAGCGCTGCGCGAGGTCGTTCCAGTCCGAGGCCGCGGCGAGCGCGCCCAGGATCTCGTCGCCGCGCGGACAGTCGCGCGGCAGGCGGTCGGCCAGCTCGCCCGCGAGTTCTCCGGCACTGGGTAGCGACCAGAGGACGAGCTCCTGGTAGCCGCTCCGCGGCGACCAGAGCCGGTGCGGACTCTCGGCGCTCACGCCTCCGGCGACGAAGACGAGCGCGAAACCCTGGGGAATCCGGTCGCTGGCGCTGAAAATCCAGATCTCTCCCGGCCGCAGAAGTTCGGCGCAGCGCATCGGCACCCGGCGGATCGGCTCGCCGTTGAGGAGCATCAGGCGAAAGCGGTCGTCGGCGGGCAGAGGATAGCGGTCCCGCGCCAGCCGAAGTCGCTCGCGGAACCTCTCCTCGAGCTCGTTGCGAGGAGTCTCCGGATACGGATCACGCAGCTCCCAGAAGCGGCGCTCGAACGCCTGGCGCTGGTAGGGACGGCTGAGGGCGAGATAGGCCGCACGCTCGGCTTCGGAGATGAACGGCGCGACATCGGCGAGGAAGCCGCTCTCCGGTGCCTCGAGCGTGTCGGCGGGCCGGTCGGCCGGCGCGGTCGGCTCGGCGGGCGACCCAGCCGAAAGGAGGCCCGCACCGGCGATCAGGGCGAGGAGCGTTAGAGCGAGCGCGCGAGAGGACATCGTCGGGTCGGCGTGGAGCGATCCTGGCGCGGCGATGGACCGGAGCTCAGGGGTAGTAGCCGCGGATCGTCTTGGCGTCGACTCCGGACCGATCGACCTTGAGATCGACGACGCGGAATCGCAGCTCGCGATTCGAGTTCGTGGACTGGTAGGCGAGCAGGTAGCGCGAGCGCAGCTCGAGCTGGATCGCGGCGTAGATCGGCTTGAGCTCGGTCGTGTCCTTGACGAAGAAGTTGCGTCCGCCAGTCTCCTCGGCGAGCTTCTTCAGCACTCTTCGCGCCTCGGACTCGGAGCGCGGAATATCGAGCCCGATGGAGTAGATGGCGATGCCGGCCCGGCGGGCGAAGTCCAGCGTCTCCTCGACGTTGAACCGGCTGCCTTCATCCTTGCCATCGGAGAGCAGCACGATCGCCCGCTGGCCCTTGACGCCGTTGAAGTAGAACAGGGAGAAGACCACGGAATCGTAGAGCGAGGTTCCGCGTTCGGCCTTGAGCCCGGCGAGGCCTCCGGCCAGGGCGGGAATCTGGTTGGTGAGCTTGACCGCCAGCAGGGGATGATCGTTGAAAACCACCAGCGCTCCGCGGTCCCTGGGCGTGATGACGCTTTCGAAGAACTCGAGAGCGGCTGCCTTGGCCTGCGCGAGGTTCGCCTCCATCGACGCCGAGACGTCGAGCAGAAGCGCGACGTGGACGGGGAGGTTCTCGAGGCGCTCGAAGCGCGAGATCGTCTGCGGAACGTCGTCCTCGACGATGCGGAAGTCGCTCTCCTCGAGATCCCGTACCGGCCGGCTCTCGCGATCCAGGACGGTGGTGTAGAGCTCGACGAACTGCACGTCCAGCTCCTCCAGATTGTCCGGGGCGTTGACGAAGACCAGGTCTTCCGTCTGATTGCCGTCGACCTGATGGGCGACCGCTCGGACGTAGGCGAGGCTGCCGTCCGGCGGCAGCACGATCGCCTGCGTGAACGGCTCCTGGAAGAGCGTCGCCACCAGCGTCTCGTTGAGGAAGAACTCCACCCGTTCGAGGCTCCCATCTTCGGGGATCTCGACTTCGGCCTCGGCGCGAAGGCTGCTGTCGTAATGCGCACCACGGCGCGGCTCGATGAGGCGCACGCGGAAGCGATGGGCGCTGGCGTTCACCTGAATCTCGTCCCAGGCGACCTCGTTGCCGCTGTCGTCGAAGGCCCTGGCGTGCAGCAGGCGGGTGCGCGGCACCTGTCCGAGGTCGAGCTCGACCGAGTACGGCGGCTTGTTCTTGCGCAGGATCGGCCGGCCGTCGAGGGTGAACAACACCTCCGAGATCGCCGTTCCGGTCGCCAGGGTATCGAAGCGCACCAGCCCGGCCTGCAGCTCGCCCCGCGGCGGCACCAGCCGGATCGTGTTGTCGAGGGTCGAGAGGGCCGCATTCGCCTCGGCGAAGATGCCGGCGGAAAGCTCATCGACTTCCTGCGGCACCGGCCCTTCGACGGCCGGAACCTCGACCTCGATCATCTTGCGAAAAAAGCCGCCGCCGTTCAGATCCTCGAGCTTCAGGATCAGGGTGTATTTCCCGGGGCGTAGAAAGCGCTCGAAGACCAGCGGCACCGTAGCCGGGATCGCCAGGGTCTCCGGCGCGGCAGCGACTGCGCCTCCCGAGGATGCCTCGGTCGCTGCGGTGGGGCCGGCGTCGGCGGCAACTGCTGCTGCAGTGGATGCGGTCGTGGCGCCCGCAGCGCTCCCAGGCAGCGGGATGTTGAACTTGTAGCGGAAGACATCGAAAAGCTTCTTGCCGATCAGAATTTCGCCGTTGAGCTGGAAATCGAACGAGCGCGCGCCGGCATTGTCGGCCGGCTTTAGGTTTTCGGTCGCGACAGCCAGGGTCCCCTGCATCACCGAACGGCTCTGGCGGCGGCCGGGGAAGGTGATGGCGAGCTCGGCGGAGAGGGCGGCGGCGTCGGCCGGCAGGTCGGTCGAGTAGGAATTGAACGTGGCCACCCACTCGCCGGAGGTCGGCGCGATCGGCTCCAGGGCGGCTTCGAGGATGCGCTGGAAGTCCATCGGGCCACGGCGGAGGATGGTGGCCAGCGCCGCGGCGATGTCGTCGCGCTGCATGCAGTTGCGCGAAAGCTCCTCGAGCAGCACGGCATTGCTCGTGCCGACGGGCGAGAACTGCATCAATTGTGCGAGGCCCTCGTCCGGATACCAGAGACGGAACGGTCCCTGGGCGAAGCGGCGATAGAACACGAACATGACGATGTCTTCGTGGATGCGCTCGCTGCGTTCATAGACCCAGATCTCGAGCGGCCAGGTGGTGCCGGAGCACTGTCCTTCGAGGCGCGCCGCCGGCGGCCCGTTGAGCAGGAAGAAGCGGGCGCGCTCCTCCTTGAGGCTGCCGAAATAGACCCGAGCCTGATCGACGCGCGCCGTCCAGGTCTCGCGCATCTCGTTGCGCACGGTGTCGCGGAACGGGTCGCGCGCCTGCCAGAAGCGCTCAATGAAGGCGTCGCGTTGATAGTCCTTCTCGAGCTTGAGAAAGGCCGCGCGCTCCTCCTTGGTGAGAATCGCATCGACTTCCTCGAGCCAGAGGATGTAATCCTCGGGCAGGTCCTTCTGGTCGACCGCGGGCAGCGGCGGGGAGAGCGCGAGGGAGGCGAGCAGGGCGAAAAGCAAGAGACCGGCGCCGGAGAGAGATCCACGGGCGAAGCCGGTGCGCAGGAGCGGGGCCGTCATCGGGGGCCATTGTTGCAGATCCGGTGCCGGAGGCGTGAGCCCCGCCGAACCCCGGCGAATCTCCGCCAGCGCCGGCCAGCGCCGGCCAGCGCCGGCCAGCGGCCGCCATCGCCCCAGCGATAGAATGCTGCGGTCATGCGCGGCTCGTACTTCGATCACAACGCCACGACCCCGCTCGACCGCGAGGTTCGGGAGGCGATGCTCCCCTGGCTCGGTGGGGCCGAGGGGGTCGATGCGGCGGCAGGAGCATCCAGCCTGTGGGGGAATGCCTCGTCGGTTCATCGCTTCGGCCAGGCGGCGCGGGAGGCGGTGGAGGCGGCGCGCGAGCAGGTGGCCGGGCTGATCGATTGCCGGACGCCGGAGGAGATCGTCTTCGTGGCCTCGGGGACGGAAGCCAACAACGCCGTCGTCGCGAGCCTCCTCGGCGAGAGTGCACCGGGAGACCGCCTGATCCTCTCGGCTCTCGAGCATCCGTCGATCCTGGGCGCTGCCCACGCTGGTGCCCCCCGGGCCG
>JAYTAM010000131.1:0-20922 GCA_043737505.1 Thermoanaerobaculia bacterium
CGCGCGATCGCTCCGCAAGTGCCGGTGGTGGTGCTCACCGGCCAGGTGGGCGAGGAGATCGAGGCCGCGTCCTTGCGCGAAGGGGCGCACGATTTTCTGGTCAAGGGGAGAGCCCTGGCGGGCGATCTTCACCGGGCCTTGCGGTTCGCGGTCGAACGCAGCCGGCGATCGGAGCTGCAGCTGGCCGAGAGCCAGAACCGCCTGGCAGCGATCTTCGACGCCTCACCCGAGGCGATCGTGCTCGAGTCGGATGAGCACCTGGTCTATTTGAATCCCGCCTACGCCCGTCTTTACGGCTACGATTCTCCGGCCGAGCTGCTGGGCAAGCACATCTCGACGACCCTCGCGCCGGAGTCGGTCGGCTGGATGCTGGAGATGGGCCAGGCACGGGTGCGCGGCGAGCCCGTGCCGTCGAGCTACGAGTTCACGGGCCTCCGCCGCGACGGCTCGCGTGTCGAAGTGGCGATCTCGGTCTCCTTCGCGCGCATTGCCGAGAGCTCCTTCATCATCAGTATCGAACGCGACATCACCCACCATCGACAACTCGAGGCGCAGCTCCTGCAGGCGCAACGCATGGAGTCGGTGGGAAGGCTGGCGGGGGGAATTGCGCACGACTTCAACAATCTGCTGACGGCGATCTCCGGCTTTGGACAACTGACCCTGGAGGCGCTCCCCGAAGGCAACCCTCTGCGGAGCAATCTGGAGGAGATTCGTCACGCCGCGGAGCGCGCTGCGACGCTGACCCGGCAGCTCCTCGCCTTCAGCCGGCAGCAGGTCCTGAAGCCGATCGTGCTCGATCTCAATGGCGTGGTTCGGGAAACGCTCGCCATGCTCCGGCGGGTGATCGGCGAAGACATCGAGATCGATACCCAGCTCGCGCCGGACCTCGGACGCATGCGCGCCGATTCCGGTCAGGTCGTGCAGGTGCTGCTGAATCTGGCGGTGAATTCCCGGGATGCCATGCCGCAGGGCGGCCGCCTGACTCTGCGGACGCTGAACCGTCGTCTCAGCGGCAACGAGGGCGCTGGCAAGTACAGCGTGCAGGCCGGGGAGTACATCGAACTCGAGGTTGAGGACACCGGGTGTGGCATGTCACCGGAGGTTCTGGGGCACATTTTCGACCCGTTCTTCACTACCAAAGAGGTGGGGAAGGGGACCGGACTCGGTCTGTCGACGGTCTACGGCATCGTCAAGCAGAGCGGCGGCTACATCTGGGCCGAAAGCCGGCCGGACGCGGGTTCGCGCTTCCGGATCTGCTTCCCGCGGGTCGAAGAGGAGATTGAACGGCCGCCGCCGAGCCCGTCGGCGAGGGCGATCGCTCAGGGAGAGGCGACCGTCCTGGTGGTCGAGGACGAGGCGGCGGTTCGCTCACTGGTGCGAACCATCCTGCGCTCGCGCGGCTACACGGTGCTCGTGGCGAGCAACGGTCGCGAGGCGATCAAGATCATCGACTCGCACGACGGCGCGATCGATCTGCTGCTCACTGACGTCGTGATGCCGGAGATGAGCGGCCGTGAGCTTGTGGAGGTCGTTCTCCGACGCCACTCTCGGATGCGGGTGCTCTACATGTCGGGTTACACCACCGACGTCATCTCCGACGACGGCCTTCTCGAACCCGGCGTCAACTTCCTGCAGAAGCCGTTCGGCCCCGAGCTCCTGACCCAGACCGTCCGCCAGATCCTCGCCAGGGGCTGAGGGTCAGCTAACAAGGCTGAGGATGCGGCGTGTTGGTCAGGCTGCGTGGCGCTGGATTCGCCGGTTCACTTCGCTGCCGATAGCCCGTTGGGCCAAGCGAAGGTCGTAGTCCGCCTGCAGCCCCATCCAGAGCTCGGCCGAGACTCCGAAGTACCTTCCGAGGCGCAACGCCGTGTCCGCAGTGACCGAACGCTTGCCGTTGACGATGGCGCTCACCCGCCCCGGCGGGACAAGTAGCTCCCGCGCCAGCCGATTGATCGACAGCTCCAGCGGCTTCATGAACTCCTCGAGCAGTATCTCGCCCGGATGAATGAGTGGAAGAAGCTTCTGCTTACTCGGCATAAGTCACCTCAGTGATAGTCCACAATCTCGACGTCGAAGGCGTCTCCTTCAGACCATCGAAAGCAGACACGCCATCGCTCGTTGACGCGAATGCTGTACTGCCCTTTGCGATCGCCATGGAGCGCCTCCAGACGATTGCCGGGCGGCACGCGCAAATCGTCCAGCCGCCTGGCCTGATGAAGATAGAGAAGCTTGCGGCGCGCTACTCGCTCGATCGATCGAAACCGCGGCACGTCGAAATCCTGAAACAAGGCCTCCGTCCTGGCGTCGCGGAAGGTCCGGATCATCGGTCGGCAGCCTATGACGTTCGACGTGATACGTCAAGCGGTATAGGTCGATGGTCGACCTCACTCGTCGCAGGGAAACGCTTCGATCGAGGTGAAGGCGGGGGAGGCGGTGCCGAGGGTGTTGTCGAAGGTGACGAAGTCGCCGCTCGCGCTCTCGGTGACGCGCAGGTGGTACTCGACGTCGGTGGTGGCCGCGGCGTAGACCCAGTAGTGGCCGTTGAAGGCGCAGCCGTCGACCATCTTCACCAGCAGCTCGAGGTTCGCCGGAGCGAAGAACCAGAAGAGCCCTGAATCGCTGGTCAGCGGATGCGCGGTGCCGTGACCCGAGACGCCCTGGTAGTTGGTCCAGCTGACTTCGAGCGCGAAGCGGTTCTGCAGCAGACAGAGGCGTCCGGCGGCGGCGATGCAGCCCTCGCCCTCGAGCTCCACGATCTCGTCGAGCCGCCCGAGAGCCGCGTCCGCTTGCAGCACGCCGTGGCCGTACAGGGCGTCGAAACCGGGCGCGCCGCGGTCGAGCGCCGACTCCTCGATCGCGCGCCGGAGCTGGGCGCGCGAAGCAGTGGGGTGCTCCTCGAGGAGGAGCGCCACAGCAGCGACCACGTGCGGCACCGCGAACGAGGTCCCAGACCAGTGGCAGAAACTGAAGCCGACGGGCAAGAAGGGCTGGCAGATCTGGCGCAGCGTCTCCTGCAGGATCTGGTCTTCGAATCCGTCGCTGTCGGTATCGACGTCCGGTTCGCCCCCCGGCGCCATCACGGAGAGTGCGCTGCCCCAGCTCGAGTAGCTCGTCTTCAGCAGGCGCGCTTCGACGGCGCCGACGCCCATCACCTGCGGATGGTTGGCGGGAAAGCCGAGGTGATCCTGCTGGCCGTTGCCCGAGTTCGCCACCAGGACGACACCGGCGGAGGCGGCGCGGGCGATGGCGTCGTTCTCGATCGCGGTCGAGCACTCCGGCCAGTCCGCGCTGCCGCAGGCCATGCCGAGCGAGAGGTTGATCACCTGTGCGCCGTGGGTCGTCGCCCAGTCGATCGCCGTGGCGACGTCGGAGGAGGTGCACTCGGAGTCCTCGGTGCAGGCGCGGATGGCGAGGATCGCGGCGCCAGAGGCGAGGCCGGCGCCGCCGATGCCGTTGCCGGTGCACTGCGCGACCACGCCGGCGATGAAGGTGCCGTGGCCGTGCACGTCGGCTGCGGTTCCCGGGCCCTCGAGATCCAGCACCGCGTCGTACTCGCCGGCGAGCGGACGACAGAGACCGTCGTCTTCGGACGATGTCGCGACGCTCACGCCGCTGTCGACGATTGCGACCCGGACCCCTTCGCCGGTCGATCGCAGCCAGGCGGCCTCGGCGCCGATCAGCCGGTGATGCCACTGCCGCGCGAAGAGCGGGTCGTCTGAAACGAGATCTCCTCCGCCAGCGCTCGCCGGATTCGAAGTCGTCTTTTGCGCCGACGAGGTGAGCTCTCCGCCGAAGGCGAGATGCTGGATGAGGTCGCTGTCGACGCGGTCGAAGTCGCCGCTCGAAGCCCACCGTGCGAGGAGGGGGGCGATCGCGTCGCCGGCCGGAACCGGCAGCCGCCACCAGTCGCCGAACAGATGCCGCGCAGTGCTACCAGGTGCGGAGAACGCCGCCGGGAGCGCCCGGCCGGGAGCCAGGCGGACCAGGACGCGGTCGGTGCGCGTCGCCGGAGCAAGTGCCGCGGCGACAAGGGCGGGCGAGAACAGGGATGCGAGTGCGACGACACGAGCGATGACCTGCGGCGATGCCAAGGTGGGGTCCCTTTCAGTCAGCCCGCGGACCGGCGCCGCCGCGGCCGATCTGCACGAACTCGAAGCCGAAGCGGCCCTTGACGCAGAGGTGGCCGTGGGTGGTTCCGTTCTCGATCGGCGACGTCGCCTTGACGATGCGTTCGTCCTGCACGTGCAGGGTGAGCGTGCAGCCGACGCCGCAGTAGCCGCAGATCGTGTCGGTCTGCGTCTGCTCCTCCTCCCGCCAGTTGCCCGCCTGGCGGAGATCGAACTCGTGACTCGCCATCAGCGCGCCGGTCGGGCAGACGGCGATGCAGTTGCCGCAGTAGACGCAGGCCGAGGTCGGCAGCGGGACGTTCCACTCGGTCGAGATGTGCGCGTCGAAGCCCCGCCCCGCGGCGGTGATGGCGAAAGTGTTCTGGGCGTCGTGGCCGCAGGCGTCGACGCACTTGTAACAGAGCACGCACTTGCCGTAGTCCCGAACGTAGAGGTCGTTGTCGATCTTGACCCCCGACTCGACGCGAGCGATCTCGTCGCGAGCGCCGAAGCGCGTCGGCTCGGCGCCGTAGTCGCGCATGAGGTCGGCCAGACCTGGAGCGGTCGAGAGGTCGACCGATGAGCCGAGCAGCTCGAGCACGAGCTTGCGCGACAGGCGCGTGCGCTCGGATTGCGTCTGCACCTTCATTCCCGGCTCGGCCCGGCGCGAACACGCCGGAGCGAGCACGCGCGCCCCTTCGACCTCGACGACGCAGAGCCGGCAGGCGTTGGCTGGCGTGAGTGTCTCGAGAAAGCACAGGGTCGGTACGTCGATGCCGGCGCCGCGGCAGGCGTCGAGGAGCGTCGCTCCCGCTTCGACCTCGATCGGCCTGCCGTCGATCTCGAGCGCCACCGGCTTCGCCGGCGGGCGCGGCGGCGCCTCGGGAATGCGCGGCGAGCGCGGCGGCGGCGTGAACCAGATCGGGTCGGCGGTCATGAGGGCTCGGACGCTGACAATACGTCAGGGAACGGATCGAAGAGTGCCAGGGCGGAGGCGACGGCGGTGGAGGCGGTCTGGCCGAGCCCGCAGATCGAGGCGTCGCGCATCGCCTGGGCGAGCTCGCCGAAGAGCGCCATCTCCTGCGCCCGGTCGCCGATCGGAGTCCGGCGCTTCAGCCGCTCGAGCAGCTCGTGCTGGCGCACCGTGCCGACGCGGCAGGGAACGCACTGTCCGCACGATTCGTGGCGGAAGAACTCGGCGATCCGGAGCAGCGCGTCGCCGAGATCGGCGCTCTCGCTGTAGACCAGAACGACGCCGGAACCGATCGTGGTGCCGGCGGCGCGGGTGTCCTCGAAGGTGAGCGGCAGGTCGAGGCGGTCCGGACCGACGAAGCATCCGGCCGCGCCGCCGAGCAGCACGGCGCGGAGCGCCCGTCCACCGGAGACGCCGCCGGCCAGGTCGAGGAGTTGTCGCAGGCTGCTGCCGAACGGCACCTCGTAGAGACCGGGGCGGGTAACCTCCCCGGAGACGCAGAAGAGCTTCGTCCCCGCGGAGTCCGGCGTTCCGTGGGTGCGGTACGTTTCGGCACCCTCCATCAGGATCCACGGCACATTCGCCAGCGTCTCGACGTTGTTCACCAGGGTCGGCTTGCCGAACAGGCCGACCTCGACCGGGAAGGGCGGTTTCGAGCGCGGCTCGCCGCGCTTGCCCTCGATCGACTCGAACAGCGCCGTCTCTTCGCCGCAGATGTAGGCGCCGGCGCCGCGGCGGATCTCGATGTCGAACCGGAAGCCGGCTCCGGCGACATCCGGGCCGAGAAAGCCGGCGGCTCTCGCCGCGAGGAGTGCGTGACGCAGGCGGACCTCGGCCTGCGGATACTCGCCGCGCAGGTAGAGAAAGCCTTTTTCGGCGCCGCAGGTGAAGCCGGCGATGGTCATCGCTTCGACGATCGCGAACGGATCCTCTTCCAGCAGGACGCGGTCCTTGAAGGTGCCCGGTTCCGACTCGTCGGCGTTGCAGATCACGTAGCGCGTTTTCTGGCTGGCGCGCGCCACCGCTTCCCACTTGCGCCCGGCCGGAAAAGCGGCGCCGCCGCGCCCGACTAGCTTCGACGCCGCGAGCTCGGCGAGGACCGCCGCCGGTCCGACGTCGATGGCCCGGCGCAGGGCACGGTAGCCGCCGGAGGAGCGATAGGCGTCGAGGCTCGCTGGATCCACCGCGCCGACGCGAGCGAGAAGCTTGAGGCCCTTGTCTCCCGCCTGCGGCACCGAACGCCGCAGTGCCTGAAGGCGAGCCGCCGGTGCCATGTAGAGCTCGGTGGTGTCCCCTTCCATGGCGCGGCAGATGGTCAGGGCGTCCCGCACCGGCCCGAACGACGCCGTCTCGCGGGTGGGACCCGCCTGGACGACCAGCGCCGCCGGCGCGCGCTCGCAGAGTCCGAGGCAGGGGCTGCGGATCCAGGTGCAGTCGCCGACGATCCGCGGCACTCCGGCCGGGCCGAGCTCGGCTTCGAGCTCGCCGCAAAGCTCTTCGGCGCCGCGCAGGCGGCAGGCGAGGTCGTCGCAGACATGGGCGACGGTGCGCGGGCGCGGCGTGGTGGCGAAGAGATGGTAGAAGGTGATGACGCCCCAGGCGTCAGCGGGAGGCACTGTCAGCCGGCTGCAGATGTAGTTGAGCGCCCCTTCGCTCACCCAGCCGATGCGATCCTGGACGGCGTGCAGCGCCGGCAGCAGCAGGTCGCGCCGGTCGCGCGCTTCGCGGCCGCCGCGGCCGGAGCGCCCGTCGCGGGCGATGTCCCGCGCGCCGCCTTCCCAACCGGTGGCGGCTTCGCCGAGCAGCCCGTCGACCGCTGCGCGCTCCTCGGGCGAGGGCTCCGCGCCGTGAACCTGGATGTCCATCTAGAGCTTTTCCATCAGCTGGGGCGCGCTATCGGCAACGTTTGCGGACGTTTCAGCCTTCCGCGGCAGCGGCTCGATACGGATCGCCGCCGCCTTGAACTCGGCCGTGCCGGAGACCGGATCTACCGCGTCGATCGTCAGCAGATTGGTCGCGACCTGCTCCGGGAAGTGAAAGGTCATGAAGGTGAGGCCGGGACGGAGAGCCGGATCGATGTGCACCGGCACCTCGAGGCTGCCGCGCCGCGAGGTGACCCGAACGAGGTCACCGTTCCTGACCTCGAGACGGGTCGCGTCCTCGGGCGAGAGGTCGAGAGTCTCGCCGCGCCGCGTCGGCGAGGCGTAGCCGGCGGTCTGCACGCCGGTGTTGTACTCGGCGAGCCGCCGCCCGGTGGTGAGGCGGAACGGGAAGTCGGCGTCGAGCAGATCGACCGGCGGGTCGTCGTGCAGGACGTGGAACGGCGCGCGGGGCCCCAGCACCGGCCGCTCCCACAAGCGGGTGTGAAGGAAGAGCTCGCCCGGATGCGTCTCGTCGTAGCACGGCCACTGCAGGCCGCCTTCGGCCTCGAGGCGGGCGTAGCTCATCCCGGCGTGCACGGGAGAGAGGCTGCGCACCTCGTTCCAGACCTTCTCGGGGTCGGGCTCGCCCCAGTCGTGGCCCATGCGGCGCGCGAGTTCGAACAGGATCTCGAGGTCGTCCTTAGCTCCGGCGGGCGGGGGAATCGCCATGCGCGAGCGCTGCACGCGGCGTTCGCTCGAGGTCACCGTGCCCTCGGACTCGCACCAGCCGGCGGCCGCCGGGAAGACGACGTCGGCGACCTCGGCAGTCGCGGTGAGCGAGATGTCCTGGACCACAAGGCAGTCGAGCCCTTCGAGGAGCTTGCGCGTGCGCACCTGATCGGCCTCGCTGCGCATCGGGTTCTCGCCGATGACGTAGAGCGCCTTCATCTCGCCGTGATGCATCGCGTCGAACATGCCCGAGAGGTGAAGCCCCTTCTTGGGCGGAATCGTGCACCCCCAGGCGCGCTCGAAGGCGGCCCGGAGGGGTGCGTTCTCGATGTGCTGAAAGCCGGCGAGGCGGTCGGGGATCGCCCCCATGTCGCCGCCCCCCTGGACGTTGTTCTGGCCGCGCAGCGGGTTGAGCCCCGAGCCGTAGCGGCCGACGTGGCCGCAGAGGAGCGCCAGGTTGATGAGCGAGAGGACGTTGTCGACCGCGTTGTGGTGCTCGGTGATACCGAGCGTCCAGCAGATCATCGCCCGCGGCGCCTGGGCGAAGGTGTGCGCGATCTCGCGGATGACCGCTGCCGGCACGCCGGTGACTTTCTCGCCGCGTTCGAGCGTCCACTCCGCGACGTCGTCGCGATAGGCCGGAAAGCCACTCGTCGCGTGCTCGATGAACTCTCTGTTCTCGAGGCCGGCGGCGAGGATCTCGTGCGCGACGGTGTTCGACAGCGCGATGTCCGAACCGATGTCGAGGCCGACCCATAGGTCGGCCCACTGCGCCGAGGTCGTCCGGCGCGGATCGATCACCACGAGTTTCGCCCCGCGGTGCACTCCCTTCAGCAGGTGATGGAAGAAGATCGGATGCGTCTCGCGGGCGTTCGATCCCCACAGGAGGACGCAGTCCGTCTCCTCGATCTCCTGATAGGAGCTCGTACCGCCTCCCGCTCCGAACACTGTCGCCAGACCGGCGACGCTAGGAGCGTGTCAAGTGCGGTTGCAGCTGTCGACGTTGTTCGAGCCGATCGCGACGCGCGAGAACTTCTGGGCGACGAAGTTCATCTCGTTGGTCGTCTTCGAGCAGCTGAACATGCCGTAGGCCTGCGGGCCGTGATCGGCGACCACCGACTGGAAGCCGGAGGCCGCGCGATCCAGGGCCTCGTCCCACGTCGCCGGGCGGAGCTCTCCACCCTTCCGATCGCGGACCAGAGGCACTGTCAAACGCCGGGTCTTGGACATGGGAAAAGGCTAACATGACGGCGATGGCCGAGCCGCCCCAGATCCCACAGCCGGAGCCCGGCTGGGTGGAGGCCCCGGTGCGGCGTCTGCGCGCCGGCCAGGCGAGCGACGAAATCGACCGGCTCGCCCTCGAGGTGCCGCTCGAGATCCGCATCGGCGGCCAGCCGTTCACAGTGCTGATGCGCACCCCCGGAAACGACGAAGAGCTCGTCGCCGGCTTCCTGTGGAGCGAGGGGCTGGTCCACGAGGCCGGCGAGATCCTCAGCCTCGGGCATCCGGAGTCGCTCCTCGAGGGCGACTGCAAGAACGTCGTCGCGGTCGAGCTCGCGGTTCGACCGGACGGCGGCGGCGCGCCGGTCGTGGCGCGCAACTTCTACGCCTCGGCGAGCTGCGGGGTCTGCGGCAAGAACTCGATCGCCGACCTCGCCATCCGCTCGCCGCGGATCGTCTCGGAGCTCCGCATCGAGCGCACCCTTCTCGAGAGCCTGCCCGATCGCCTGCGGACGCTGCAGCCGGTCTTCGCCGCGACCGGCGGTCTGCACGGCGCGGCGCTCTTCGACGCGGGCGGGGGTCTCCTCGCTGCGCGCGAGGACATCGGTCGCCACAATGCCGTCGACAAGCTCATCGGCTGGGCGTTCGCCGAGCGGCTCCTGCCGCTCTCGGATGCGGTGCTGGTCGTTTCGGGCCGCCTCGGTTTCGAGATCGTGCAGAAGGCGATCGTCGCCGGCATCCCGCTCCTCGCCTCGGTCGGCGCCGCCTCCTCGATCGCCGTCGGCCTCGCTGAAAGCTACGGCCTGACGCTCGCCACCTTCCTCAAGCCGGAAAGCCTCAACCTCTACGGCAGAACGGACCGAGTTTGCGACTGAAAGCGCTCTCTCTGTCGCCCGTGCTGGCGAGCGCCATTCTGCTCGCGGCCTGCGCCCGCGAGCCGCGGGCGAACGTCATTCTGATCGTCGTCGATACCCTGCGCGCCGATCACCTGAGCCTCGCGGGGTATGCCCGGCCGACCTCGCCCCGCCTCGCCGAGTACGCCCGTCGCGGTGTCTACTTCGACCGCTTTCACTCCCACTCGAGCTGGACGCGCTCTTCGGTGGCTACCCTCCTGACCTCGCTTCTGCCCGGCGAGCACGGCGTCGTCTCTTCGGCACAGACGTTGTCGCCCTCCCTCGAGACGCTGCCGGAGCGCCTGCGCTTCGTCGGCTATCGCACGCTCGCCTTCGTCGCCAACCCGCAGATCCACCCAGCGCTCGGTTTCGACCAGGGTTTCGAGCGCTTCTTCGAGCTCTATCGACTCAGCATCCACCCGGGCCTCATCGTGCCCGACGATGTCGCGGCGAGCGCCTCCGACGCCGAGGTGCTGGCGAGAGCGTTCTCGGTGCTCCGCGAAGAGCGGACCTCGCCGTACTTCGCTTACGTGCACCTGCTCGACCCGCACGGTCCCTACTCGCCCGAAGCCGCCGACGCAGCGGAGTTCTCCGTTCCCGGCTACCGCGGTCCGATCACCGGCTCGATCGCCGACTTCGCGAATCTCACCGTGGCTCCGCCCGGTCCGGACGACCTCGCGCAGTTCGAAGGGCTCTACGACGCCGAGATCCGCGGCACCGATCGCGACCTGGGCGTCTTTCTCGACGCCCTCGACCGCGACGGCCTGTTGGCCAACACGCACGTTTTGGTCACTTCGGACCATGGTGAGGAGTTTCTCGAGCACGGCGGAACAGGTCACGGGCGGAAGCTCCACGAGGAGCAGATCCACGTTCCGCTGCTCTGGATCGGCCCTGGAATACCGCAGGGGCGGATCGTGCACCAGCTCGCCGGCCTGATCGATCTCGCGCCGACTCTGCTCGACGTCCTCGGCGTCGGGAAGGGAAGGATGGATCCCGTGGGAAGGAGCCTGCGGCCGCTCTGGGAAGAGGCCGAGGAGCGCCGGGCGCAGCCGGTCCTGCTGGAAGAGTTCTCGGGCGAGGAGTTCGTCGAGGACGGGCGGACGATTTCGTTCGTTCACCGCGGAATGCTCACGGTGGATCACAAACTCCTGATCGGTCCGCTGCGCGCCGACCGCCGCAGCGGCGGCGCATTCTCGGTCTTCGATCTCGCCGCCGATCCCGGCGAGCATTCGCTGCGGCCGCTGCCGCAGGACCGGGCCACCTGGTCGCCGGAGGATGCCGCGCTCGTCGCCCTCTGGCAGCTCCTCGATCGCAGAGCGGCGAGCCACGCCGCCGGAACGCTGGGAGTCGGCGCTCCGGCGGCCGACCTGCCGGCGGAGGATCGCGAGCGTCTGCGCAGTCTCGGCTACATTCAATGAGGCGAGTGCGGTCCCGGCGCACTGCCGGCGAAGCAACGCTGCAAGGAGAGCTGCCGCGCATCGCAGAGTGAAGCGGCAGAGTGGAGCGGGCGATTCTTTTCGGGCCCCCACTCGGCATAGGCTCTCTTCCTCAAGGAGACGAACATGGGTGGCAGCGGCGGTGTACGACCGGTGGTGGAAGTGGCGCGCGATCTCGGGATCGCGCGGGAGCACCTGATCCCCTACGGGGACGACAAGGCCAAGATCCGCCTCGAGGCGCGCGCTGCAGGGCTCGCCCGGCGTCCGGAAGGCAAGGTCATCCTGGTCTCCGCGCTCACGCCGACTTCGGCGGGCGAGGGCAAGACGACGATCTCGATCGGCCTGGCGCAGGGTCTGGCGGCCAACGGCGAGAGCGTCGCGCTGGCGCTGCGCGAGCCCTCGCTCGGTCCGACCTTCGGCCTGAAGGGCGGCGCCACCGGCGGCGGCAAGTCGATCGTCGTGCCGGCGGTGGACATCAATCTGCACTTCACCGGCGACTTCCACGCCATCACCTCGGCGAACAATCTCCTCGCCTCGCTGGTGGACAACCACCTGCAGCAGGGGAACGCCCTGGGTATCGACTCGCGCAAGGTCCTCTGGCGGCGGGTGATCGACCTCAATGACCGGGCGCTCCGCCAGGTCATGGTCGGCCTCGGCGGAGCCGGCGAAGGGGTGCCGCGCGAGACCGGCTTCGACATCACCCCGGCCTCCGAGATCATGGCGACACTCTGCCTCGCCGACGACGAAGCCGACCTGCGGGTCCGTCTCGCGCGCCTCATCGTCGCCCTGCGCCCCGACGGCACGCCGGTCACCGCCGCCGACCTCAAGGCGGTGGGCGCGCTCATGCTGCTGCTCAAGGACGCCGTGATGCCGAACCTCGTGCAGAGTCTCGAGGGTGTGCCGGCGTTCGTGCACGGCGGGCCTTTCGCCAACATCGCCCACGGCTGCAACTCGGTGATTGCCACCCGGATGGCGCTCGCGCACGCCGACTGGGTGGTGACCGAGGCCGGCTTCGGCGCGGATCTCGGGGCCGAGAAGTTCCTCGACATCAAGGCGCGTTACGCGAATCTGGAAGTCGCCGCCGTCGTGCTCGTCGCCACCGTCCGCGCCCTCAAGCGCCACGGTGGCATCGGCAAGGACAAGCTCGGCGAGCCCGACCCGGCGGCGGTCGCGCGCGGTCTCGACAACCTGCGCAAGCACATCGAGAACATCCGCATCTTCGGTCGCACACCGGTGGTGGCGATGAACCGGTTTCCCACCGATTCGGAAGAGGAGCTGGCGGTCGTCCAGAGCGCCTGTGCGGAGCTCGACGCGCCCTGCGCCCTCGCCGAAGTCTTCACCAAGGGGGGCGAAGGCGGCCGCGCGCTCGCGCGTGCGGTCATCGCCCAGGCCGCGCTCGCCGAGGCTCCGTACACGCCGCTCTACGACTGGAGTCTGCCGATTCCGGAGAAGATCGAAATCATCGCCAAGCGTATCTACGGCGCGCGCTCGGTCTCCTTCGCCAAGGCGGCGACCCGCGACCTCAAGCAGATCGTTGCCCTGGGCTACGGCGGGCTGCCGATCTGCGTCGCCAAGACCCAGAACTCGCTGTCCGACGACCCGTCGCTGGTCAACCGGCCGCGCGACTTCGACATCACGGTGCGCCGCGTCGTGCTCTCGGCGGGGGCCGGCTTCGTCGTCCCGCTCCTCGGCGAGATCATCCGCATGCCGGGTCTCCCCGCCGAGCCGCAGGCCGAAAAGATGGACTGGGTGAACGGCGAAGTGGTGGGCCTGCTCGGCGGCTGACGGGCTCTGATACCGCGTCCCCTTTCGGGGGCCGATTGCGTATTCATGAAGGACGCGGGGGGACTCGCGGAACATTTCCAAGGAGAGATCCGATGAACTGGATGAGACTGCGTTCGTTGACGGTGCCTGCCGTTGCCCTGGTGAGCCTTCTGCCGCTCGCCTCCACGATCGGCTGCGCCAAGAAGGCGGCTGACGCCCCGGCGGCAGATGCTGCCGCGTCGGGTTCAGCCATGACGGGCGCACCGGCGACCAAGGCGCTGCCGGGCGCCGAAACCCCCGAACTGCTCGTCGCGCGCATGAAGGCCGGCGCCGCCAAGGAGGACTTCTCCGAAATCGCCGCCTGCCTGACGCCGAAGAACCGCACCGAGATGGCGATGGCGATGTACATGGGCGCGACGATGATGGTCGCCTTTGCCGACATGGGCCTCGAGATGGGCGGCGCGATGGCCGACGGCATGGCCGGCATGGCCGATGGCTCCGCAGCGCCGTCTGCCGAAGACAAGCAGAAGGCCGAAGAGCAGAAGGCCAAGGCGAAGCAGGAAATCGAAGGTCTGAAGACCGCCTACAACAACCTGACGGCCAAGTACGGCCTGCCGACGATGCCGAAGGAGGGCGAGCCGGAGAAGCCCGAGCCGACGCAGCAGGAGATCGAGAAGCTGTTCGCCAACATCGACCACGGCGCGTTTCTCACCGACGCCCTGGCGGTGATGAAGGCGATGCCGGGCGACCAGGCGGCCGGCGACAACGACCCGGTCAAGATCCCCGAGGGCGGTCTCGAGAATCTCAAGATCGACGGCGACAAGGCGACCGGCACCGTCGGCGGCGACGCCTTCAGCTTCGTCAAGATCGATGGCCGCTGGTACGTCGAAGACCTGCCGAAGGGCGGCGACGAAGGAACCCCGTCGACCACCCCCGGCGTCTGACCGGTCTGACCGGCTGACCCGGTGACCCGGGGACACAATAAAGGGACACGATAGAGGGACACGATAAAGGGACACCTTGTTGTTCAAGGTGTCCCTTTATCGTGTCCCCGTTTTCTCGTTTTTTGGCTCCTTTTCAGGGCAGTTCGCCCGACCAGGCGGCGGAGTCTCCGGTCTCGAAGTCGCCGCGGAGGAGGAGCCCCTGGGCGTTGGTCGCTCCGAGCTCGACGGCGCCGATGTCGCAGCCGGCGGCGAAGTTCACCACGCTCGGATCGTCGACGATCCGCAAGCCGGTTTCGAGGCGAAAGAAACCGCGCTGGTCCCGGGTGTCGCCGGCGCAGCTCCCCTGGTCGATCAGCGGGCTGCCGGGGAGCGGTTCGCGCGTCCAGGTGGGCCCTCCGCGGTCGGTGAGCGCGCCCAGCAGAGGATCGAGCGGTGCTGCGGTGTCGCCGACGAAGTCGCCGAAGGCGTTCGGTTGCCCGGGGCCGGGGCCGAGAGGGAAGGCGACCTCGGCGGAGTCGTGATCGCCGATGAAGTTGAATCCCCCGCTGGTCACTACCGCCGGAACCCCGCCACCGGAGATGTAGACGTCGGCGGCCGAGGAGCCCGACGCGGAGAGGTCGAAGTTCTCTGCGACGACGGTGTTGACGAAGGTGATCTCCGTATTGCTCAGGAGTGAGAGCCCGCCTCCCGCGCCGGTGGTCGTCGACACGCCGGCGCTGTTGCCGACGATCGTCGACGATTCGATCGAGGCCGTCGAAATCCCTCCCATGGATATCCCGCCCCCGTTGCCGCGTGCGGAGTTGCTGCTGAGGGTCGATCGCCGCAGGACGAGGTCGACGAACGAGACCGCGATCGCGCCCGCCGACCCGGTGGTCCCGATCAGGCCGGCGTCGTTGGCCGTAAAAGTGGAGTCCTCGACCGTCAGCGCACCGAAATTCCAGCACTGCACGGCGCCGCCGTGGCCGCCGGCGGAGTTGCCGACGAAGGTCGAGTCGCGGATCGTCGTCTGGTCGACCGCGAAGGCGTCGATCGCGCCGCCGTCGTTGTCCGACGAGCAGTCCTCGAAGCGGACACGACGCACCTCGAGGAGATCTCCGCCGTCGGGCACGGAGATACATCCTCCGGACTCGAGCGCATAGCCGCGTAGGAATGCGATGCGCGAAAATTTCAGCTCGATTGCGCCGCCGCCGGTGGCGAGAATCGGCCGGAACTGATCGGCGCCATCGATAGTGATCAGGATCGCTCCGCCGGCGACCACCGGGCCGGCGATGTCGAGCGAATCGGTGATCTCCGGCAGGTCGCCCGAGAGGGCGATCGTGCCCGACACGCCGAACTCGATCCGGTCGGCGCCGGATCCCGCCGGACATTCGCGATAGGCCACGTCGCCGTTCGCTGCCACGATCGCCTCGCGCAGCGAGCACAGCCCCTCCGCTACGTCGGCATCGACCAGCGTCTGGACGGTGAGGACCACACCGGCAGCGGGAACGGACCCCGCGAGCGACAGCAACAGGACGATCCAGATCGAATGTTTCATTTGCACTCCTCCAACCCCTACTCGCGACAAGCTCGCGAGAAGTTGGACAAAGGGTGCGCCGCAGCAGGAAGCGGGTGAGAAGTCGAGCTAGTGGCTGGGGTGAGAGGCTTGGCTCAGCCGCGTTGCCCCGGCAGCGCCGCAGACGACGGCGAGGGCGAAGGCGTTGGCGGGGATGGTCAGGCCGAAGTCGGCGAAGGAGTGGATCGAGACGGCGACCAGCGCGCCGAGAGCCGCGAGGCCCGCCGCGCGCCCCTCGGAGCGCTCGCCGTGGACGACCACCTGCCGCAGGCGCCTGCCGTAGAAGAAGAGCGCTGTCGCAAGGAGCGCCGCGCCGACCAGGCCGGTCGTCGCCAGGTACTCGATCCAGTCGGCGTGGGCGTGGCGCCAGAATCCGGGGATGGTCGGCGGCTGGACGAGTGGAAAGGCGGCTTCGAAGCTGCCCAGGCCGGAGCCCGCCACGGGAAAGAGCTGGAAGAGGTCGAAGGTCGCTCCGGCGGCCTCGACGCGGTAGCCGCCGCCGAGCTCGTCGACGGAGCTCGCCGCAAGGCGCGCGAAGGTCCCCTCGGCGCCGAGCGCGGCGATCGCCGCCACGCCGGCGAGCCCGACCGCGAGGCCGCCCCCCAGCAACCACTTTCTTCCTCGACGACTGCCAATCACCATTCCCTGGACGCACATCGCCGCCAGCGCCGCGAGCAGCGCCGCGCGCGATCCGGTCAGCACCAGGCCGGCGAAGATCACCAGGAAGAGAAGCGCCGGCGGCCCGACAGTGAGCAGACCATCCTCGGCACGCCCGCCGTCGAGATAGGTCCGGCGCGCGGACCACCAGACCCAGGCGAACGCCACCGCCAGCGCGATCTCGAGGAAGAGCGCCAGATGATTGGGGTTGACGAAGCTGCCCCGGAGGCGCGATCCCGTCGGCGTGAGCGTCACCCCCCAGAGCGTGCTCGAGCGCGAGATCCACTGCACGACGCCGAGGACCACCTGCGCCACGGCGGCCAGGAGAAGCGCTCCGCCGAGGGTGCGGCGCACCCGGCGCGACTCGCCGATCCACGCCGCGGTGAGGAAGCCCGCCGCGGGCAAGAGCCAGTCGAGCGCCGCCGAGCGGCTGGCCGCCGGCGCGAGCGAGAGGGCGCCGCTCTGGCCGCCGCTCCGGCTACCGGCTTCCGCCGCTTGGCCCGGCGCGCTGCCGGCGAGCTCCCGTGCCTGCTCGGTGAGGCGCACGGTCTCGGGGGCGAGGAGCCCGGAGATCGCCGCCGGCACCGGCAGGGACTGCAGCCAGCCGAGAAGCGCCACGGCGGCGAGGGCCGTGGTGGCGATTGCGAGCTCGCGCGGCAGGCTCTCGTCGGAGTCCGGCGCGGCGGAGCTCTCGGGCGTCCACAGCGCCAGAAGGAGCGCCGCGAGCGCTCCGAGCAGCAGCGCCGACGCGGGCCCCGGTGCGACGCTGCCGAACGGCAGCGGCGCGGCGACCACGAGCGCCGAAAGCACGAGAGCGCGCGGCCGGACGTGTCGTATCATTCGCTGAATGTCGAAACAGCCGACGGGAAGAGTACGCGGCGCAGGTCTCGCCGCGGGAGCGACGTGCGCAGGGATCGCCGCGACTGCAGCTTTCCTGGCGCTGGTTTCGACCTCACCTCTGGGGGCACAGGTGCGGCAGTATACGCCGCCGGGCGGTGCCGCCGACGAGGCCGCAGGGCGCAAGGCGGCGCTCGCCGAAGCGGTCGACCAGGCCCGTTGGCACGCTGGTCCGCTGCGCCTCGATCCGGCGATCTGGATCTCCGATCTCGCCTTCGTCGATCGTCCCGGCGACTCGAGCGGAGACGCAACCGGCTCCGATTCCGACCTCACCGCGCGCGCGGGAGCGGGTCTGCGCGCCTATCTGCCGGTCGGGTCGAAGACGACCTTCGCCGCCTACGCCCTGCCGGAGTACATCTGGTGGCAGGAGCGCGAAGAGGAGCGCCGCGTCAACCAGCGCTTCGGGCTGGGCAGCTTCACCTACTTCAACCGTCTGGCGATCGCCGTCACCGCTGAGCGCAACGAGGACTTCGACTATGCGACCGGCGAAGTCCTGCAGCGCTACACCTCGCGCAACGACCGCCTCATCGTCACCCTCGAGGTGCCGGTCGTCCGCCGCCTGACGATCTTCGCGCGCGGTGAAGACAGCTCGGTCGAGAGCCTCGTGGACGACAGCGACGATCCACTTCTCGCCGACTTCTTCGACGGTCTCGACCGCGAAGATGTCGCCTATCGCGGGGGCGTGCGCTACTACCCGAGCGAGAAGCTGCGCATCGGCGCCGGCGTCGGCCACAGCGAGTCCGACTTCGATACCGAGGCGCTCGACCGTTCGAACGCCGGCGACTTCTGGTACGTCGAGATGGGCTACGAGCGGCCCAAGCTTCTCGTCGACCTGATCTACCAGGAGAACCAGATCGCTGCCGTCGACGGCTCGGAATTTTCCGATTTCGACAGCTCGACCGGCGGCGCGCGGATCGAGTGGCGGCCGCGCGAGTCGTTCAGCGCCCGGCTCTACGGCGCTCGCCAGCTCGCCTACTCATTGCTGGTAGCGGAAGCCTCCTCCTACGTCGACCAGCGAATCGGTGCGGGCGTCGAGTTCGGGCTCGGCTGGCGCCTGCGGCTCGACCTCTTCGGCGAGAGCGGTACCCACGACTATTCCCGGACCGATGGCACGGATGCCGGCTCCGACGACGCCGATAGCTACGGCGCCAGCCTCAACGTCGAGCTGCCCTGGGAGATGAACCTGCAGGTGGGCTACCAGGAATCGAAGATTTCGCCTGCCGCGGGCAGCGGCCGGCCCAGCCAGAAGGTCTCCCAGATCCTCGCCAACCTCGGCTTCGGATTCGGTCAAGGCACCTGGTACTGACCGGCCCCTTTTAGCCCCCCGAAGCCCGTATAATCCCGGGTTCTGATGGGATTTCCTTCGGCGCCCGCCGTGCGCAACCTCCGTACTTCCAAAGCCTTCGTCGCTGGCGTCGGGCTTTTTCTGGCGCTCGCGGCGTTCTCCGGCTTGGCTCCGCTAGCTCCGCTGGCTCCGATCGCCGAAGCCCAGGTCCTGCCCGCCGGCACAACGGTCAGCTACCGCCTCGGCCCCAAAGACCAGATAGCGATCAAGGTCTACGAGGTGCCGGAGCTGAACGTCGAAGTGCGGGTGGCGGAGAACGGCAAGGTGAATCTGCCGCTCATCGGCGAGGTTCCCGCCGAGGGACTGACCGAGACCGGCTTCGCGCAGCAGCTGAAGGAGCTCCTCGAGGCGAAATACGTCAACCGCGCGACGGTGTCGGTCGAAGTCCGCGAGGCGCGCTCGCGCCCGATCCTGATCGTCGGAGCCGTGCGCACCCCCGGCAATCTCGCCTTCCCCGGCCGCTGGACGCTCATCGAGGCGCTCGCCGCCGCCGGCGGCCTCTCCGAATCGCACGCCGAGACCCTCTACGTGCTGCGCCGCGCCGAGAACGGCCTCTCCGACCAGGTGGCCATCCGCATCGAGGACCTCTTCGTGCGCGGCGACCCGCGGGCGAACATCCCGATCTTCGCCAACGATCTGATCAACGTGCCGGTGACTGTCGAGGTGACGATCTTCTGTCTCGGCGAGGTACTCACTCCCGGCGCCATCAGTTTCAAGAGTACCGACCGCATTACGGTGCTCTCGGTGATCGCGCGCGCCGGCGGGCTCACCGACCGTGCCTCGAAGCGCATGGCGATCAAGCGGCGGAAGGGCGAGTCGCTGCAGGAAGAGGTCGAGGTCGACTACCGGAAGATCCTCGCCGGCAAGGAGCCCGACCTCTCGCTCGCCGACGGCGACGTCCTGGTCATCAAGGAATCCCTACTGTGACCCCACCCACCAGTTCATTTCCGCAGGGAGCGCCGGCGCCGAATCCGGGGCTCGATCCGGCCGAGCCGGAGAGCGAGTTCCACCTCGCCGACTACCTGCGCGTGGTCACCGCGCGCTGGCGTCTGGTCGCCCTCGTCACTCTTCTCGCGCTCTCGGTCTCGCTGCTCCAGTTCGCGGTGACGCCGAAGGAGTACCGCGCCGCGACGATGATCCAGATCGAGCGCCGGGTGTCACTGCCGCTCAAGGCGGTGCAGGACTCGTGGATGGACAACTGGTTCAACCTCGAGTACTACCCGACGCAGTACCGCCTGCTCACCAGCCGCGGGCTCGCCGAGCGCGTGGTGGTCGACCTCGGGCTCCAGGGCGATCCCGACTTCAATCCGGGGGCCGCGGCGCGCGATGCCGGGAAGGCCTCCGGCACCTTCACCGCCGCCGACGACGAAGCGGCGATCGGCGGGCTCGCTGGCGCCCTGCAGGGCGGTCTCGAGGTCAACCCGATCCGAACGACCCAGCTGGTCGAGATCGGCTTCCGCTCGCGCTCGCCGGTGCTCGCCGCCAAGGTGGCGAACGGTTTTGCCGACGCCTACATCGACTGGGGAATCGAGAACCGCACTCGGGTCGCCGGCAAAGCGTCGACCTTCTTCGCCGCCCAGATCGAAACCCTGAAGATGGAGATCCAGGACAAGGAGAACCAGCTTCAGGCCTACAGCCGGCGCTCCGACATCGTCTCGGTCGATCCGGCGACCAACGTCACTCTGCGCCGTCTCGAGGCGTTGAACCAGGAGTACATCACCGCGGTCTCCGAGCGCATCAACCGCGAGGCCCGTTTGAACGAGCTGCAGTCGGCGACGGGAGACCGCGCGGCCGACGTTCTCGCCGATCCGCTCCTCGCCGAGCAGCGCTCGCAGCTCCTCGAGATGGAGCGCGAGTACGCCACCAAGCTCAACACCTACAAGCCGGAATGGCCGGCGATGATCGAGCTCAAGGGCAAGATCGAGCAGGCGCAGCGCAACCTGAAGACGGTCGCTGCGAATGCCCTTCTCCAGGCGCGCGATGCCGCCCGGGGTGAGGTCCAGACGCTGCAGCGGCGCGAGTACGCCTTGGTCGCCCAGCTGAATCAGACCAAGGGCGAGAACCGCCAGATGAACTCGGCGGCGGTCGAGTACAACAACCTGCAGGTCGAGATCTCGACCCGCCGCGCGCTCCTCGACGAGCTGGTGCGCAAGCAGTCCGAAACCGATGTGACTTCGCGGTTGCAGGCGACGGGCGAGTCGAACGTCCGCATCGTCGACCGCGCCCTCGTTCCCGGCGGACCGTTCCGGCCGTCGTTGCGGCGGAGCGCCACCATGGGCCTGGGCTCGGGCTTCTTCCTCGGCCTCGGGGTCGTCTTCCTGCTGCACTACATGGACCGCACGCTGAAGAGCACGGAAGAGGTCGAGCGCCTGCTGGGCCTGCCGGTGCTCGCGGTGGTGCCGGACATCTCCAACGAGTCGAGGGGGTCCGGCCTCCTCGGCCGCTACGGCTACGGCTACGGTTACGGCTACGGCCAGAAGGCGCCGACCGTCCAGAGCACCGCCAAGGCAGTCACCAAGGCAGCGCGGGTGAAGAAGCGCGCC